>CALFXO010000180.1 GCA_937958025.1 uncultured Syntrophobacteraceae bacterium
CGGGCTGATTGGAAGCAATCACGGGGTCCGGGTTCGTGATCTGCGGGGCCTGCGCTGGCGCGTACTCCATAAATTTTTCAGTGACGGTTGCGTCTGCGTCCGTCCCGCTGGCATCAGCGGAGATGGCGGGTGATGCAGCAGGCCCCATTGCGATCGGCGGTTCGGGGGCGACGCCTTGGTTGGCCCCCGCGACGTCCGCCAAGACTGAGTCCTTAACGGAAGCAGGTGTGGTTTCTTCTACCGACTCGGAGGAGGCTCCTCCGCTCAGACCGGCGGATTCGAGAAGCCCCCGGAGAAAGCGCCCCGCAGCGGAAAGCAAGTCGGAGCCGTCAACGCCGCTTTCGTCGCCATCCAGAGGATTCACCGGCGCAGAAAGGTTGCTGGCTTCCGAAACGGTCTTTATGTCATCCTCTCCCGCCGCGGCCTTCCAGAGGCCGTTCAGGGCTTCGGACAATCCCACGTTTTCAACCGCAGCGTCATCGACCGAAGCGGTAGCCGCGGCTGGAGCGGCATCGCTCCCAAGGCTGTCCGCAAACGAAACGCCCGCATTGTCTGCGGCCGCGATCCGGGTTGCGCGCTCCGTCCCAGGGCCAGGGACCGCATCGAAAGATGGAGAGTCCTCACGCTCCGATCCGCCGTCCGCGAAGGAAGCGCCGCTCCCGCCACGGGATGCGGAAATCCCAGCAGATTCATCGACGATATTCGGAAGAACCCGGATTGCCTCAGCATCCCCGTCCGCATCGGGAGCATCCTGCATTGTCAAAGCGTCCCCTTCGGCCGCAGACGCGGGAGCGCCTGTTACGGTTTCGGTCGTGGGGGAGGAATTATTTTCCGCCGTCTGCACATTCCGGTAACTGGAGCCAAAGGAGAGCGGAGGCAGCCCGTCAAGGGTGGAATTGCGCTGCAATCCAACCTGCTCACTGGGGAGTGCATCTTCAACCACCATGTTGCCATCCGCCGCGTCCGGGAGCGCATTCTCCCCGTCTCCGGGAAGCGCGTCCTTCAAATTAGCGAGACGGTTATCGCCCGAGTCCGCGGGCCATGGGGCCTCTTCAAGGGAAGAAGGCGCGGCTGCGTCTATCGCCCCGGCGGATGAGCCGGTGTAGGCGTCTATAAAAGGCCTGAACGACGCGTCCTGCTCGTTGCCCGTTTCGTCTTCGGGCGACCCGGAATTCCCGGCTGCGCCAGAAATCGCGGCCTTGGAAGTCTTAACCGGGGTCACGCCATTCGACAGGGAGGGCGTGAGACTCTGCACCAGTCGCTGGGGATTATCGGTCAATCCGGAGGTTGCGGAAGTTTCGTCCACCAGGTCGTTCACGGTGGAGGAGCCATTCCGGTCGCTCACGAAATGCGTAAGACTCTTCTTCCCAAGCGTCTCTGCCGCGTTTTGCAGCAGGGCCGTCAGCTCAGTGGCGTTATAGGAGGATTTGCCATCGATCTTGAGGCCTTCCATGTCGGAATCGGAGACGCTCTGCCCCTGCGCCTGCTGGAGGGAGCCAAGCAGCGCCACAACGTCCTGGGCTGAAACCTCAAGGGATGCCGTAGCCGCGCCCTGGGGTTTCTTCCGCAGGGAGTCCAGAGCATCGGCGAGTGATTTCATCGAGACGCGGCCCTGATCGTCACTGGAAAAGTTGCAGTCCTGCCGGTCCTGAGCGCTTACTCCCAGTTTTCCCAAGACGCTTTCGGCCAGTTCGGACCTTGAAAAATAGAGTTTCTCCGAGGCCTTTTCCCGAACCAGCTTTGTTCGGACGGCGTCCGATAAACCGTTTTGCGTCCCCAGCTCTGTTCCCTCGGGAGTCGTCTCCACCGCTGTCGCGGTGGAGGAGTCGGAGGACTGGGCGGTCTCGCCGCCCTCATGAACCAACCCGGAGCCCTTGCCCAAAAGCGCCTGCCGCTGCGAATCCAGCTCAGAAGAAAACGCGCCGCCCGCGACTTTCTGGCTGATTTTGTCCTGCGCGCCCACCATGAAGCTCATCATCGCCTGCGCGGCATTGACCCCGGCATTCTGCATAGCTTTCATCCTTCCGTCTGTTAGAGCGACGACACTAACTCTTTGACTCGAAAGGGGCTAATGCAACTATGAAGCCAAGGACGATCCAGGTATAAATACTATATAAATTCAATTAGTTATTGGTGGATTCCAGGCGGGAGTCCTTGCCGGGAGCGCTCCCGGGCCCAGGAAAAAAATGCTGCGAGATAAGAAAAAATTGCCTATCCGGCGGTGACTCAAGCAGGAAGCCGTCCGCTTTACTCCGGAAAATCGTCGGATGGGGAGAGGGAAGATGGCAGACCGCCCTCCTCTTCGTACTTCTTAAGTTTCAGTTGCAGGGTGCGGCGGGTGACCCCAAGGCGGCGGGCGGTTTCGCTCTTGTTGCCTCCCGTGTCTTCCAGGACTTGCAGGATAAGCTGCTTTTCCATATCGGCGAGGGTGTAGTCAGAGCCGCAAAAATCCACGACGGGAGGGGAATCCTGCGCCTGTTGCATTGAAAGGGGAAGCTCCCCCGGGGTGATAGACTCCCCGCGCAGCAGGATCACCGCGCGTTCTATCACGTTTTCCAGTTCACGAACGTTCCCCGGCCAGGAATGCCTGATGAGGATGTCCATGGCCCGCGGAGTTATCCCTTTTACGGTCTTGTGGTTCTTCTGCGCGAACTTTTTTAAGAAGTGCTGGGCCAGAGCCGGTATGTCCTCGCGCCGTCCCCGGAGCGAAGGCGCTTCGATGCTGACCACATTCAAACGGTAATAGAGGTCCTCGCGGAAGGCCCCGGCGGCCACCATGGCCTGGAGATTGCGATTCGTGGCAGCTATCACCCGCACATCGACCGAAATAACCGCTTCTCCCCCCACGCGCTGCATATCCCCGTCCTGGAGCACCCGAAGGAGCTTGGCCTGCATCGGGAGAGACATCTCGCCGACTTCATCGAGGAAAATCGTCCCGCCATCGGCCTGCTCGAATCTCCCCCGGCGCTGCCGATTGGCCCCGGTGAAGGCTCCTTTTTCGTGGCCGAACAGTTCGGATTCGATAAGCGTCTCCGGTATGGCGGCGCAGTTCACCTCGACGAGGGGCTTATTGCTCCGGGAGCTGTTGGCGTGGATGATCCGGGCAATAAGCCCCTTACCCGTTCCGCTCTCGCCCGTTATCAACACCGTGGCCTCGGACGGGGCCACGAGGGTCACCATTTCGATGAGGCTCTGCATGGCCGGGCTTCGTCCTATCATGTCCGGAACGCGCAGCTGGGCCAATTGGCTGCGGAGCCCTTCGTTCTCCTTCTGGAGCCGCGTATGCTCCAGGGAGCGCTCCATGACGAGCTTCAGAGCGTCAAAATCGAGCGGCTTGGCGACATAGTCGTAAGCCCCCGATTTCAAGGCCTCCACTGCGGAAGGGATGGAGGAATAAGCCGTCATGACGACGATGGGAATGGCGGGATTATAGGCATGTATGGCTTTGGACGCTTCGATGCCGTCCATCTTCGGCATGCGCATGTCCATGAGGACGAGGTCCGCCACACCCTGGCGAATGCTTGCCACGGCGGCCTCTCCGTCGCCCGCTTCAAGGACCTCATATCCCCAGTCTTCAAGCAGCGTCCTTATCATCAAACGGTGAGCGGCGTCATCATCCACCACAAGCACCAGAGGCTTCACGCGTTTCGCCATGGACAATCAACCTCCCTGGAATAAATCAGCTGGGAATCCGCACGATGAACCGGGCCCCACGCCCCGGCTGGCTTTCGGCCTCGATGTCCCCGTTGTGGGCTTCCACGAGCTTATGGACAATCGCGAGCCCCAAGCCGACTCCGCGCGCCTTTGTAGTGAAGTATGGGTCAAAGACATGTGGTAGGTGCTCCGGAGCGACCCCCGATCCGGAATCGGCGACGGTCCAGACCAGCTGTCCGTTCTCCGGGCGGACGCCTACGCTGAGAGAGCCGCCATTTTCCATGGCCTGGAGGGCGTTGAGATACAAATTGAGGAGCACCTGCGAGAAGCGGTCTGGGTCGAGCTTTGCTTCCAATCCCTCCGGCGCCACGTCCACACCGATCGCAACGCCTTGGTGCTCCGCGTCCTTTTCCACCAGCCGCAGCGTTCGGCGCAGCAATTCGTCGCAACGGACCGTTCGCTTGTGGAGCTCTATCGGGCGGGCAAAGTCGAGGAGCTCCGAAACGACCCCGTTCAGCCGCTCCACCTCTTGTTGCATGACTTCGGCGATTTTCTTCGCCTGCGGATCGTCGCCCGCCTTTCCCGCCAGGATGGCTGCAAACCCCTTGATGGAGCTTAGCGGGTTGCGGATCTCGTGGGCGACTCCGGCCGCGAGCCTTCCCAAGGCGGCCAAGCGTTCGCTGCGGCGCAGTTGCTCCTCTAACTGTTTGATCCCCGTAAGGTCCGAGAAGAGAAGCACGGAGCCGACGGGCTGACCCCGACCATCGCGCAGGAGCGCGGCGTTCACCAGGAGGGGCGCTTCGTGGGCGTCTCCCATGGAGCACTGCACCTCGACGTCCACAACGCTCTCCTCGCTCCGCACCCGTTCCACCATGGGGATGAAACAGGGAATGTTGCGGATGTCCATGCCCGGCCCGACAGGACGCTTCAGGATGACCCTGGCCGCATCGTTCGCGCGCTGGATGACGCCATTGGGCCCGGCGGCCAGGAGACCGACCGGCATCTGGTTGACGATGGTCGAGGTGAAGGCTTCCACGTCGCGGAGCGAGCGGCGGACGGACTGATAGCTCTGCCCCCACACCAGGGAGAGAAGCCCCGCCACGCCGCCGATGAAGAGCACGCCGAAAAGGAGCGCCATCTGTTGGAGGTCCTCCTGCCTGGCGTGCTCGAACGGCGTAGGGTCCATTCCCACAACGATATAGAGGTCCTTGTCGAGCTGCTCGGACGCCGGGGCTGCGCAGGCGGGCGCGTTCCCAGCGGCGGTGCGGCGCATGCCGCGACGCGACCTGTAGGAGGACTGGAACGCCCGGCTCACCTCGAACGCCTTATCTCCATCATTGACGAAGCGATGGGTCAGCTTATCGCCAGGCGGAGGAGGATGATCCAGCATGGTCCCCACCAGCTCCGGACGGCTGTGGGCGACGATCACCCCCCGGGAGGTCGCGAGCGCCACATAGAGCACATCCGGCTGATCGGCGGCGTCCTCCATGAGCGACTGGATCTGGCTCCTGCCCCATCCCATCCTCATCATGGTGTTGCGGCTTATCGCCTCCAGGGAGCGCATGAGAATGCCCGCTTCCGAAAGGAGCGTTCGCACCATGTATTCCCGCTCCCGATGCACGTTCTTGACAGCCAGTATGCCCATGATGCCAGCGAGGATGCACACCGACCCTATAACAACCCATGGAGATGCTCGCAGCCACCGCATGGACCGTGGATGCGGTGAAGATATAGGGGCCATTCCAATTCTCCGGCATTTGAATGCGGCAAAATCAAAATTCTCTCTAAATAGTTCCATTGTACCCGGGAGCCGGGGCTCAGGCAAAGGCATTTGGTCCGATCATGCTTCCCGCTGCCGAGGAGAAGCGCTTGGCAGACGCCATTTTTAAAAGGTTGTTGACATCTATAGAATGCACTTGTACTTTATACGTGTTTTTCTAAACATAATTACGCCCTATTCCATTCCGAGGGAGCGGGGCGCTCGAACACCACCAACAAGTCCAACGCCGACAGGAGGAAAAGGTGAATCTAAAAGAGGCCATGGCAGAGATAGCCGCAAAATCCGAAAACGAGCTAACCTACGCCGACATCGCGGATGCTTATGTTTACTATATCAGGCTGGATTACGAGCCAGTAGGCGTCCGGTTCTGCTTCGACGAAGCGGAGCGAATCCGCTACAGTCTTAACGCCCAGCCCAAGGCGAAGATCACCTACTGCCAGTATTTGGCCATGGCCCGTAGCGGTGGAAAGGCCATGTTCATGCCCCCTCGGCGGCTCTTGTGCGAGAACGCCGAACCTGTGTTTGGCTTTCGAGAGCTGGACAGGAAGGCGGACGTCGAGCGGCATATGAAGTATCTCATGGACGAGGAACTGGCCTGGCAGGCGGTGCAGGCGAAAGCAAAACTCCCGCTCGGCGAGTGCATGGGGATTTACATGGCTCCCCTGCGCATGTTCGACTCCGTGGGGATGGACCCCAGCGTGGCTTTTTTTATGGCGCTTCCCTACCAGCTCTATCATATCCTCAACGATTATATGGGAGGATTGGGACGAAGCAGTCTCATGTTCAACCATACGCCCAACTCCGCGGTTTGCTCCGGGTCCGTGTGGGCCTATCTGAACGATGCGCCTAATATGACCACCATGTGCGCGGGCAGCAAAACATCGGGAAAGACCGACATGAGCATGATGAACCTCTTCATTCCTGGAGGCCACGTCAAGAAAGCCGCAGGCCGTCTGCTCCGCCGCGCAGCCTCCATGGGCGGCCCGTCGGTTCTCGGCAAGGGTGGAGAGCCCTGGCCCGGCATAGATGCATGCAAGGGGTGCGCACTGTTCAAATACGAAGAGATAGAGGAGGGATCAGGACAGGAGAGGACCTGAGAAGATTCGACGATGCCTCGCGACGCTCCTGAAGACAGTCGATTTTTTTCCAATCGCCGCTTTCAAGAGTTCTTCCCGCTTCGACTTCCAAACGGACGAATTCCAACTCGAAAGTAAGTTCTCAGACGTTCAACGCTCAAGTGAAGAGGAGGTTTCAATGAGCTTTATCGCACCAGCGGAAGTGGCCAGGGCGTGTTGCTCCATACAAGAGACAAGAGCAAGAATGACCATCGGCAAGATGATCGTGTTGGGCCTTGCCGCAGGATTCTATATTTCCTTCGGAGCGCAGGGTTCGATCATGGTCGCCCACGATCTCACCTCCATGGGCGCGGGATTCCAGCGGTTCATGCTCGCATCGGTGTTTTCCGTCGGCCTCATGTTCGTGGTCACCGGAGGAGCGGAGCTTTTCACAGGCAACTGCCTCCTTTGGATGTCCTACCTGGAAGGCAAAGTCTCGACAGTCGAACTCATGCGGAGTTGGTTTTGGGTGTTGTCCGCCAACGCGGTCGGCGCCGTTTTCTTTGCATGGCTCTACTACAAAACCGGCCTGTTCCATTTCAACAACAACATGCTAGGGGCTTATACGCTCAAGCTCGCCGCGGCGAAAGTCGCAATCCCATGGGATGAACTCTTTGTCAGGGGCATTTTCTGCAACTGGTGCGTGTGCATGTCCGTATGGCTGGCATTCGCCTCGCAGGACGTTATCAGCAAATGCCTCAGTTGCTACCTAGGCGTCATGATCTTCGTCATGAGCAATTTTGAACACTGCATCGCCAACATGTACTACCTCCCCGCCGGACGGTTCGCCAAGTCCGCCCCCGAAATAGTCGCGGCATCCGGTTTGTCCGCCGCAAACATAGGCGTCCTGACCTGGTCGAATATCGTGTTCGGAAATCTGGCGCCGGTCACGCTCGGCAATATCGTTGGCGGGTGTTTGTTCGTTGCTTCATTGTACTGGTACAGCTATATTATGGACCCAAAGCATCCTGGCCGTCTTGTGCGCAGAAAAGCGGCCGCCTGAGCGTCTCCCCTGCCGGGCAGGGGCCAACGGCGCGTCTCGAGAACATGGGTGCTCCCGGTTGAACAAGATCCGGTAGACTGGTGTCATTGACGGAGGCTTCAGGACATGGTTCTTGTCCGCCCCGAGGTGGAGGCGTCCCGCACGCATCTGCAACGCGCCGCGGAATGGGTGACGGAGGCATGGAGCGCTCCTTATGAGCAATCCTCCTGTTCGCCCATGCGCCGCCTGCTCCCGCTTCTTGGGTTCACGACGCGGATTTACCTCGAAGGGCTTCGGCGCGACCAGGCCCGGGCCGCCTTGAAGCGCCGGCGGCTTCCTGCTTTCGTCGTCAGCGTAGGGAACATAGTGGCGGGAGGGACGGGAAAAACTCCCTTCGTCATCTGGATGGCTAGGTTTCTTGCTGATGAGCCGCCATGCGGGGTCGCTATCCTCAGCCGAGGGTATGGGAGCAGGATGGGGCGCAACGCGGTCGAGCAGGTTCCTAAAGAGGGGGATATTGCCGAGTTGGCCTCCCGCTTTGGGGACGAGCCCGCTCTCATGGCCCGCCGCCTGCCGGAAGCCGCCGTATGGGTGGGGAGGGATCGCTTTCTTTCGGGGACCGCAGCCATGGAATCCTCGGGGGCCAAGATACTGCTCCTGGACGACGGATTCCAGCACCTCCAGCTTTACAGGGACCTCGACATCGTACTGCTTGACGCCGAACGCCCTTACGGCAACGGGGAACTTCTGCCGCTCGGCCCTTTGCGGGAGCCGCCAGGGAGCCTCGCGCGCGCGGACGCCCTGGTCCTGACTCGGGCGGAAGATCCGGGCGCCGCACACGCCACGCGCTCCCTGTTGGAAGCCCGTTTTCCGGGCAAACCCGTTTTTGCCTGTTCGCACCGTTTAAAATGTTTCACGATCGGGCTGGGCGGCCCCGAGGCTCCCCTTGATATGCTGCGCGGGGTCCCTGTGGCGGCATTCGCTGGAATCGCCCGCCCCAGTGGATTTTTCAACGCGCTGCGGGAATCGGGCTTAACGCTATCCTCCGTCCTCTCCTTCCCCGATCATCACCCCTACAGGGAAGAAGACATCCACCGCATTTCAGACCAGGCGTCCCGGAGCGGCGCGCGACTCCTAATCACCACGGAAAAAGACATGGTGCGCCTCCCCGAACCAGTGCGTTCGGCCACTCTCGCGGCCGTTCTCGATCTTGATTTCGGAAGCGACAGACAAGCCATCGAGGGGTTCCTCCGCGACAGGATTCCGCGCCAATCTCGCACTCCATCATGAACGCGGGCGCATTCAGGCGCGGGATGGCGACCCGCTAACGAGCCGAATCGTCCAACACCCTGCGCACGGCTTGTGCGAGATCCGTCACGCTGAAAGGCTTCTCGAGCACTTCCGCTATTCCGGAAAATGCGATGGGGCCCCGGAGCCCCTTGACGAACCCCGTGCAAAGCAGCACGGGAACATCCCCCCGCATCCGCTTCACCTCCATGGCCAATTCTTCTCCGGTCAGTCCCGGCATGGTCAGGTCCGTGACGACGAGATCGAAGGCCGCGGGATCGGAGCGGAAGATCTGGAGCGCCCTTGCGCCATCCATTGCCGTAACGACTCTATAACCAAGAATTTCCAGGCTTTCCGAACACATATGAACCAGGGAAGGTTCATCGTCCACGAAGAGTATCCTTTCCATGCCAATGGGGACGCCCCGGGCGCCGCCCATCTCCATTTCCTCTTCAAAGTCCGCAAGCTGCGGGAGGAGCACCTCGAAAACGGAACCCTCCCCAGGGGCGCTTGAAGCCCGTATCGCCCCGTCGTGACTTTTCACGATGCCATGGACTATCGCGAGCCCCAAGCCGGAGCCTTCCCCTTTCTCCTTGGTGGTGAAGTAGGGATCGAAAATCCGCTCCATCAGGCTCTGGGAAATGCCTTCGCCCGTGTCGCTCACGGTCAGGACGGCATATGAGCCAGGCTTCAGCTCCGGGTAGGACCGCGCCACGGACTCGCCGTCGAGGAGAATCGTCCGGAGCGAAACCGTAAGCACCCCACCCCTCGTCTTCATCGCATGGGCCGCATTGGTGCAAAGATTCATCAGCACTTGGTGAATCTGCGTTGCGTCGGCGAACACCCCGATCAAGTCGGAATCGGCTTCCCGCCTTATCTCGATCGTCGACGGCAACGAAGCCCTCAAAAACCTCACGCACTCCTCGACGATGGGAGCGAGGAGAACGGATGTCTTTTCGCCCTCGCGCTGCCTGCTGAAGGTCAAAATCTGCTGGACCAGCTCCTTGGCGCGCTCGCCCGCCTGGAGCACATGGTCTATGTAGAGGTGGACCCTGCTGCTTTCGTTGGTTTGAAAAAGTCTCGCCATCTCCGCGTACCCGATAATGGCGGTTAAGATATTATTGAAATCGTGGGCGATTCCGCCCGCGAGCACGCCCACCGCCTCCATCTTCTTGGCCTGTCGCAGTTGCATTTCAAGGAGCACCTCTTCCGTTACGTCTCTGCGGACCGAAACGTAGCCCATCGGAGCCCCCTCGGAATCGGTGATCGCGGAAATGGTCGCATCGACCTCTATGACCCGGAAGTCCTTGCGTTTATTAACAATCCGCCCCTTCCAGACCCCTTTCTCCCGGAGCGTCTCCCACAGCGCATCGTAAAATGGGCGCTGGTGGCGACCTGAACTCAGCATGCGGGGGTTCCGGCCGATGGCTTCATCCCGGGTGTAGCCGCTGATGCGTTCAAAGGCAGGATTGACATACAGTATTTTCCCCATGCTGTCGGTTATGATGACTTCCTCCGCCGCCTGCTCCACGACAGTCGCAAGACGCGTCAGCTCTTCCCTGGCGCGTCTGCGCTCCCTGCGCTCCCCGATCATTCTGGCCGCGCCGCTGGAAAGGAGGCTCAGCCGCTCCACTCTTTCTTCCGGGAAGCCCGCGACGTTGTCTGAGTAAAAGATGATTCCCCCTTCCACGACGCCCTTGACGGCAATAGGCAAAGCAAGATTGGAGCGGCACCCCTGTCCCGCGGCGCGGAGGGGGCAATCGAGGAGAAGACCGTCTTCGTACAGGTTGGGGCGACCGCATGGCTTTCCGGTTGCAATCGCCATGCTCATGACGTGCGGAGGATCATTGCTTACAGGGCTTCCGACGGTGAGTCTCATGCTTTCCGGGCGAGCGTCCGGACACCCGGCCGACATGACCGGCGTTACGACCCCATCTTCGTAGCGGCCATACCACGCCATGCGGAACCCATAGTGTTCGACCACAGCCGAGAGAAACACCCGGAGGAAGAAATCATCCGGAGCATCGGGGTCCACCGCATGCACCGCGGCCATCACCGATTGGAAGGCAAGGTGGTCCCACAGGGCTTCGTCCGCTCGCATTCGCCCGGTGATGTCTCTCACTATGGCAAGCAGGCGCTCCTCCCCTTTGAGCCGGAAGAGCCTCCCACGGACTTCCACATTGATCTCTCCCCCGCTCCCATCCGCATGGATGGCTTCGCACTGGATGTCTCGCCCCTGCCGGGCTTCTTCCAGAAAACGGTCATAAACCTCGCTATACTCGGGACGGGCAAGCTCGTTGATGCTCTTTCCCGCGAGGTGATCGACGGAGTTTCGGTGCATGGCGCAGAACTCCGGATTGGCGTGCAGGATTTTTCCCTCCAGGTCCATGACGACGAGTCCGTCCGTCATGCTGTCGAAGATGCCCTTGTAGCGCTGTTCGCTTTCGACCAGGTCGGCCTCCGCGCGTTTGCGCTCGGCGATTTCATCCAACAGTATCCGGTTGGACTCCGTAAGCTCCGCCGTGCGCTGCTCCACCAGAGCTTCGAGCTTCCTGCGCATCACATCGAGAGCAAGGTGGGTTTCGACTCTGGCAAGCACTTCTTCCCGCTGAAACGGTTTGGAGATGAAATCCACCCCACCGGCCCTGAATGCCTCGACTCTGTCCTCGGAGTCGGTCACGGCGCTTACGAAAATCACGGGAATGTCCCTGGTGCGGCTATCGGCTTTCAATCTACGGCATATTTCGATCCCATCCAGTCCTGGCATTCTCACATCCAGGAGAATGAGGTCCGGCCTCTTATGAAACGCGGACTCGATGGCCAATTTTCCGCTACGCGCCGGGCGCGTTTCATACCCCCGGCTTGCAAGGATATCCGAGAGCACCATCAGGTTTTCAACTGCATCGTCGACCACAAGGATGTTGCAGGGGTCTTCATGGGAGCCGCAAATTCCCCGCTCCACGCCGCTCCCAGTCGAATCTTTCCCTTCTTTCATTCCCCGCTCGCTCTCTTCATTATCGCCTCAAAGTCGAATCCGTCCATCAGCACGTCAAGGGCTCGCGCCGCTTCTCCATCGATAGGCCGTATTGCGTCTATGCACGAACGGACGCCTTTGACATCCAGCTCCATGGCCGCGGTTTTCAGGGAGCCCAGCAGATTCATTGGAATGTCCTCCAATGCACGGGAAGATGCCCGCTTTCTCGCGGACTTAGTTGGAGCGGCCCCCGACGCGACGCCGTCTCTCCACGCAAGCCGCTCTCCCAAAAAGTCGACAATGCGCTCCAATAAATCGTTGCGCTCGAAAGGCTTGCGCACGAAGCCATCGCAACCGGCCGCAAGCACTTCCCTGCGCTCCTCCTCGAAAGCGTGCGCTGTCAGCGCAATCACCGGCGTCTCGACGCCTTTGGGAAGCGCCTTGATCCGTCGCGTCGCCTCCAGGCCGTCCATCACCGGCATGCGGATATCCATGAGCACGAGGTCCGGTTTCAGAATCGGGAAAGCATCCACCGCCTCCTTGCCGTCCTGCGCTTCCATCACCTCGAATCCCTCCGACTCGAGAATCCTTCTGAGAAGAACCCGGCTTTCCTCCAGGTCCTCCACAATCAGGATGCGACCGGCGGGAGAACCCGGCGCGGAGAGAGACTTTTCCGGTGGAGGGGGAGCGTCTTCACAGAAGTCAGCAGCTCTTTCGACAGGCGTTTCCAAAGAGAATTTGGAACCCTTTCCAGGAGCGCTCTCGACACGAATGTCTCCTCCCATAAGCCGGGCGAACCGCCTGCTTATCGCAAGCCCCAAGCCAACGCCCGCTTTTTTGGCAAGGGCATCCCCCACCTGTACAAATGGCTCGAACATCGATTCAATATAAGCCGGATCAACGCCTACGCCCGTATCTTCTATGGTGCACTGAAGCGTCAAAAAACGGTCGCTCTCGGATGGTTTTTCCATGGCCGCGGAGTCCGCTTCGTTGCACCTTGAAACAGAGGATGGCGCGGCGGCCACCCGAAGCTTGACGTTCCCTCTCTCGGTGAATTTTATCGCATTCGTCAGCAGATTTGCGAGCACTTGATGCAGTTTCGTTCGATCGCCCACAATGAACTCAGGCAAATCCCCGCTGCTTTCCACCAGGAACTCCAGGTCCTTTTCCGCCGCCCGGGCGCGAAACACCACTTCTATATCTTCCAACAACTGCCCGAGGTGAAATCCCCGGCAGTCGAGCTCAACCTTGTCCGCCTCAATTTTCGACATTTCCAGGACATCGCTTATCATGGCAAGCAGATTGCGGCCGCTGCGCAGGATAATGTCCACCTCCTTGTGCACTTCGGGATCGAGCCCCCGCATCAGAAGGATCTGTGCATATCCCAGGATCGCATTCAGGGGGGTGCGCAACTCGTGGCTCATGGTGGCGAGGAAGCGGCTTTTGGCTACATTTGCGGCTTCCGCGCGCTCCTTGGCGGCGACAAGCTCGGCGGTCCGCTCCGCCACCAGGTTTTCGAGACGCTCACGGTGCTCGCGCAATTCCGCATCCACCCTCCGACGCTCCGTAATATCCCGCATACTGAACTGGAGAAGCGTCCGCCCCTGGTGCCGGAATCGCATCAGATGCACCTCGACGTCCCAAAGCTCCCCGTTGGCCCGCCGTGCAAGCCACTGGAACATATGGCTCCCTTCCGAAAGGGCGTTTTGAATAAACTTGGCGGAAACAGCGCCAGAGGCCTCCCCATCGTACTGGAAGGGAGGGGCGAACTGAAGGGGCGTCCGGCCAATCAAACCGTTTCGGTCTGAAATGCCTATTATCCGCAACGCCGCATCGTTGCAATCGATAAGACGGCTATCTTCGGGATCGAGAACAGCCAGGGGGATGGAAGAATCCGCAAAAAGGACTTTATTGTAGGCTTCGCTCGCCCTCAGAGCCTTTTCTGCCTTCCGGAGCCGGAAAATGCTGATGGCAAGGAAAAGCACCAGCATGGACAGAACCGCGATCACCGCTGAAATCGACCAAATGAGTCGCGAATGTTCGTCGTAGAAAGAAATCGGTTTGTTGATGAAGCGGGTTTTCGACGGCAGGCCGTTCAGATTGACTTCATATTTTTTCAAGGCGGCGTAGTCGAAAATCGGCTGGTTGCCGCCATCTTTGACGATAGGAATGTCCCTGGCGTTTTCGCCCGCGAGCACGCGGAGGGCCAGCCGTGCGGCCACGGCTCCATGGACGTCTCCCATGGTGATCCAGCCGCCAACCGCTCCATATCCCAGGTTAAAGTAACTGGTGATGTAAATGGGCCGGCGCGACGCCCCTGCTATCATCCTTGCGGCGTCGGATGCATCGAAGGAGCACCCTTCCCGGTCCTGCAGGAACACCGCATGGTACACTACGCTGTCGCTCGGCAGAGTGCGCAATCGATCCTGCAGCTCGGTCATGGTGACGTCCGTGAGGAACTCAACCTTTATGGACCGCTCCAATTCCCCCAAACGGGGCTCTATGCAATTGCGGACGCCGACCCCCGTGGCGGACGCATCGACAACCACAAAGAGCGTTCTTGCTTCGGGATGCATTCGCAAAGAGAGGTTCATTGTCGGAATGAAGTCATTTTTCTCCAATATCCCGGTTATATTGTATTTATGCAGGAAAAGATCGTCGGAAGGGTTGTTGACTCCCGCAAACACTATCGGCGCATTGTGGAAGAGATTGGCCTGAAGCTCCCGTGCAAGACGCAGCGCATCGTCATCGGTGGACATTATCAAATCGAAAGGGGCCGATTCATACTTGCCGAGCACATAAGACCTAAAGCGCTCGTATTGGGCTTCCACCGGATAGCGTTTCATGTCCATGTATTCAATGCTTACATTTATCCCAGCGTCATTCAGCGTCTTTTCGATGGCGTCCGTGTTCTGGTCGGTCCAGGTGTACCCTCTGTGATAGGAATTGATGAGCAACACGCGCCGGGCCCCTTTCGGCCATACGTAACGGGGGCTGGCGGCATCCTTGAGGGCGGCGGGGCTAGAGTCTGGAAAGAGCAATCCCCCCAACAGCAAAAGCATCGCCAAGTTTTTCAGAAATCTCCGATGACTACCGGATTCCGGCACTCTGTCCCCCTTTTGTGCATCAATATGGATGAAGCGGAATGACGCCTCGAAAGCGGGAAGCATCTGAACAATGATTCCGAACATCGGCTCAAGGCTCCACAACGCCCCTAAATGCCGCTCAAGAGCCTTGGCCGGTTTGCGCAATTGCGATCCGCTTCCTGCGCCCCCTCCTGTGCGGCGGCTTCTTCCAGACAAGGCCTTGACGAATGACCGGAAGGCTGAAAGCGCCCAAACATGATGCAAGACGCATGCAAACTCATTAGTAAGGTGACGGATTATTTGGTTAACAGAAAAGCGTTTTTCTGTTATCCTCTGCGAGGTTGGCAGGACCGATCCTCGAAAGGCGAAAGGAAGAACAGACGTCAAATGAATCATGGGCGGATCAAGGAAAAGAAACTCCGATTGCATGAACTATACACGGAATTCGAGCGCATTGCCACTCCTTACGCCGGGATGGCGGTCTGCAGGAAGGGGTGCTCCGATTGCTGCACGTCGGTCGGCGATGTGGATGCAACCACGCTGGAAGCCTTTTTTATCCTCGAACACATAAGGTCCCTCCCTTCCCCCGCCCAGAAAGAAATTTCAAAGCGGCTCAAACAGCACAGACGCGAAAAGGAAAAATCCCGGTTTGTCCGGTGCGCATTCCTGGATGGAAAGAACGCCTGCGCCATCTATCATCTGCGCCCCTTCAGCTGCCGGAGGCTTTATTCCCTGGAGGTGTGCGGAGAGTCCGGCCCTACGGTGCATCGCAGGATTTGGGAATTGGGAGAAGAAACGGCGTTTGCCATCCAGACGCTCGACGATAACGGCTATTCCGGGCATTTAGCGCATATTCTCCAACTTCTGGGTGATGCGCGGTTTTTCAAAATCTATTTGGAAGGGTCCCTCGCTCCGGATGATGTGAGGGACTTTGGCCTCAAATATAACATTATTGTAAACAAGTTCATTACCGATCCTCCCGCGGGCGTTTGAATCGCCGAACGAGCCATTCAGCGATTTCCTATCAGGATCTTCCAGCGGCGGCGATGCACGGGAGCGCCCGTGCGAACAGGTGACGATAGAATGGGCAACAATTGCAACGACGCGGCATACGACGTGGGGACCCACATCTGGGCTGGATTTGAAGGCTTGGAGTTTAACGGAGAACTAGAGCGCCTCATAAGGGAATTCCGAGTTGGCGGGATCGTACTTTTCAGCAGGAATGTCGAGAGTCCGAAGCAACTCCGGTCCCTGCTGGGCGCGACGCAGAAGTGCGCCCTTGCGGCGCTTGGCCGCCCCCTTTGGGTGGCCATAGACCAGGAGGGCGGTCCGGTCCAGCGCCTCGTCCCCCCGTTCTTCACAGAACTTCCCTCCGCTCGGCGGGTCGCCTCCGAAGGAGCGGAATCCATTGCGAAATGGGTAGGCGTCGCGGCTCGAGAGTTGCGCGAAAACGGAATTCAGGTCAATTTAGCCCCGGTTCTGGATATAGCCCCAAAAGAGGCGACGAGCTTTCTCCATGAACGCTCTTTAGGAACCGATGCTCGGGAAGTTGCGCGGCTCGGACGCGTCTGGATCGACGCATTGCAGAGCGCGGGGGTCTGCGCCACCGCCAAGCACTATCCCGGACTGGGACGGGCGGAGCTGGATCCTCATCACTTCGCGCCCGTGATACAGTCCCACGACCAAGTCGAGATCAAGGAGGACCTCCTTCCCTTCAAAGCAGCCATAGAAGAAGGCGTCCGCTGCATCATGACATCTCATGCACGCTATCCCCGGCTCGACTCCGAGTGGCCCGCGACGCTCTCACCCAACATCTGTCGCAAACTGCTACGCGAGGAATTGGGGTTTCAAGGCGTTCTGCTGAGCGACGATATGGACATGGCCGCGATAAGTGAAAACTATTCCTGGGATACAGTGGCGCGGCAGGGACTGCTCGCCGGAATAGACTTCTTTCTCCTATGCCAGCATCCCCGCAATATCGAGCCTTTTCTCCACGCTCTAGCCAAAGCGGAGACTCAAGACCCGGAAGCCGCGCAAGCCAGCAGAGCGTCGTTCAGGCGCATCAGGCGCTTCCAGAGTTTGCACGATCTTTCCCAATCCTGAGATCCTCCCGGCGTCCCCGTTCGAGCCCCAAGCGCGGGAGGCGCGCGGGGAACGCTTTCTTCTTCCTCCACAACACCATCAAGAATGCTTCAGCATGGCGCCAATCCTGCTATAATGTATGCAACGGCCCTCTCCACAACGTGAGGACTTGTTGCCGACTGCCAGGCGGCAATAGCGAAAACGGCGTACAGAGCGTGAATATTATCCTCAATGCTCCATCCTCTCCTTGACGCAAGGCGCCTTGCAAGGAAGATCCTTCATCCATAGGTGGGAAAATGACCGCACTTGAAGACGAACCAAGAGAAAATCCGGATCTGTACAGGATTCTTTACGACGCGATCCCCAGCCCGATCTATCACAAGGACGCCGACGGAACATTCCTCGGGTGCAACAAGGCTTTCGAGGAGTACACCGGTTTCGACCGGCGGGAGATTGTAGGAAAAAGCATTTTCGACCTGCTCTCGACCAAGATGGCGTCTTTCTACCATAAGATAGACAGAGAGCTGATCGAGAACGGCTGCAATCAGACCTGTGAAAGCCACATTGCCCGATCGGATGGCTCTTTTCACAATGTCGTCATAAGCAAAGCCGCTTACCACGGGGAGGACGGCCGCGTGGCGGGACTGGTCGGAATTATGACGGACATTACGCCGCACAGGATACAAGAGGAGGAGCTGCGCCAAGCCAAGGAAGCAGCAGAAGCGGGCAGCCGTGCGAAAAGCGAATTCCTCGCCACGATGAGCCACGAACTCCGCACTCCGCTCAACGCCATCATCGGTTTCTCCGACCTGTTGCTATCCAAGAAGGCAGGCGTTATTAGCGACGTTCAGGAGGACTATCTGAATTTCATCCGCCAGAGCGCCAACCATCTTCTGTCACTGATAAACGATATTCTGGACCTCTCGAAGGTGGAAGCCGGGAAGTCTGAACTCTTCCTTTCCGAGGTGCCCTTGAAAAACCTCATTCTCGGAAGCCTTATGATGATCCAGGAAAAGACGATGACGGACGGGGTCGCGCTCCGGGTGGACCTCGACGCCGTACCGGACGTAACGATCATGGCGGATGCAAGGAAGTTAAAGCAGATAATATATAACCTTCTCTCCAACGCGGCCAAGTTCACTCCCGGCGGAGGCGAAATCCACGTAGCGGCCAAACTGGCATCCTGCAAGGATATCCCGAAGGAAGCCGAGCCCGACGAAGGGACATCATCTGCTTCAGGGGCAGTGGACGACCCGATGCCGGAAGTCTGCACTACCAGGCGGCAGAGATGGGTGATGGTCTCGGTCGCGGACACGGGAATAGGGGTGGAGCCCCACGATTTAGAGCGGATATTCAGGCCATTTGAACAGGGCAGCAGGGCGCTGACAAGAAAATTCCAGGGAACGGGGCTAGGGCTTTCCCTGAGTCGGAAACTGGTGGAGTTGCATGGCGGCAGAATCTGGGTGGAAAGCGAAGGGGCGGGAAAAGGCAGCAAGTTTTGTTTCACCGTGCCTCTTGTTTGCGGGAAGGCTCAGTCGTCCCCATTCATGGAGGACGCATCGCTCTCCGATTCGCAGTTGTCGAGGGCGTCAAGCTCCTCCTGAATGCAAAGCTCCTTCAGCTCGAACGAACGCGGCTCGGCCTTCGCCAGAAGCTTCAGTCCCTGGCGGCGCCAGTGGAGCCCCAGATCGGTTTGCAGGTGCAGTTCGTTCAATCCCTTCGGCAGGCGATTCTGGGACCATCTTGCCAGAATGTGCAGCTTCGCCTCGGGCTCCAGCGTCGGGCGGTTCGTCACGAATTTGACCAGCGCAGCCCACTCCTCCGACGATGGCCCGCCCCACTTCTGCGTCAGGGCGAATAGCTGGTGGCATATCAACGCGGCGTCCCGATCCTCCTCCGCCTGGAAGCGCCGCCCGCTGTAGAGACGCATCGCCTCACGCCCCACCTGACTGACGAGCGCCATGTGGAACCAGCGGAGCATGAAGAAATATCCTTCACGGCTGATTTCCTTGCCAGCCCAGTAAAGGGGGTTTCCCAGATTCTTGATGTGGAGCGCCCAGCGGGCAATCCGGTAGAGATGCGGCCGCCCGTTGAGGAACTGAAGCAGGGGGTTGTCGTTTATTTTTCTGTAAACCTGGTAGAATCGCTGATACTCGCTAAATCTCCGAGAGCCCAGG
>CALFXO010000181.1 GCA_937958025.1 uncultured Syntrophobacteraceae bacterium
GTTTTCCGCCTTGTGGCTCCGTAAGTCATTCCGGCACAAACCCGCATGGCCACTATATGGGACCCAAAAACTTGAACATCGAGTTTCAGGCTTGAAATCAGTCGGTGGACGCGGTTCGGAAGCTGTTATGGCAAGAGTGATGGCGTCCGAGGTGGAGCATTTCAAGTTTGGGCTGAACCTTGGTGGTCTATGGCCAGGAAGCGAGGAGCAAGCAGATCCCATAACAAAGCTCCCCGACCCTTCTCTGGCGTAAACCACCCGCTCACGCCTTGGTTGACGCAGCGTCTCGTTCTCCGCCTTTTCCCTTTGGAATCGTGACTCCCGCCTCTTGAAAGCGTTTCAGGTAAACCATAATAATAGAAATCGCCGCCGGGGTCACCCCTGGAATCCGGGAGGCCTGTCCGAGGGACGCCGGGCGAATGGCGCTCAGCTTCTGACGCATTTCATTGGAAAGCCCCGACGCTTGGTCGTAGGGGAAATCCTCCGGGATGCGGATCTGTTCGATGTGCCTGAATTTTCCCACTTCCACCTCCTGCCTCCGCAGGTACCCTTCGTACTTGCACTCGATTTCAACCTGCTCCCGAACACGCTCCGCTATCTGCCCAGGAGGTGGGGAAAGGGCGGCGACATCCTCGTAGGTCAGCTCCGGGCGCTTGAGGAGCTTTTCTAGCGTGAGGGAATCTTCCATAACATTCGATCCCCTGGCGACGAGCGCGGCGTTCACGGCTTCCGACGGGCGGATGCGCGTTGAACGAAGCCTCCCAAGCTCCGCATGGATGGCTTTCCGTCGCTCCAAAAGCTCCTGGTAGACCGATCGAGAATGCAACCCCAGTTCAAAGCCTTTTTCGAGAAGCCGCAGGTCCGCGTTATCCTCCCTCAGAAGCAGCCGATGCTCTGCCCGCGAAGTGAACATACGATAAGGTTCATTCACCCCCCTGGTGACGAGGTCGTCAACCATGACCGCGATATAGGCTTCGGAGCGGTCAAGCAGAAAGGGAGTCTCCTTCGCCGCCTGCCGTGCGGCGTTGATCCCCGCCCAGAGCCCTTGGGCCGCAGCCTCCTCGTAGCCGGACGTCCCGTTGATTTGCCCCGCAAGGTACAGTCCCTTGACGCGCTTTGTCTCAAGCGTCGGGCGGAGCTGCGTCGGCTGGATGAAATCGTACTCTATGGCGTATGCCGAACGCATCACTTCGGCTTCTTCTAGCCCCGGTATGGAATGAACGATTTCGAGCTGCACTTCGTAGGGAAGGGAATTCCCCGTTCCACTCGCGTAGATTTCCTCGGTGTCGAGTCCTTCCGGCTCAAGGATGATCTGGTGCGACTCCTTGTCGGGGAACTTCATGACCTTATCTTCCAGCGAGGGGCAGTAGCGGGCTGAAACCCCCTGAATGGAGCCGTTGTAGAGCGGAGAAAAACCGATGTTGCGCCGCACCGTTTCGTGGGTCCGGTCACTGGTCCGTCCGATGTAACAGGAGACCTGGGGGATGTCCACCCGCTCGGTGAAAAGCGAAAAAGGTCTTGGATCGGCGTCGCCGCACTGCTGCTGGAACTGGCAGAAATCGATGCTCCGGCGATGAATGCGCGCCGGAGTGCCCGTTTTCATCCTTCCAAGCTCGAAGCCGAGTGCAAGCAGCTGGTCGGCGAGAGCGTTCGATGGAAGCTCGCCCGCCCTGCCCGCCGGAACCCGCGAAGTCCCCACGTGCACCAACCCGTGCAAAAATGTGCCGGTTGCAACGACGACGGTCGGGGCCTCGAAGGCCGCGCCACACTGGTCTACTACGCCCGCAATGCAGTCACCCTCCAGAAGCAGGGATTCCACCAATCCCTGCTTGAGGTCCAGGCCCTCCTGGAGTTCCACGGCGTGCTTCATAAGCGTTCGGTGCTTAACCTTGTCGTTTTGCGTGCGCGTCCCCTGCACGGCGGGTCCCTTTTTCGTGTTGAGCCGCCGGAACTGGATCGCGCTCCGGTCGCTCACCTTGCCCATTTCTCCTCCAAGGGCGTCGATTTCCTTCACGAGGTGCCCTTTCCCTATGCCTCCGACCGAAGGAGAGCATGGCATGTGGGCGACCATATCGAGGGCTATCGAAAAAAGGAGGACGCGGCGCCCCATTCTTGCCGCCGCAAGAGCCGCCTCGCACCCGGCGTGGCCCGCTCCGATCACGATAACGTCATATTGCCTGGACATCTTTTCAGAAACCTTTCAAAATCTTTCACTGTAGGCTATCAATAATAATGTGCGCCGGACTCCTCGGCCTCGTCTTGACGGGCATTTCCACGCCCAGGCGGCGCACCGTTTTTATACCGCATATCGGCAGCGAATGGGACAGGAGATGAACGAAAAACCCTATAGGGATTATAATACGTATCTTCGCGGACTCTTTGGATGCCGCGTGCAGAAGATCACTGTGGATGCGGGGCTCACTTGCCCGAACCGCGACGGCTCCGTCGGCTGGGGAGGATGCGTTTACTGTAACGCCAGAGGATCGGGGACAGGCGCTTCCCGAGAGGACCTGAGCATCACGGAGCAGGTGGAGGCAGGGAAAGCGCATCTTGCAAGGCGGTACAAAGCGCGAAAATTTTTAGTTTATTTTCAGTCATTTAGCAACACCTACGCTCCGCTGGATAAGCTGAAGGCGCTCTACAGCGAAGCGCTCGCCATCCCGGATGTAGTCGGCCTCACTATCGGAACGCGGCCCGACTGTCTCCCGGACCCTGTGCTTGACCACATCGCCTCCCTCTCGAGGGATAAGCTCATCTGGATGGAATACGGCCTGCAATCCGCCCACGACGCAACCCTTCAGCGCATCCGGCGCGGCCATACGGTAGCGGATTTTGATGATGCGGTGGCGCGCACGCGCGAGCGGGGGCTCCCCGTCTGCGTGCATGTCATCATCGGTCTGCCGGGCGAAGGGCCGGAGCATGTCATAGCGACCGCGCGCTTTCTGGCATCGCGGGATATCCAGGCAGTGAAGATCCACATCCTCTATGTGGTGAAGAAAACCGTACTCGACGAATGGCTGCGCTCTGGAGAATATTCCTGCCTGACGCGGGAAGAATACGTGGAACTCGCGGCGGAGTTTCTCGCGCTCCTTCCTACCGGCGTAATCGTCCAGCGCGTCACCGGCGATCCGCATCCGGAGGAGCTTGCCGCGCCTTTGTGGGCGCTGGATAAGCAGAAGAATATCGAAGCGCTGCACGCATATATGCTTTCGCATGGACTGCGCCAGGGAATGAAACACCAACAATAACCCTGACCCCGCAACATCCAAACCGCGGCGCATCACAGAAAATCGACATGGAAATTCCACATTGTTGGCATGCCTCTTCATTGACACCCTGCAAAAAAGTGGGATAGGATGCTTCGTTAGCGTAGGATTTGAATGGGTGGACAGAGCGCCGGGGTGGAGGCTTCGGCGATTGCATGGAGACAGGGCGCTCGAGCGTCCGTCGCCAAACGGAAGAATGGAGAAACGCTATGCAGGATCATGACAATCGGTTTGGGGAGCGCGCCCTTGCCTCCCGGAAGGGCTTCACCCTTATAGAATTGCTCATAGTTATGGTCATCCTCGGATTGTTGGGATCGCTGGTTGGCCCTAAACTGTTTCAGCACGTGGGACGGGCGAAAGAGAAGACGGCCAAGACCCAGATTTCCATGGTTGGAACCGCGCTGGACGCCTATCGCCTGGATGTAGGGAAATACCCCGCGACGGAAGAGGGTTTGGCCGCATTGCGGCAAAATCCCGGTCGCAGTGAATTCTGGAACGGCCCCTACCTCCCGAAGGACGTTCCGCTCGATCCCTGGGGCAATCCATACGTTTACCAGTCTCCAGGGGAGCATGGCGATTATGACCTCTATTCCAAGGGCGCGGACGGTCAGGATGGCGGGGAAGGGGAAAACGCGGACGTGACAAGTTGGGAGTAAAGCAGCCGCGCCCTGACCGCTTGGGGGAAAAGGATTGACCACTCGCGAAGTGCGAGTGGTCAACCTCCCTTTGTCCCGGCGGGGGCATAGGTTGTCTCTCCGAGAACCACAAAATGAAATCAGAGGCTTGCGAATGCGCTCTACCCGCCTTTTCCCGAGCGCTTCTTTGCATTCACGCGGAGAGTGCGGGCCTTTTATTTGAACCATGGCGCCAAGGATGAGGTGATTTACCCCCCTGTGAAGCTCCCCTTCTCTTGAGACGCCTTGCACTCTCAATCTGGAGGTTTGAGATGGGACGCGCTGAATGCTACTGATCCTCGCCGAACTCGCTAGGCCAATTTTTGTCCCTAGGGAGATGCCGAAATGCAAGGAAGCGGAGTTTCAGCCAAGGCCCGCCTGTTAAGAACATTCAAATCATGTTGTAGGGGCCAGTAAAACGCCGCATTTTTCTTGACATCGCGCTCAAACACCGACTAGAAATCAACTCGTGGGACGCTTAGTCCACCATTTGCGAGAGTGGCGGAATTGGCAGACGCACTGGACTTAGGATCCAGCGGGCAACCGTAGGGGTTCGACTCCCCTCTCTCGCACCAGTTAAATAAATTCAATCACTTACTGGAATTTACTTTTTAGGCGACGCAAGCACTCGAAACAGAGCCTTGAGAAGGCACGATTAAGTCTCTATATTTTCGCATGAAGAGTGCGATATCTCACCCTTGGCAGGTATAATTTAAGAAGATGCACCAATAGCGTCCCGCTCACAAGTGGGTTTTAGGGATTCACGGTATTTACTAAGCGTCTAGCGGCTGGGATGCCGGTAGGCGCTTAGCGCATGCCATGCATCATTCAAAGCATCCAATATCAATGCAGCACTGGCCTCAGAAAGGCGCTGGATCCTCCACTCCACGTGGAAAAGCGGCGCTGACTCCGTTGGGGGGCGCATCCGATGAAGCTGGCGGTTTCCCCATCGGCTTCTAAAACGGAAGTAACGCCATTGTCGCTTGAATCGGCATGGTAAAGACTCCCAAGCGCTCCAGCCAGGATCGGGTTCGCCCCCGTCTGAAGACTGTAGTCTGTGCATCCACGATCCTCGAAGCTATTGTAAGGACGCGCCTTGGCGCCATTTTGCGGCGTCCCGGAGGCGCTCGTATTAAAATAGAGCTTCTGCACCCTAT
>CALFXO010000182.1 GCA_937958025.1 uncultured Syntrophobacteraceae bacterium
TCTTCGCCGCCCTGGCCGCCGAGCCGATATTTTCCGAGAAATGCGGCTTGTGCAGGACAACGGTTACGTTTTCCAGGTTCACTTTCATGAAGCTCCTCTTCGACCCGTCCGATTCTCCGAGCCATCCGCCACAGATCGCCCGGGGCGTTCAAATTGCGGCGTTGGTCCCGACTCCTTCGCGGGCCTTGGGTTTTGTTCCGGCTTTCTATAGGTCCCATCCACAGGAAGTGTCAAATAAAAAATTGCTCAACATATCGCTTTGAATTGCCGATGTTTTGGGATAGTTTAATTAATATCGATTCCTAGCGAAAGCCGTGAGACGCATCCGGATTCAAAGGCGGAGCTAATGCATTGCGGCGGAAAGAGGTGGAAATGCAGGCGCAGAAATATTTTCATAAGTGCGGCCACGCTATTCTGGAAGTGAAAATGCAAGTCGGCCCCGTCGTACAGAGCTGCTACGTCGACGCCGACAATCCTTTCACCGAGGGCAAAGACGGATCCAAGACGCTTCGTCCCATCACACAGTGCCCCGAGTGCAACGCGACCATCAGACCCGAGAAGCTTCTGACGAAAAAGCCCGACGTTTCTGGAGAAAAAAAGCCGACAGGCTATATACCAGTCAAAATGTAGCACCCGGCACGGAAAGCCGCCGCTGCCCCGCACAGGGGCGGCCCGGTTGTTTGAAAGGATTTATGAGGGTGAAACCGCAGGCAGGTGGAGCAGGCTCCCGCCCCGGCGTCAATGGGCGATTTGCCGCCACCCTCGTCGTACTATTTGTTCTTTTTTTCCCATTTGCATCCATCGCCGAGGAGCCTGTCGAACCGGATCGGGAACCCTTTTACGGCTACAGAATCGTCAACGCCTACCCGCACGACCCGGAGGCATTCACACAGGGGCTGGTGTACGAAGACGGCCTGCTCTTTGAAAGCACGGGACTCGAGGGAAGATCCACGATCCGCAGGGTTGCGGTACGCACCGGGCAAGTGCTCCAGGCGCTCGACCTCCCCGCCGACTGTTTCGGAGAGGGGCTGACCCTCTGGCGGGATTCTCTCGTCCAACTGACGTGGAAATCCGGAATAGCTTTCGTCTACACTAAAGACAGCTTCATCAGAAGCAAGCAATTTGCATATCAAACGGAGGGATGGGGGATCACCCAGGACGGCGCCGCTCTCATCATGAGCGACGGCGGCTCCGAACTGCGTTTCCTCGCCCCCGAAACCTTCGCCGAAATCCGCCGCATCGAAGTCCGGCGGCGGAACGGCGCATCAGTCCGGCTCCTGAACGAACTCGAATACATCAAGGGTGAGATTTTCGCAAACATCTGGCACAGCGACCTCATCGTCAGGATATCCCCGAAGACGGGAGAAGTCCTCGGGTGGATCGACCTCGGCGGACTGCGAGACTCCCTACCCGCATCCCCGCAGCGCATCGATGTGCTGAACGGCATCGCTTACGACGCCGCGCACGACCACATATTCGTCACGGGAAAACTCTGGCCAAGGCTGTTTGAAATAGAGCTCGACTCCACCGTTTCTTCCAACGTCCCGCGCTCTCCCATCCAGACGCAAGCCCACGGATCATCTCCTCTCATGAACTGAGAGCGCGCCGGGGGTTTTCTCCGGATGCAGGAATGTGTATTTTTTGAAGAATGTGGTGGTTGACAGCCGGGATGTTAGTCTATAAGGTGAATGTCCCTTCGGGAGGCGTCATGCAACGTAAAACGGATGAGGAGTGCAAGAGATATGGGTTCCTGCGACTCGAAATCATGTGAAACTTGCCCCAGCAGAAAAGAAAAGTCCAACGACGAATTGCTGGAGTGCAAGCTTTCCAGGATCAAACACAAGGTGCTCGTCATGAGCGGAAAAGGCGGAGTCGGCAAGAGCAGCGTCGCCGTTTACCTGGCGCTGGCCTTGGCCCAGAAGGGCCATGAAGTGGGCCTGCTGGATATCGACCTGCACGGGCCGAGCGTTCCCAAGATGCTGGGGATGCAGGCAAAACTGAATGTCGGCCCCGACAAGGAAATACACCCCCACCCCTACCTGCCCAACCTGAAAGTCGTTTCCATCGAATCCATGATGCAGGACAGGGATTCCGCGATCATCTGGCGCGGACCGCTCAAGCACGGGGTCATCAAGCAGTTCATCGCCAACTGCAAGTGGGACGACCTCGACTATCTCGTGATCGACTGCCCCCCCGGCACGGGGGACGAACCGCTCAGCGTGTCGAAGATCATCCCGGACATCGGAGCGGTCATCGTCACCACGCCACAGGAGGTGGCGCTCGCGGACGTGCGGAAATCGATCGATTTCTGCCACAAGGTGAATATGACCATACTGGGGCTCGTCGAGAACATGTCCGGGCTTTATTGTCCCCACTGCAACGGCTTCATTCCGCTTTTCAGCACGGGAGGCGGGAAGAAGACGGCGGAAGCCATGCATCTCCGATTTTTGGGGGCCCTCCCGCTCGACCCGTCGGTGGTGGAGGGAGGAGACCAAGGCAAACCCGTCATCCTGGAAGCCGGGGAAACGCCTTTCAAGCAGGCCGTGCACGCCGTGGCCGAAGCCGTGATGGATCGCGTGATGGAAACCGGACAAAGCCCGGCGAAAAATAACCGGACGGTCCATTAGGGCCGTCCCCAGGAAAAAAGGATCGCACAACCCATGTTGACCATTTCCCTCGAACAGAAAACTCTGACAGAAGATCAACTCAAAAACCTGCACGAAATGTGGCTCCGGTGCATGCGGCGCATTATCACGAGCACGACGATCGCCGGCAGCGGACACCCCGGCGGCTCCATGTCCTCGCTGCACATGCTGCTCATGATCTATGCGACCATGCGCCATAAGGCGGAGGATCCCTGCTGGGCGGAGCGCGACAGGCTCCTCGTCAGCATGGGGCACATCAGCCCTGGCGTCTACAGCGTGCTTTGCGAATATGGATATATCCGTGAAGAAGACATGATAACGGAGTTGCGCCTCGCGGGCTCCCCCTTCGCGGGTCACGTGGAATCCTGCGTTCCAGGCGTTGAATGGAACACGGGCAACCTCGGCCAGGGGCTCTCGGCGGGTTCCGGCATGGCGCTTGCGCTAAAGCTCAAGAAAAGCTCCGCGCGCGTCGCCGTCCTCATGGGCGACGGGGAGCAGCAAAAGGGGCAGATCTCTGAAGCGCGCCGCTTCGCGGTGAAATACGGCCTCAATAATTTCTGCGGCATCGTGGACCGCAATCACCTACAGATTGGCGGAGACACCGAAAAAGTGATGCCGCACCGCGTGCGGGCCGATTACGAGGCGGCGGGATGGAACGTGCTCTATCTGGAAAACGGGCACGACTTCGAGGCCATTTTCCAGGCGTTTAAAAAGATTCGGGGCGGCGACCTGAAAGACCCGGCGAACCCCTCCGTCATCGTGGCGCTGACGACCATGGGCAAGGGCGTCTCCTTCATGGAGGGCAAGGCAAAGTACCACGGCTCCACTCTTTCCGACGCCGACGCGGCCAAGGCGCTGGAAGAACTGGGGGTCCCGAACGGGATCGCGGCATACCGGGAGAAGCGTAAGAACCTCCGAGCGGTCCAGCAGGGGTATTGCTATCCCACGGCCTACCCGGCGATCGACGCGGGCGAGCCGAGGACCTACGACGCCAACACAAGCACCGACAACCGTTCGGCGTACGGCGCCGCTTTAGAGGACCTGGGCCGTCTGAACAACGCGGAGGGCGGCATCCCGAAAGTCCTCGGGTTTAGCTGCGACCTGGAAGGCTCCGTCAAGATGGGCGGTTTCCGCAAGGTTTCCGGAAACGCTTTCTTTGAAGTCGGCATCCAGGAGCACCACGCGGCCACCTTGGCGGGAGCCATAAGCAAGGAGAATTTTGCGGCGTTCCTCAGCACGTTCGGGATTTTCGGCGTAGACGAAGTCTACAACCAGCAGCGTCTGAACGACATCAACCACACAAACCTCAAGCTCGTCTGCACCCACCTCGGCCTCGACGTCGGCGAGGACGGCCAGACGCATCAATGCATCGATTATATCGGGCTTCTGCGGAACCTTTTCAACTTCTCGATTTTCCTTCCGGCGGACCCCAACCAGACCGACCGCATCGTCCGTTACATTGCAGGGACTCCGGGGAATTTTTTCGTCGGCATGGGACGCTCCAAGCTTGCGCCTATCAAGAACGCCGCAGGCGAGCCCTTTTTCGCGGGAGCCTACCGTTTCGCGCCAGGCAAGGCGGACGTAGTGCGGGAAGGCGGGCAGGGAGTCATCCTGTCGTACGGCAGCACGCTCGCGTTCG
Organism: uncultured Syntrophobacteraceae bacterium; assembly: GCA_937958025.1. Lineage (GTDB taxonomy): Bacteria > Desulfobacterota > Syntrophobacteria > Syntrophobacterales > Syntrophobacteraceae > CALFXO01. The sequence goes on from CALFXO010000182.1 coordinate 4,285, forward strand.
CGGTCGAGGCGCGTGACAGGCTCGCGGAGAAGCACGGCGTTGAGGTCGCTGTCCTTAATTTCGCCTCGATCAAGCCGATCGATGTAGACGCCATCGTCAAGGCCGCGGCCACGGGCCTTATCCTAACGGTGGAGGACCACCACATCGACACCGGCCTCGGGGCGCAAGCGGCCCTGGTGCTCGCCGACAAGGCGATCGCCACGAAATTCGTCCGCCTCGGCGTCAGCCATTACAGTGGCTCGGGCGATCCTAAAGTCCTATTCCATGAAGCGGGGGTCGACGCCGACGGCATCGTGGAAGCGGTTCTCGATCGTCTGAAATAGAAGGGCCGATCAGACCGGCAGGGTTCGCAGCCGGTCGAACATATAGGAGAGGGAGGCGGAGAGCATCTGCGCGCCGCAGAGATTTTCGCCCCCTCGCTCCCGTTGCAGGCGGCAGGCTTCGAGAAACTGCGGGGCGGGGCGGTCGGGAGCCATCAGCGGGCCAAGCGGCGCCCCGATCCCCAGCTTGCCCGACAGCCTCATTTGCAGCGCCGCGCACCCCGGATGCGTGAACATTTGCAGCATAACGGTCTGGTAGAATAGACACCGCCGGATGCTCGCCACGGACGGCGGCCTCCGCACGCACGCCCGTTGAAGCAGTTTTCTGTAGCAGAGAAAATGCTCGTCGTATTCTGCCCTTCGCCTCCTAAAGTCGCCGAGCATGACGCGGCGACCGTCGGGCGGCCCCAGCATCGGGAGCCAGAGGGCCTCCATCTGGCTTTCCACCCAAAAGTGACATGATTTCGACGAGATGGCAAGCTTCCGGCACAACCGGGAGCTGGGCGCGGAATAGCTCCGTATGGCGGGGTGCCAAAAGCCATCCGCAAGGCAGTGCGACGCGAACCCAAACATCCAAAATCGCGTCGCCTTGGAAAGATGAGCGCCGTTCTCCTCCAGCATCCGGCAAATCAACTCGAACCCAGGCTCCCCCTCCAGGCGATGCACCGCACGCCCTATCGCCGCCAACGCAAAAGACGGCGCGTCGTAGAAAAACACATCCGGCATTATAGAACCAAGGAGGCAGGCCTCCCGCAGGCTCCCGTCGCGGAGCGTTTCAGGGCGCAACTTGCCGAGGCGGCTAAAACACTCATCCGCCAGCAGCAGATGAAAACGCTCCTTGGGCATGGCGCAACTCTTCAGGCCTCATCCCTTCGGACCCTCTTCTTGAATATATCTATGGCCTCCGGGATCAGCTTCCGCACGAAGGCGCCGCGGTCCCCCTCGAACAGCCCAAGAAACTCCGTGTACCGGGAATGGGAAGGCGCAAGGGGAGGCGTCTCGTTTTTATAGCATGAAAAATCGTTAAAGAATTGCTCCACCAAATCCAACAAAGGCGCGTCGCGCCCCGGATACGTCTCTATCCAGCGGAGCCGCCTCATGCACTCGAAACGCAGCTGATCCAGCACGAATATGGAAATGTCCGTCAGCGCCATCTTCTCCACGGGGCCCAGCGAGTGGAACTGGGCGGCGTGTCCCAGCCCCTTCACGCCCATGACGAACTCGTTGATGACGGAGCCAGACTCCTCGCCGGGCTGGACAAGCGCCCCCAGGGTCGCGTCGCTCAGGTCTTCTATGCGCGTGTCCTCACTAAAATTATCGGGAAAGCGCCGTTTCCAGCCATCGAACCCTTTTTTCGCCATCAGGGCTCGGCGCCTCTGATCCAGCTCAATTAATTCGCCCACGCACTACTCCCTTCCCATCAAAAAATGTCGGCGGAAAACATGTATATTTCAGCATCCGGGTCTTTCCACGCATGCAACGGCAATCCCGCTTTTCGGCACGTATATTCGAGGAACCGGATGCGGTCCCAACCCTGCTCGACCGCAACCTGCGGCAGCAGAAGCCCGCTTTTCCATCCTTTCCGAATCAGAAGACCGTGCCGGCCTATCTCGATCCGGGACGCGTCCGCAATCCTCTCGAGAGGCGTAAGGACGGATATCTCGAGTTCCAACCGCTCCAGTTCATCAGGCCGGACCTCCGGAAATCGAGGGTCTCCAAACGCGGCCTGGACGGCCATTTCCCGCACCACCTTGTGCAGAGGCCCCCGTCCCTCTATCAGCCCGATGCACCCGCGCAACTCCCCACCTTTGTGCAGGGTCACGAAAGCTCCACGGCTTTCCTCAAGCCTTGACGTAATTTCCAGCTTTTCCGGTTCTAGAGGAGCCGCTCCGAGACAGCGGTTTTTAATCGCCTCCCGGGCTATCTGTCGCAGCGTCGTCTTTTCACTGTCCGTCAGCCCCAAGTCTATTCCGGCTCCGGACTTCTTCCGAGCCTCGTGCAACGCATCTGCTTTGGCCTTCTCCACTTTGCAGCCTCCCGCGCTCGAATAGATCACCGCCGAGAGGTACCCCACCACGGCGCCTTCGTCACCCGTCACTTCGCCGGAGTCGGCGTAACGGAGGATTTTGGCGCTATCGGCCCCGAGCTTGCTGGCCGCAAGCATCACCGTTGCGATGGGCCCCGCGCCGCACGCTTCGGATTCTCCCTTCCTGACGCTTGCTATGAGTCCGCGGGGGTCCATTGCCGAAATGCGGTCTATGACGATGCGGTCCAAAGCTTCCGCCTCCCGGTGGGAGTGGTAATGGGATAAATCGCTGCTGGCCACGAGCAGAACGTTCTTTCCCCGACAGACGTCGGCCAGCGCCTCGCCCAGTTCCTCACAATTGGCAAGCGACTGATCCCCCATGATGATGGGAGTCAGCTTGAAATCTCCGAGCGTTGTCTGTAGAAAGGGAAGCTGGATTTCAAGGGAGTGCTCCTCGGCGTGGGCCTGCGGAACATAGCGGACGCATGCGCATCGCTCAAAAAGCGCATCCACCAGCTCCCGGTCGAGCGGGACGACTCCTAGAGGGGTTCGGTACCCCCCAAGCTTATAGATACTCGCTCCATCGAAGTAAGCCCTGTGGCTCGGGGCCACTACAACCACCCTGTCGAAAGAGCCCGCCTTCAGCAATTTATAGGCGTGCGCGGCCACGCCTCCGGAATACATATACCCCGCGTGCGGGACGATAAGTCCCATCACTTTCCCGTCTACGGAGGAAGCGGAGGCCCGCTCCATATATCTTTCAATATCTTTCCCGAGCACTTTGGGATCGCCAGGATACCAGGAGCCGGCAATCACCGATTCCCGGACTTTTTCAGCGTTCATAAGCATTTCCCCCCTTTCCGGCCATGCCGTTCATCTCCGGGGCATGCGAGAAAAACTCCCATTCCCCGGAGCGCCGCCGATTCAAGGACCATTCACACACTGCAGCGGAATCTGGGAAATTTATTGTTATCATTTAATCACCAGACCAGTGGAGTGTCAATGGACAACATCCCAATGAAAATATTTCACCAGATCAATAAGATACATTCTCGATCGCAACATCTCGACCCGGCGCGCTCCCGGAGTCGGCGGCAGGCGCCCAACCATTCCGCAACGCCCGCCCATGCAACGCGTCGAGGAGTGGAATGGACGTTTAAGGACTCTGCATAGCCGTTTCCAAAACGAACTCCCCAGCGTGAGCATAAATTGACCTGAGTCAAAGACCCTCGGGACCATTTGTTGTAATCATAACCCCACGAAAGAGATGCAAACCTAACACTCCTGAAGGAAAGGACATGAAATGGAAAAATATGTGTGCACCATCTGCGGCTGGATATACGACCCCGCCCAAGGGGACCCAGAGAACGGAATAGCTCCCGGGATCAGGTTTGAAGACCTGCCCGATGAATGGGTCTGCCCTCCCTGTGGGGCGCCAAAGAGTGAGTTTGAGAAGGAAAATGGATAATCGGGCAATCCACTCTAAATGAGATCAATGGGAAAGCCCTTGTTCACCTCCCGTGCTTTCAGGGGGTGAAGGAGCTTCCGCTTAGGGACAAGAAAATGGCCGAAAAACAGAAGGCTTCCACTCCGCCTGTTGGCGATGTAGGGCTAACCGATCAGGATGTTTACGAAGCCATGCAGTCCATTCCAGGCTATCTCGACATCACCCCGAGGGACTTCAAGGAACTCTACTGCCATGCCTACCGGCGCGCTGTGGAGAGGGTTTCAAAAACGGTGCTGGCGCGAGACATGATGACAAAAGAGGTGGTTTTCGTCTCTCGAGATACGCCGCTGGATGAAGCGGCCGGCCTCATGGGACTCCGTGGCGTCTCGGGGCTTCCGGTGACCGACGATGCGGGAAAGGTGGTGGGGGTTGTCTCGGAAAAAGACTTTCTTTCCAGGATGGGCGAACCCGCTCCGAAAAACTTCATGACCGTCATCGCCAGTTGTCTGAAGGCCAATGGCTGCATCGATCTTCCCATTCGCGCCAAGAAGGTCCGCGACGTCATGAGTTCACCGGCTGTGACGGTTCACGAAAGCTCATCTTATTCCGAAGTAGCGGACGTCATGGCGGAAAGGGTTATCAACCGGGCGCCGGTCACCGACGCGGAAGGGCGCCTCGTCGGCATCATCACACGAACCGACCTCATCAGGGCTTTTTCAAGGAACGCGACATGCGAAGCGATTACCTCCTAAAGATGAAAGGAACCACTCAGAGTCCGCCGAGAGTGAGCTTCCCTGAGATATTCTGGTCGTGGATGGGAAGTTTTCTGGGAATCGCGGCGGTGGGGTTTCTCGATTGCCGTTATTGCACGGGCACAGAGCTTGTCCTTATCATCGGCTCATTCGGAGCTTCGGCGGTCCTCATCTTCGGCGCGATAAAAAGCCCGCTTGCTCAGCCGAGGAACCTCATTGGGGGGCATGTCCTTTCGGCGCTGGTTGGGGTTTCCGCCCACAATCTTTTCCCGGAAAACATCTGGCTGGCGTCCGCCCTTGCGGTGGCTACCGCCATAGCCCTGATGCACGCGACAAAAACGCTTCACCCGCCGGGAGGGGCCACGGCCCTTATCGCTGTCATAGGCGGAACAAAGATCCACAACCTGGGGTATCTTTACGCCCTTGTTCCCGTAGGGGCGGGAGCCGCGATCATGCTGACCGTGGCATTGCTGGTGAATAATCTCCCCAAGACCAGAAGATACCCGGAATTTTGGCTCTGATTATCGACGGGCCTAATGCTGAAGAGTAAATCATTGGGGACGATGGTAGTGATGGTGGTGATGACAATGCACCGGAGGTGAGACCATGTTTGTAGTTCTGATTTCTTTTCCACCCATAAAAGCTGGCAAGGATGCGGAGTTTCGCGACTGGTTCGCTTGGTCGAACGAAAAATTCTCAGGCCACAAGGGCTTTATAGGCAGGAGGCTCCTGAAGCCCGTCGAGGAAGGCAATTATGCGGCCATCGTCGAGTTTGAAGACCGTGGCGCGTTCAACGCAATGCACGGCAGTCCCGATCACGACGAGGCGGGTGAGCGCGTGAGGCCTTTGTTTAACGGCAGTCCCACGCCCCACTTCTATGAGGTGATTGTAGATTGAACTCATTCCCAAGATTGCGTGGACTCGAATAGCGAGAGATTCCCGCGCGTTTTATGGAGAGAGCGCGCAAGCGCCTTCCAGAGAGCGATCGATACGATGTGCGTCGATAGCGGCGGACGTGATCTCATACCAGGAACCCTATGAAGTTCTCCGCATGAGCCAGTCGCGGGGCAATGTTGTTGCCTCACCGATAGGGGTAGGGACGGCTCAGCACCGCCCCTCCCTCCGAACCGGACTGGCGGATTTCCCGCATCCGGCTCTCCAGTTGGTGTTTTTACCTCAATGAGGACTGGGCTAAAGCTCGATGGGCTTCTGCAAGGCTGAAAAGTCCATGAGCCCGAAAGACCGCGTTGGGCCAGCGGAAGTGATCGTGACCACGGCTGATGCCGTGTAGCCCTTGGCGCTTGCGCAGGATGCTGCGAAGACGCCTCCGCACCCATTTATCAACCATGGCAAAGGTGGGGTGATGACTGTGCTTGAAATACTCAAACCACCCTCGCAGGATGCGGTTAACATCTTCAAGGATCTCAGCCAAGCTGTCACCGTGGCTGCGCCGGGTTTTGGACCGGATGGCATCTTTGAGCTTCTTCATGCTCTTGGCCCGGGGCCATCGTGCGCCCCTCTCAAAGTGGTAGCCGAGAAAGTCAAACCCTTCTCCGGGAAGGCTCAGGTCCACCAGTCTGGACTTTTCAGGGTGCAAGGTGAGGCCGCGCTCTATGGTCAGACTGCCGAGCATCTCGAGAGCCTGTCTGGCTTCCTCTCCGGTGCGGCACAGAATCACGAGCTCATCCGCATAGCGGATCATCTCAAAGCCCGCATCGGCTACGGCAACATCGACGGAATGGAGGTAGAGATTGGCAAGCAGCGGACTGATCACGGCCCCTTGAGGGCTCCCCTTCTCGGGGGTCCACAGGGTCAGGTCCTCAAGAACGTCTTGCTTGAGAAAGGACCTGATCAGCTCCAGCACGCGTCCATCGGCTATAAAGCAGCCGATGTCTGCCAGGAGCGGTTCGTGGGGAATATTGTCGAAGTAAGCCTTGATGTCGGCATCAGAACATGATTCTTGCCAGAACAGCGGAACAGAAAGTTGGCCAATAAAGAGTGCTGTCCCCCCATGCGCTTGCGCAGAAGGGGCGTTGCTGTGGTCTTCGCGGGGATTTTGGGATACTGGCTCAGAATGAACGCTGGCGGTGCTGCGGAAGCCTCTCGGGAACATGAATGGTTTCGGATGAAGAGAGCAATTCTCATTTTGGATTGGGACGAGTAATGAATCTCCATCCAAGACCCAAAATAGTGGCAATTTATGGATGGTATTTCCCACTCTACGCTATAAGTATGCCATTCTCACGACTACACCCAAAATGAGAATTACTGGGATGAAGATAAAAAAGCTTGTCAATCGTTGGATATGGGGTATACTAGGAAGTTAACTGTTTGAGAGTTTGGCGGAATGGTTTTGAGATCCGTCTCATGTTTCCTGCACCTGCCAATTAGCTTCATCGATCACTGACCCCTTGCCTTCAGCGATTATCGCGCATATGGCAGCACGCTTGGTTGGCGACGATGTCTCAAGTCAGTCCAACGTTGTCGTGCTGCTCCCGCAGGCGCATCCGCGGGGCGGGGCCGTCCCTTGCAGCCGTATAATTGACAAACACGCTTGATTTTTCGCGCCAGGCGGTTTCGTGCGTTCACATTTTGAGCGCAGGCCCTGGCATTGCGCTGCCCCCGCCGCGCGAGAGCCCCTTTTGCGCTCTCAAAGCGGGACGCTTCGGCGCGGAAGCTCGCAACCAATCTATTCTTAAGGATATACTTATCTATGCTTTTTGAAGACTTGCAATTGGCTCCCCCCATACTCAAGGCGCTCAAGCAGTGCGGCCACACAAACCCGACGCCCGTTCAGGCGGAATCCATTCCGAAGGTCCTTGCGGGCTGCGACCTCGCAGCATCGGCGCAGACGGGGACCGGAAAGACGGCGGCCTTCATGCTGCCCGCCCTGCAGCGCCTCTCCGTGCGCGCTAACAGCAGGCCACGCGGCCCCCGCGTCCTGGTCATCACCCCCACCCGAGAACTGGCGGATCAGGCCACCCATGCGGCGCAGACGTACGGGAAATATCTGCGGGTCCGGAGCGTCGCTATTTTTGGCGGCATGCCCTTCCGCGAGCAGATAAGGGCGCTGTCCCAGTCCCCCGAGATGATTATCGCAACGCCCGGCAGGCTGCTCGACCATATGGATCGGGGACGGATCGATCTTTCCAGCGTCGAATTGTTTGTCTTGGACGAAGCCGACCGCATGCTCGATATGGGGTTCATCGATGACGTGAAGCGGATCGCGGAAACGGTGCCGAGCGAAAGCCAGACGCTTCTTTTCGCCGCGACGCTGAGCGACGAGACCACGCGGCTTGCCGGCGGACTGCTCAAGAATCCCGAGCGGGTCCAGATTTCGCCGGAGAAGATCACGCACGACGCCATTGAACAGCGGCTTTACATCGCCGACGACATCGAGCACAAGCACCGCCTCTTGCAGCACATCTGCGCGGACGATTCCGTAACCAAGGCGATTATTTTTTCCGCGACGAAGCGCGATGCGGACGCCCTGGCCCAGAACCTCACGGTCAACGGGATGGATGCGGCGGCCCTCCACGGCGATATGACGCAAAGCGCCAGAAACCGCACCATGATGAGCATGCGGCGAGGCAGAGTGCGACTGCTTGTTGCGACGGACGTGGCCGCGCGCGGCATCGACATCACGGGAATCAGCCACGTCATCAATTTCGACCTTCCGCGATTCTCCGAGGACTATGTCCACCGGATCGGCCGGACGGGCCGCGCCGGGGAGTCGGGAGTGGCGATTTCTTTCGTCTCGAGGGGCGACCTCCCCTACCTGGACAAGATCGAGCGCTACATCGGACAAAACCTCACCCTGGACGTGATTCCGGGGCTGGAGCCTTCCCGTCCGCTGCAAAGGCCAAGAAAGAGACCCTATGAAGGCGGAGGAAAGCGCGGCTCGTTCCCGCATTCAAATCGTCCTGGCGGCGGGGGGAATGGGAGGTATGGCAAACCGGGAGGACAGCGCGGCGAGGGATTCAGTGGCCGGGAGGACCGGAAGGGCTTTGCTCCGTCTGGCCCCAAGCGCGAGCATCATCCCGCGGCCATGCGCCGGAACTCGGACGTGAAAGTGGAATACCGGCGCACCGGAAAGCCGGACGGAGGAGGACATAGGAACGGAAATGGGCCGAGGTCTTCTTCGGAGGGCAAACGGTTCGTTTAAGGATCAGGTTTTTGGGGGGGATGCCCCCCTGCTTCTCAGCGCTTTCGTGAGCTCCCGGTCCAGGGAGTCCGCGAAGCGCTGTTTTTCTTTCTGGCCGAACGGTTTGGGGCCGGGCGTCACGGCGCCCGCTTCCCGTAGGTCCTGCATGAAATTGCGTATAGACAGCCTCTCCCGGATGTTTTCCTCCGTATAGAGCTCCCCGCGTGGATTGATGGCGATCACTCCTTTGGGGACGAGCAGAGAGGCCAGGGGGATGTCCTGCGTGACTACTAAATCGAGCGGTCCGGCGTTCGCCGCGATATAGGCGTCCGCCTCGTCGGGCTCCATTCCGACCCGGACCGTCTTCAGGTAGACCGATTCCGGCGTCCCGATCCGCTTGTTGGCGACAAAAATCGTGAGAATTTTTAGGCGCATAGCGCACCGGATGATAAGGTCCTTGATCGCTCCGGGGCAAGCGTCGGCGTCCACCCATATCCGCATGCGTCGTCACCTCTCTACAGCCGCTGAAAGCGTTTAAAAAAGCAAGGAGGACAAAATGGCCGCAAGCCTTGACAAAACCGAAATCATTAACGGTCTCCCGGCATGGCTGACCGGGGAAATCGCTTCGGTCATAGCGCAAAGGGAAGCTAAAGGACCGCCCACGGGTTATTGGGGCGAACCGCTCGCGGCAGTCGCTTCAGCGGACGATCCGCTCTTCGCTCGGCTTCGCGAGGTCGTGGACCCGGAGCATGCCATGCCGTCCGACCTGCTTCCTTCCGCACAGTCCGTCGTCGTATACTTCCTCCCTTTCCGCCGGTGGCTGGGGAAGGAAAACAGCCTGAGCGGCGAATTCGCCTCACGCGGCTGGGCAGAGGCGTATGTCGCCACTAACCGGATGATAGCCGATGTCAACGCGCGCCTCAAGGCCAAGCTGAGGGAAGAGGGGTTCGACGCCGTGGAGACCCCCGCGACGCACAACTTCGATGAGGTCAAGTTGGTGAGCCGCTGGTCCCACAAGCATCTCGGCTACATCGCCGGGCTAGGAACGTTCGGCGTCCACCACCTGCTGATAACCCGAGCCGGGTGTTGCGGACGCCTCGGCAGCCTCGTGACCGACATGCCCATCCCCGCGACGCCCCGCCCGGAAGAAGAATGGTGTCTCGCAAAGGCCGGATTCGCCTGTTCGGCGTGCGTGAAAAAGTGCGTGTACGGCGCTCTCCGGGCCGGCGGGTTCGACAGGACCGCCTGCTACGCCCAGTGCCTGCGAACGGACGCCTATTACAGCGACCTGCCGCTGGTGGACGTGTGCGGCAAGTGCGGGTGCGAAGCGCCGTGCAGCCACGGGATTCCGCCCCGCAAAGCGGCGGGAAGGGGCGCCGGAGAGTGAGATTTACAAATAAAACATCAATGACAAAAAGTTAATTAAAACACCCTATTGGGCGGCAATAGGGTGTTGCCCGAAACCTGATAAAAACGCCGTACGCCCATTCTATCGCCCGTACATGCCGGTGAGTTCGGCGGAAGCGATCACTTTGCCTTTCAACTCACCGAGGAAGGTTTTCAGGTTGGAGCTTACGGGAATGTCGAGCTTCTCCACATTGAGGGCGTAGACCGTCACGACGTAGGGGTGCTCTCCGGTTCCCTTGGGAGGCTGGGGGCCGCCATAACCTATCGCTCCAAAGGAATTTTTGAGTTCCACGGCGCCTTTCGGCATTTTCCTGCCGGACGCGGCTTCCGCGAGAGACGACTCCCCGGCGGGGATGTTCACGACGATCCAGTGGACCCAGTTGTTCGCAACCGGGTGCGGATCGACGATCGATATTGCAAAGGATTTGACCCCCTCCGGCGGATTCGACCATTCGAGCGGGAGGGAAACGTTCTTGCCCCCTGCTCCCGGCATAACGTACTGGTCGGGTATCCTGCCTCCGTCTCTGAAAGCCTGCGACTTCAACTCCATAGCCTCTCCTTTCGAGCAGCAGCTCATGGAAATCGTCATAGCCGTGCACAACGCGGCGCAAAAAACCAGTGTGGACAGCTTTGCCATATGGGTCGCCTCCCCCAACCTTGCGGTTGCTTTGTGGTGTTCCTCCACGAACCTATCGCGCGAAATGCAGGTCCGCAGCCTTTTCAGGCCGCGCCGTGGCGCTTCCCGCCCCCTTCCAGGCGGGCCAGCGCGTCGCGCAGATGGTCCAGCCATACGTCTACGATTTCGGGGTGTTCCCCCATGCCCTGGAAGCTCGTTCGGCAGTCCCATCCAATCCGGGCGAGGGCGCTTTTCCAGCTTCCGGGGCCGTCCCCCGCTATGTCGTTTCGGAGGTGCTCGCCCGCCGTCGTCATGAGGGGCGCCAGATACGCCTTTTTACCGCTCGCCACGCTCAACCGGGGAAGGACGTCATCCATTCCGGGGTAGCCCGACACCGTTCCGATGTGGATGTTCGGATCGATCTCCTGCATGATGAAGCCCATCGCCGCGTAAAGCGAATCCGAGGGGTGCCGCGCGTTTCCATGTCCTATGAAAACGACTGGCTCGTCCGGCTTCCGCTCGGACGGGATGCGCCCGCGCATGGCCTCGGCGACGCGCCTCAGGTCGGAGTGGATGGAAAGGAGGGGCGAAGCGACGGCCACCATACGGAATCCTCCCGTCATGCGCTCGAAGAGCCGCACGTTGTTGTGGAGACGGTGAAACTCCTCCCCCGGCATGACGAGGAGCGGGAGCACGGCGACGTGAGTGAAGCCGTCGTTCATGAGCCTGGCCATGGCTATTTCCGGGGAGTCCAGCGTCTTGCCTTCCTTCGCCAGCTTGGCCTTGACGAACCGGGACGTATACGCCCATCGAATGTCGTCGTCCGGAAACGCCGCCCTCGTTTGGGCGTCGATGATATCGAAAACTTTCTGCGCCTCGGGCGCGGTCGTCCCGAAGGCGACAAGCAGGATGGCTCTTTTCATCGGCGTGGGTCTCCCTCTACAATGTTTCAAGTATCACAATGGGCCGGTGCAAAGCAAGCGGCGCGGATTATACGTTCGGATTTCTCCGGGATGGACCCCGTGGAACGGGTTGGATTCGGGACTTTGCCATTGGGTTGGGGTTGGGCTTGGGCGGCTTTGGAGACAGGGCGATTCCCTTTCCGGGTCGGGAGAAGGATAGGGCGTCCGGGAGCGCCGGCGACGACGCCCCGGACGGCGGGAGGTTAGTGAATGCGATGAGGAGGGAAGAAGGTGCGGGAGCTTCCCTCGCTCCCCCAAAAAAAAATCCCTAGAGCCAAAAAGCCCTAAGGATTGCACCCGGATTCACTTGATCCTTAATTAGCGGACGCGGCGGTCTCTCGCACCGTTCCTCTCACGATCAGGCAGGTCTTCTGGCTGACGGATCATCCTACTCTCCGCGCCTTCCCGGCCTGAGCCAGTGGCTTGTGCGGATTTCGTCCCCGTTTACAGCGGCGGGACCGCTCCCGATTTACACGGGATTCCCTTTTAAGCGCATGTCACCTGATGCGTCGAATCAAATTGTGGCCCCTTTTCTAGCAGCTCGGCGGCGGCATGTCAAGGGGATTTTTGCGCCCCCGATTTAGGAAAGAGATCCGGATAGAGCGCCGCGGCGAGCTGCTCCACGGCGTCCACGGCGCGGGGGCCGGGACGGGAGAAGAGGAGTTCGTCCACGAAAATCACTTTCCCTCCCCGGACGGCGCGGAGTTGGTCAAAGTGCACCCGGCTCCCGGGCTCGGAGGGATTGCGGTTCATCGGGCCGCTTTGCACGATGTAGAAATCGGGATCGTCCTTCATGAGGGCTTCAAAGCTGTAGCGCACGACCCCGCCGTCCAGCTTCACGACGTTTTCGGCCCCGACGGCGGCAAGGACGTCTTGGACGATGGAGCCTCCTCCTGCGGCGGTGAGCGGTTCTGTGCGCACTTCAAAGAAAACCCGCGGGCGTTTCGGGGCTTTCGCCACCTTCTCGCGCACGGCCTCAAGTCGCTGCTTCAGGGCGTCAACGGCGGCCTTCGCCGAATCTTCATGGCCCGTGAGGACGCCGAGGCGCTCCATAGTGGAGAAGATCGCGTCGAACGTTTCAGGAGCGAATACCGCTATAGGAATGCCCGCGCTCGTCACGCCCTCCATTTCGGGAGTTTCGGCCCTGCGGCTTGCACTCTGCACGACGAGATCGGGGTTCATCCCGACGATCATCTCGACGTTCGGCCGCATGTGCGTGCCGACGGCAGGGAGCTTCACGATTTCCGGCGGCATGTCGTCGGCCTGGGTCCGGGCGACGACCGACGGTCCGGTCCCGATGGCGTAGAGCATTTCGGCGAACGCCCCGTAGAGCGGAATGATCCGCTCGGCGGGCTTCTTGAGTTCGATCGCATGCCCCGCGTCGTCCACGATCTTGACCGACGAAGCCTCCGCGGCCTGGCAGGGGACCGCGAGAATCCCGAATGCCAGCGCCAAAAGTACAAACGCCACAGCCGCCGGACGCCCGGCCTTAAAAAAAGACTTCATGGAAGCCTCCCTTGTCGTGGATGCACTCTCGTCTCTCGCGGGCCGCGCCGAGCGGCGGGTGCATCCTTCGGCATCTCGCTTCATCTCGTTTTGTTTTCGTCAGGGCAGGAACACCACCTGCCGCCGTCCGATCTCCTCGATCTCGCGCACCAGCACTTTCGACCGGTACACGTCCTCCAGTATCTCCCGTGTGAACACCCGCTCGGGCGGCCCGTCCGCCGCGACTCTCCCGTCGCGGAGCAGCAGGATGCGGCGGCAGAAAAGGGCGGCAAGGTTCAGGTCGTGAAGCACCGTGAGCACCGTGAGTCCCTTCTCGCGGCTCAGCGCGTCGAGCGTGCGAAAAACCTCCAGCTTGCGGTGGATGTCCATCGCCGAGGTGGATTCGTCCAGGAGGAGGATGGGCGTTTCCTGCGCGAGCGCCCGCGCCATCATGACCCTTTGCCGCTCCCCGCCGCTCACGGCGGTGATGAGCCGCTCGGCGAGCGGGCGGGCGTCCATGGCGTCCATGGCCCAGTTGACGCGCTCCTCGTCGCGGAACGCATTCCCGCGCCAGCGCCCACGGTGCGGATAACGCCCCATGCGGACCACTTCCTCGCACGAGAAAGGAAATTTCACGTCCGCTTCCTGCGAGACCACCGCCATGCGGCGGGCCCTTTCCTTCGCTTTCTGGCTGTCGATCGGGGCTCCCATCACGTCGATGCTCCCCCTTTCGATGGGAATGACTCCGCTCAAGGCCAGCACGAGCGTGGTTTTTCCGGAGCCGTTGGGGCCGAGGACGCCTACAAGCTCCCCCGGCCCGACGTCGAACGAAATCGATTGGAGCACCGGCCGCCCTGGGTATCCGCAGTGGAGATCACGCACGCGGATCAGAGCTGGATGTTCTTCTTGCGGCGCAATAGCAGATGGCAAAAGAAAGGTCCTCCCAAAATAGCGGTGAGCACCCCGACGGGAAGCTCCTGTCCCCCTGGCAGGATGCTCCGCGCCAGGGTGTCGGAGATGAGCAGGAGCACCCCGCCAAGAAGCAGCGATAGCGGCAGCAGACGCCGGTGGCCCGGCCCGATGCAAAGCCTCACGATGTGGGGAACGACCAGGCCGATGAAGCCTATCACCCCGCTGACCGCGACGGCCGCGGCGGTAATGAGGGATGCTGCCACAAGGAGCGTAAGCCTTATGCGCGGCACATCGACTCCGAGCTGCATCGCCTGCACCTCGCCGAGACTCATGCAGTCGAGTTCCCGCGCATAGGCAAGGATCGTCGCGCTCCCGGCGAGCAGGTACGGGGCGATCAGCAGCGCGTGCAGCCACCCCTTGCCCGAGAGGCTCCCCATGATCCAGAAGACGATCGTGGAGACCGAGTCTTCATGGAGGCTCTTGAGGAGGCTGATCCAGGCGGAGAGAAACGTTGAAACCATGATCCCCGCGAGCACCAGCGTCGTGGAGTGCACCTTCCCGTCCACGCGTCCGAGCATATACACGAGATAGAGTGCGCCCATGGACCCGGCGAAGGCCGCGACCGGCAGGCCACTCATTCCGGCGAAGTGCATCCCGCCCCACCCGAAGAGGATCGCGAGCGACGCTCCGAGCGCTCCGCCCGCGGAAATCCCGAGCGTAAAAGGGTCCGCCAGCGGGTTCAGCAGGACGCCCTGGTAGACCGCCCCCGCAAGCCCGAGCGACGCGCCGGCCATCAGCGCGAGGCAGGCGCGCGCGAGGCGGATGTGCACCACGATGTAGCGCTCCGAATCGCCGACGCCGGACGCCGCGCCTTGGAAAAAGGGAGAGAGCCACACGCGGAGGATGCTCTCATAAGAAATGCCGAAAGGGCCGATCCCGGACGTTGCGAAGGTGAGAAGCGCTACGGCCGCGAGGAGCGCGAGCCACAGGCGAAGCGACCCTCCTCCCGCCGGGCCCCGGCCCGGAGCCGTCGGCCCCGCACCGGCTCCAGTCACTACTCTATGCCCCTCTTCTTGATAATCATGAGCGACAGATAGTGAGGGGAAAGCTTCGATAGGCTCTCGAAATCGCGCTCCACCACCTGCCCGTCGAGGCCGCAGCGGCTAATGAAGCAGCAGCGGTCCCGCAGGCCAAGTTCTTCTATCTGGGAAAGAATCTGCGGAAACCTCTTGTATGCCTTGAGGAGGATGACGTTGTCGGAAAAGTCGATGACGTCTTTGAGACGCTCCCCGCCCTTGGCGCCGGAGATGACCGTGAAGGACTCCTCTCCCTCCGCGAGAGGGATGTTGGCGCAGGAAGCGGCCGCCTGGAAAGACGTGATGCCGGGAACCGTCGTCACGACGGCTTCGGGGAACTGGGCGCGGACCTTGCGGACCAGGTAAATGTAGGTGCTGAAGGTGAGGGGGTCGCCGATGGTGAGGAACGCGGCGCTTTTGCCCTCCCTCAGGACCTCGGCCACGCGGTCGCAGTTGGCCTGCCAGGCGCTTTCCATGTGGTCGCGGTCGAAGGTCATCGGGAACGCGAGGTGCTCCACCACGGCTTCCGGTCGTATGCGCCCGCTCACGATGTCTAAAGCGACGCTGTAATCGTTCTTGCTGGAAGACGCCGCGAAGACATAATCCACTTCTCCCAGGATCTTGACTGCTTTCAATGTGAGGAGTTCCGGATCACCCGGTCCGACTCCTATTCCGTACAACACACCCAACATGCTGTGATTTCCTTCCAATTTGGAGCCTGTGCGCCGCAACCGGCGGATTTCGACGCCTCCCTCCCTCGTGGGGCGCGAGAGGCTGAAAAACAGGCGCTTGCCCTGCTTTGTTGTTATTGTTTCGTCTTCGCTTTTGCGAGTTCAAGGAGCGCGTGCACTATGGAAACCGCCACCGAGCTTCCTCCTTTGCGTCCCCGGACGGTGATGAAGGGCTGGTTCGCCAGTTCCCGGAGCGCTTCCTTCGATTCCGCCGCGCTCACGAAGCCGACGGGGACGCCGACGATCAGCGCCGGGCGGACCCCTTCCTCCTTCACCATGCGGATCACCTCGAGGAGCGCCGTCGGGGCATTGCCGATAGCGACCACGCTCTCGTCCAGCTTGCGGCCGAAGTGGCGGAAAGCCGCGACCGAACGGGTCACTCCGAGCCGCTCGGCCCACTCCTGGCTCTCGGGGAGAGCCGAGGGGACCGTAGTCTCCGTCCCGAACCAGCGCAGCCGCCACGGGGATAGTCCGACGCCGATCATGCGCGTGTCGGCGAATATCGGCGCGCCGCGCCGAAAGGCTTCCACTCCGGACGCAATGGCATCCGGGTGCAGCTCCACATGCTCCGCATAAGCGGTGTCGCCCGTCGTGTGCACCACGCGGCGAACCACCTGCCACTCGTCGGGGGAAAAAGCGAACCGCCCGCCGATCTCTTCATCGATGATGCGGAAACTCTCGGTTTCAATCGCGCGACCGGCTTCCACCAAGCCCGACCGATCGTTTTCCATCGCGCACCTCCCTCCTTCCGTGCTCCAGGCATTCCGCGACAGCCGGTTTCGGCCGTCGCAAGCCGGCTTCCAAAAACAAAAAATCCTTGAGAGAAACACCATTCTCTCAAGGATTGCACCCTGTTTCGCTTCATCCTTACGTTGCGCTCCTCGCCGGAATGCGGCGCCGCGCGCTCTCCGGCCGGATGGGCGGCGGTTTTCCTTCCCGCGCGCCCAAAGCAGGGCTCAAGGCAGGTCTTCTGGCTCATGGATCGTCCTACTCGCCATCCTTCCCAGTTTGTCGCTTTTCAAACCAGTGGCGCTCTTGGCTTTCGTCCCCATTCACAGCGGCGGGACCGCGACGGATTCGCACCGTCTTCCCT
>CALFXO010000183.1 GCA_937958025.1 uncultured Syntrophobacteraceae bacterium
ACTCGCGTGAGCAGGTTGCTCGATGCCGGAAGCCGTCCGGCCATGGTGATCTTCATCGCGTCCCTGCTCCTTGCCGGGACCATCATGGGGACTGGCGTCACGCGGCGTCTCAAGGGCTCTCTGAAGAGCATGGCCATGGCTGTCGAAGCCATTGGAAGGGGCGAGCAACCCGAGCGCCTCGACGCCGTTTTCGAGCATGAACTCAACCCGCTTGCCGTCGCCATAAAACGCACCACGGATGGAATGAACGAACTCATCCATGAGGTGAGCGCCCATGAACGGGAGCTTGCCGCCATCCTGGACGGAATGTGCGAAGGCGTCATCCTGCTCGATATGCGGGGGAAGATTCATACGGCAAATCGGGCGTTTAAGGGTATGGCCCCGGATATCCACAATATAGAGGGGCGGCATCCCTTGGAGGTCATCCGGGATAAGGGATTGCAGGATGCGGTGGATCTGGCTGTCGCTTCAGCGAATAGGGGCCGCCCCAACAACCCTGACAGCTTTCGGATTACGCTTGCCGGAGGCCGGGTGTACGAGGTCAATATAAATATGGTTGACGGCGGATTGCGAGAGGATCATGGCGTGGTTGTCGTCTTCCACGACATCAGCGAGATTACGCAACTGGAGAAAATCCGCCGCGATTTCGTTGCGAACGCCTCTCACGAACTCCGCACTCCGCTCACTTCCATCAAAGGCTATGCGGAGACTCTGTTGACCCACCAGGGGGAGGAGTGCGATCCCGAGGCAGGGCGACGCTTCCTGGAAGTCATTCTCCGGAATGCGGACCGCATGGGGAAGATGGTGACCGAGCTGCTGGAGCTCGCAAAGCTTGAGTCGTCGGCGAGCCGTCACTCCGGGGGGCCGATAGGCATCGGGGAGGCCTTCGCCGCCGCGTGGGAGATGTGCGCTCCCATGGCGGAAGCCAGACATTTACGGCTTCGCAACGAGCTGCCGCGGGATGGAGTGGAGGCTCCCGCGTGCTTCGACCAGATTGTTCAGGTGTTTCGGAACCTGCTGGAAAACGCCGTGCGATGCAGCCCCGAGAGCGGAGAGATTGCCGTCTCGTGCTCTTTGGACGAGCGGTTTGTGGTCATTGGCGTTATCGACGAAGGGCCGGGCATTCCACCGTTTGAGCAGTCCCGGATTTTTGAGCGGTTTTACAGAGTGGAGAAGAGCCGGGCTGGAGATTCCGGCAGCACGGGGCTTGGGCTCGCGATTTGCCGCCACATCGTGCGCAACCATGGTGGGAAAATATGGGTCGAGAGCCCGCCGAAAGGCTCCGAAACAGGGGCTGCGTTGTATTTCAGCCTGCCTGTGGCGCGCGCCGACTCGGGCGTTTGAGGCGATCTTCTTTTTATTGGTCGCGGGACGTTCCTGGAAGGCTTCCCATCGTGAGGAGGATAGGAGCCTATGCGGCGAGCGGCATGTTCGCTCGATAAGCCGGCCGCTGGTTTTCGTGAGAAGGAAAGCGCGGGAGCGACTTCCTTCCGCCGGTTCTTTTGCGTTGACAGAAAATAAACTCTCGGCATAGTGTGCTTCCTGGAGTTGGATTCTTTCGCGGGAGAGGTTTCTCCCTTTCGGGAATATTTGCTTTTCCATCAAAGAACAGCGGGTCCGTCATGGACGTTCCGAAGAGACATCCGGCGCAGCTCGTGGGGGCCGGCGTCACTCTGCTCTTTCTGGCGCTCGGGGTTTTCATGCCATGGGTGCTTAGGCCTTTGGAGCTGAGGCTCTATGAGGCGGAAATGCGCCTGCGGGTTGGTCCCGGCGCGCCGGACGGCATAGTCGTAGTGCGCCTGGATGGAGGGTTTGCAGGGGAGACCGGTGGGACGCCGTGGACCCGTTCCCGGATTGCCGAGGCCGTTCAGGCGATAAGCGCTGGAGCTCCCGGAGTTATTGGACTGGGCGTCGCACTGGATGCTTTGGAGGAAAATCCGGCACTTCGAGAGATCGATGGGCTGCTCGGCCTTCTTGCGGAAACGCCCCAGACGCAGGCGGGTGGAAGAAATTCCGCTCTCGGGAATGCGCTTGTGAATGCTCGGGCCAGACTTGACGGGGATCAACGGCTGACGGATGCGATCAAAGCCGCGGGGGTGGTTGTTCTTCCCGCATTTGTCAAACCTGCTGGCGACAAGTCGGCCGAATCGGGCGCGCCCGACGACGTCCTTGCTTCCCAGATGATCCGGTTGCGGGAGGGGATCGCTTTTGCGCTTCTCCCCAAGGCGTCTGGCGTCTCTCTACCCCTCCCCGCGCATCTCCATGTTGCCGCGGGCTTGGGTCATGTTGACCGTGATCCCGGCTCGGAAGACGCTCCGCGTCGCTGCCAGCTTCTATACCGTTTCGGGCCTTTCCATCTTTTGCCTTCTTATGCGTTGCGGATAGCCGCTGTTCATTTGAACATTCCGGAAGACGCCATCCAGGTCGAAGGCGCGTCCGCAATCCGGATGGGAAGCCTTGAGGTTCCCCTGGACGCGAGGGGAGGGATGCTGGTTGCGCGGAAGCGCCCCGCCGGAGCGTACAAGGAATGCGCCTGCTCGGATGTTCTGGCTGGGAAAGTCCCATCTGGAGCCTTTAAGGATAAGATCGTCCTGGTGAGCCCTTCGGATGAGGACGCCGTGGGGCTTGACTCTGGCTCCGCAATGGGGGATTTCACCGCTGACGCCGTCTGGAGCATCCTGAACGGGAAGGGCGTGAGGGAGCCGGGTTGGGGAATCGCAGCCGAGGCTGTCATGATGCTTGTCGTTGGAGCATTCCTAGCACTAGCCCTGCCGGGGCTTGCCGGCGGAGCCGCCGCCGCCGTTTTTTTTGGGCTTTTCGCGCTTATTCTAGGAAGCTCCGCCTGGCTTCTAGCCGGAGGGGGGCTCTGGATCAGAGCGGCGCATCCCCTCTTGCAGTTGGTTGTGGGCAGCGCGGGGGGCGCTGTCGCAATGCTTTGGAGCGCCGGGAGGTCTCCTGACGGGCTGCATGAGAAGCCGTCTGAATCGCAGGCGGCCATCGGGTTGGCTTTTCTTGAGGAAGGCATGCTGGATCAGGCTTTTGACAGGCTTCGCGGCATTCCGGTGGATGAAGAAATGAAGGGGGTCCTCTACAGGCTGGCTCTTGCCTATGAAAAGAAACGGCAATTCGATAAGGCCGCGGAGGTGCTGGATTTTATAGAGAAGTACGACGATGGCTTCAAAGACGTGCGGAAAAGAAAGCTCAAGATGCTTCAGACTGCCGATACGGTCGACATGCGGCCGGAGGCTGCGAGCGGAGTCGCCGCGCCGCCAGAGGAGGCCGTCCCGCCGATTCTCCAGGAGACCGAGGTTCGTCCGACGCTTGGCCGGTATGAAATAATCCGGCAACTCGGCAAAGGGGCCATGGGGACCGTCTATCTGGGGCAGGACCCTCGCATCAACCGCATTACAGCCATCAAGACGTTCCGCTTCGGCAGCGATTTTGAACCCGAAGAGGCGGAGAAGATGAAGAAGAAGTTTTTCATCGAAGCTGAAAGCGCGGGCACACTTTCCCATCCCAATATTGTCACCATTTACGATGCGGGAGAGGACAAGGGTCTTGCGTTCATTGCCATGGAATACCTGGAGGGCGAAGACCTGCAGAAACACACGGTCAAGGGACGACTCCTGCCGATGCGCAAGGTCATAGATTACGTGGCCGATGTGGCGGACGCCCTGGACTACGCCCACCAAAAGGGAATCGTGCACCGCGACGTCAAACCGGCCAATATCATGTTGTTGAAGACCGGGGGCGTGAAAATTACGGATTTCGGCATTGCGCGGATTACGGCGACGTCTCAGACGCAGACGGGCGTCCTGAAGGGCACGCCGTATTACATGTCTCCAGAGCAGATATCGGGCTTGAAGGTGGACGGCCGGTCCGACATTTTTTCGCTTGGCGTTATGCTCTACCAGCTTTTGACAGCCAATACTCCATTCCAAGGCGACAGCCTTGCTTCGCTCATGAACCGGATCATCAAAGCGCCCCATCCGGACCCGCGTCGATTCAATCCCAAGATTGTCAAGCCGCTGGTGGACGTGCTCAACAAGGCGCTTGAAAAGGACCGTGAAAAACGCTACCAGAGGGCTTCCGAAATGGCGGTGCATCTGAGGAAAATAGGAAAGCGGATGGATGAAATAATGGCGGAGCAGCGGAGCAAACAGGCTGTGGGATAAGGTCGGTTGCGCCCGTCGAAGACCTGGACTCCGATGCGGTTGCTCCCGGGGCCTTTGGGAAGCCCCTGCCATGCGTTCAGCCTCTTGCGCCGCAACGACGGCGCAGCATATAAAGCCGTGTTGGCGTTTTCTTTCACTGAAACCACAGAGAGCTTCGAGCATGATGGTCATTGAGTCGGCTGGCCTCACGGATGTAGGGAAGAAAAGGAAAGGGAACGAAGATGCCCTGTTCCTGGACGATTCCCTTGGGCTCTACATCGTGGCGGACGGAATGGGAGGACACCGGGCGGGGGAGGTCGCGAGCGGACTCGTGGTGGAGACGCTTGGCGGCTATATGAAACGCCTGAGAGAGCATGGGGATGAAGAAGAGCCCTCGGATGCCGATGAAACCCTCTCCAGGGAGGCAAACCGACTTCTTACCGGCATACATCTGGCCAACTGGAGCGTTCACCGACTTTCTCTTGAAAATCCCGCCTATCGGGGGATGGGCTCCACCGTGTCCGCAGTGCTTCTGACGGGCACGACGGCTGTCGCGGCCAACGTGGGGGATAGCCCCATCTACCTGATCCATGATGGCTCCATAGAAGCGATCTACAAACCCCACACGGTCCAGGCCGCCTACGGCGCTTTGCACCACGGTATGATAGAGCAGCAGCACCTCCGTCATATGCTGACGCAGGCCATGGGGACGCAGACGACGGTTGAAGCCCATATATGCGAGGTTCAATGCTTCAGGGGAGACATCCTGGTGATGGGCTCCGACGGCTTGTCGGATAAGGTGTCTCCCGAGGAAATTCGCTATGTTGCGGTAAGAAATAGCCCGGAAAGGGCGTGCCGCCTGCTCGTCGATATGGCGAACCAGCGCGGAGGCGATGACAATGTCACCGTAATTGTAGTCAAAATGGGGCCCGTCGGCGGAGGAAGAAGCCGGATAGCCGGAATATTCGCGCGCTTCTTTTCACGCCTGTTCGGCGACGGGCGCGCCAAGGGATGAGGGGGCCATATGCCGGTTTTGACGCTTAAGTTTGAAGACAAACTCCTGGAGGAGCGCACGCTCCTCGATGGGGAGTCCGTGACGATTGGACGCCGGGCTGCGAACGACATCGTAATTGACAACCTCGGGGTTTCGAGCACGCACGCCAGGATCGATTCCGTGGATGGGGGCTTCCAGTTGACGGACCTCCAGAGCAAGAACGGCTCTTTCGTGAACGGACGCCTCGTCTCGTCCTGCCGCCTCCGTGATGGGGACGTCATCACCATCGGCAAGCACACGCTTGTCTTTGCGTATGCGCCGGGCGAGGCCCCGTCCAGGGATGCTTCCGACTTCCTGGAGCAGACGCTGGTCATGGGCGCGGAGGATTACAATTCCGCTCTCAACCAAAATTATCAGCCGGGGAAGTCGCAGGAACTCAACAAGGAGACAGTTGGCGTCCTGACGTATCTGGCGGGAGGGCAGGGGGAAATCAGATTGACCAGAAAGCTGACCAAAATAGGGAAAGATCCGGATGCGGACATTCCCGTGGCGGGGTTTCTGGTCGGGAAGATTGCTGCAACCATCAGCAACCGGCCTACCGGCTATTACCTGAGCTACGTAGGGGGAATGGCCAAGCCCAGGGTCAACGGGGCCGTGGTGAAAGAATCGGTGAAATTGGAGGAGTTTGACGTTATAGAAGTCGGCTCGGCAAAAATACAGCTTACCTATCAATTCATTTACAAGAAATGACACATTTCTTCCTGTCTCCCATCAGGGTGTTAGCGAAGGGAATGCTCTTTCGTTTGGGCGAAGCCTTGGGCGCGGCGCGTCAGAGAATATTGCGCGTTTGTGAAATGAATTTATAATTTGTGTCATTACAATGATTTATTTCCCTCCTTTGTTTCGGTCTGCGTTCGGAAGGTGCGTAATATCGCCATCTTGAAATTTTCTTTAAAATCCTCTATAAGACAGATGGATGACATTATACATTCGGTGAATGTGTCTTTGGTGTCCGGTGGGTCTTTGTTTATTCGATCTATCACACAGCAGGAGTTGAAAGCAGATGGCCCCAGAAGAGGAATCCGTCGTGATTAACATGATGGACGATAGGACGCAGACTTACAGTCTCCCGCCCGCTGAGGCGGTGGTTGCGGCCTATGAGCAGAATGAAAAAGGCAACTTCAGAACATCGAGCTATCCCAAGCCCTCGAACCATCCGGCATTTGGGGAATACCGCCGTGGGTTTGCGTGCGGAGACTGGATCGTGTATAAGATCAAGATCTGCGCATAGGGCGTCTGGAATCAGGCGGCGTTGTCAGGGCGGGGTTTTCCGCCCTTTGGGGGCATGCCTTTGGAGATGCTCCCAAAGCGGGTGGCTTTTTTCTCTGAATGCGCAGAGTGTAGAAACTGCTTTTTGTATATTATTCAGGTCCTTCCAGTTGTCTTCTCATTCAGTCGGCGGGACATTACGAGAGTTTGTCGTAAATTCCACGACCAATAGTCTTGCAGTCTCCAACCCGATTTTCACCCGATCGTCCAGCCTGCATCCAAGCACCGCGCATATCTTCTCCGGGTCGCAGAGGAGGGGGCGCCGCCCTCTCGCACTCCTCGGAATCTTCAAATCCGTAAAGAAATCCTGAAGCTTCTTGCTTCCATGAAGCCCCAAGGGGCGGAACCGATCGCCAGGCTTCCAACAGCGCACCGTGAGCGGCCAATTGACTTGGTCGGCGTCCATCATGTAGATGCAGGAGGCGTCGTTCCTCGCTGCATTTCCCGAGGGAGCGGGCAATTCCCCGCTGTGTTTCGAGCGCTCGCGAACGTAGATGCGGAGGGTGAAGTCTGGTGCATGGTAGACGCCCGGAGCGGTGAGAAGGAGAGGCCGGAACTCCTCCTCCGGAGCCGATGCGGCGTTCACGGTGAGCGCGAGGCTGCTTCCGCTCCGAAACGCTTGCATGCCTCGGGGGAGATGAGCGGAGCTGCTCGAGGACGTGTGGGACCCCGAGCACAGTTCACGGAGCATCTCAACATGGACGGAATAAAATCCCTGAAGACTGCCGAGGAGCCTCTCTATGGCAAATCGGAGCATCCTGCGCTGGAGGGCGGGGTGGAGTGCGTTGATCGCCGCGCAATCGATGACGATGCGTCCAAAGCCTTCTTCCAGGCAGGTTGCCGGGGGCTCGCCGTGGATGCCTTCCCGTGGGCGCCAGTTCGCTTCAACCTGCGTCGCCCAATAATCTTCTTCGTCTCTTGCAAGATCCGCATGACGTCCAAGGACTTGAGCCGCCTTGTCGTGGAACCGCCCGGCAAGCAGGGGAAAGATGCGAAGGCGGAGAAAGTTTCTTTGGCAAAATTCTTCGTTATTGGAGGCGTCCTCGCGGAAAGACAGCCCACAGCGATGGATGTAGCCAAGAATTTCGTCGCGCGAGGCTTCGAGCAGCGGACGGATAATTCCCGGGGCGGTCTTGGGGGACATTCCGGCGAGCCCTGGCGGGCCGGCGCCTCGGAAAAGCCGCAGCAGCACCTCTTCCGCCTGATCGCTGGCGGTGTGGCCGAGGGCCAGGCGGCTCCCTCCGAGCCGCTCCATGGCTTCCCGGAAAAACTGATGGCGGAGGGCCCGGGCCGCCATTTCGAGAGAGACCTTGTGCTCACTTCGGTAAGCAGGGATGTCTCCATTTCCGGAATAGAAGGCGAGGCCGAGTTCTCCAGATAACTTTTCCACGAAAAGCCTGTCTTTCGTGGAGGCTTCGCCGCGCAGGCGATGGTCGAAGTGAATGACGGTGAGAGAGTAGCCGATGCGTGAATGGAGCGAGTGGAGGATATGAAGGAGGGCCGTTGAGTCGGCCCCTCCAGAAACGGCTGCGAGGACATGCTCCCCTGGGGAGATCAACCCGCGTCGCTCGATGAACGCGAGGACTTTTGCGGAGAAGGGATCGAGGGGGGGCATCCCGTTATGATGACGCGCTGAAATCCACCCGGCCGGCCGCGGCTCCGGGCTCTCGAGAGATCTCCGTTTCTGGCTCTGCGACTTCGGCGGTCAGGAGCGGAACGGCGTCCTTCATTTTCTTGCCCTGAACGAGCAGCTTTCCCTGTCCGTTCATGACCGTGTTGTCTTCGAGAATGATGAGTCCGAAGCGCTCGGCGACTTCGCTTCGATACTGGTACTCCATGGAGCGCTTACGGAGCTTGTAGTTCATCACGATCAGAATGAGGGCGAAAACAGCCGCCACAGCGAGAAGGCCCGTGGCCCCCATAAGGAGTATCTTGACGGACTTTTCTCCCACCGTTCCGATGAGTCGAAGGATGCCGTCCAAGTTGTAGACGATTCCGGCTCCCATGCACAGAAGGAGAAGGGTGGCTAAGAATGGCAACTTGCGGAGGATGCCCATTATGAAAAGCGCCTTGTGGGCTTTCCCGGATGTTTCGGCGCCGGATACGGCCGCGCCTGAAGCATCGGCTCCTTCGTCTGAGGCTTTCTCTTCGCCAAAATATTTGTTGAACCCGATCGTAATCAACCCGATCAGGAACGTTATGGCAATAGGCGCCACGAACGCTATTAAAAAGTATTCCCTCCATGGAAACGGGGATTCCACTGGTCCGTTGCGGTCGTAGCCTTGGCTTCCGATGTTGAAAAGCCAACAGCTCGCAAAAACGCCCACTTCAATCCATCCTAGGAAAATCAAATATTTTTTGAAAAGCGCCTTGCGCTCGAAATCGTCGAACAAACCGGCGACTCCGCGTGGCTGCCTTGCGGCGTCTGGTGATTCGCTTGGTGATGTTTTCATGGCGACCTGCTCGTCTTCTTCCTATTTGGTTAAGCGCAGTCCCATCTGGAGCGCCTTGGCGTCGTCCATAGAGGCAGGGGCTTCGCATCCTGGTCCAAAGTCTGGAAAATAACCATGGACGAGGATAACAAAACGCAATGGGGTGGTCAATATAGCAATTTCCCACCGCGGCTTTTGCCGGACGTCCTGATGGCTCGATCCAGCGATGTGAACGCCGTCTCTAAAACCGGATTCAATGTCCCAATTACAGGAATAGTGAAGTGCGTGCAACCTTTCCAGTTACGGCGTCAATACTCTCCACGGATGCGTTGAACAGGTGCGGCGCGGAGGGACTGCATTGGCATGGAACTTTCATATAGGTGGTGCATATCTCAGGAGAAAGGGTTTCCGTTTAGCCGCTGTAAAAGCAACCCTGTAATTTGGGGAGCCCCGCGGAGTCCAGTAGCCGCTATTGAATAATATTCAAAGAGAGAAGGCCTAGAGCCTCACCAGACAGGAGACAAGCATGAAACGAATTGGACGGAGAAGCGTGCTGATTATCGTTGCGATTCTCGGAGTTGCTTGGATTTCGAGCGCTGCAACGGCGCTTGCCGCCGAGTTGGGCGTTATGGACCTCTCCAAGGAGAAGGTGGCGGAGGTTCAACAGGTTATCCAGAAAGAAAAAGAGCGGGGCGGAGTTGACGAGATTTCCGTTTATGCCACGGATAAAGAAGGAAACACCACGCGGATCGCTTCCACCAATTTGAGCATTGTAGGCAAACCCGCTGATCCGGAGGATATCGACGCCATTATCGACGATAAGGTCGTGACGATTTCGGAAGGGAAAATTCTGGATGTCACCGTTCCTATCCACAATGCCAAGGGGGAGCCTGCGGCTGTAGCGGGGGTGAAGCTTGAAATCGGCGGCCGGGACAAGGAGGCTGTGGGGAAGGAGGCGGAAGAAGTTGCCAAAAAGATAGGAGCGATCCTGAATAAGTAGTTTCAGATCAATCATCCCGAAAGGGTTTGCACGTTTATCTTTCCGGACGACGATATTGCCGTCGCGTCTGCAGGAGCGAGCGCTTTGTCTTACGATGAGCGGCCCTCCATGTGACAGGGGAAAATGATGAAGAACCAAAAGCTCAGCAGAAAGATATTCGGCGGATTTGCTGCTGTGTTGATATTGCTGGCGGTGGTGACCGGAGTTTATCAATATGCGATCACCCGAACTTCATCCGGCTTCGAGTCGTTGCAGAAGTCCCTGCAAGGCGACGTCGAGATCAATAAGCACGCGTCCAACATAGAATCACTGGCATTTCAGGCGAATCAGAACGAACTTGCGTTTCTGACGGAACTGGACCTCAAGCACGTGGATGAAGTGCATGGCGCTCTTGCAAAGATCAACGCGGGGGCGGTGAATATTCAAAATATGGCCGGGCGGAAGGGATACGGCAAGATAGAAGACTTGGCGGGGGTGGTCGTCAAGTTGGCCGGGACGGTGCTCGCGCAGTTCGACGCACTGGTGGAAGCCCGCAAGATGGCTGGTCTAAGTGAGAGCGAAGGGCTTCAGGGCAAGTTCGGAGCGGCGGCGCGAGCTGTTGAAGCAAGCCTGAAGCAGTGCGAAGTGGACGACCTGTATGTGTCGCTTTTGCAATTAAAGCAAAAAGACAAAGACTATTACCGAGTGAGCAGTGACGACAATCTCCAGGAGTTGGAGGGGGCCTTCGCTACGCTCCGCGCCCTGACATCCGAAAGCGCTTGCGCACCCGAGGTCAAACAGGAGATCGAAAGCGCGGCCGACGCTTACCGGAGCGCCTTGGACAAGTTCCAGTCGGCTGACCAGAACCTGGTGAAAGCGATGGCGTATCATGACATGAGCAAGGCTGCCTCCAGGATGGAGAAGGCGATCGTCTCGATCCGAATTCCCGGAGCGGACGGGCTGATGGCGGCAATCCGCCGCAGCGAGAAGAATTTTTTGCTGCGCCATGAAAACAAGAGCATCGACGGAGTGCATGATGGCGTCGTCAGGATGGACAAACTCCTTGCCGCGTCCGGGGCGTTGCCGGAGTATGTGGGCAAGATCGCAAAGAATATGAAGGAATATCGCGATGCATTCGATGCAATGACTGCTGAACTGACCAAGATCGGCGAAGCACAGGCCGTCATGCAGAAAACCGTCCATGAAATGAACGGCGCTGTCGCTGCTATCGCCACCGAGACCGAAGCCAAGGCGGGGCAGGCAAGGGAGTCGGCGGCCGCTCGAACAAAATGGATAAGCAGCACCGCCTTTTCGATTGGCGTGGCCGCTATCGTTATCGGCTTGCTGATGGCTGCGGCAATCAATAGGAGCATTACCCGGCCCATCGCCAGAACGGTTCGCGAGTTGGACGGCATTGTGTCGATGGTGGCGGAAATCTCCACGCAGATCGCCTCCGGGGGCGGCGTCCTTGCTGAGGGGGCGTCACGGCAGGCTTCATCCCTGGAAGAGACGTCCGCGTCCCTGGAGGAAATCACTTCAGCCACCATTCAGAATTCGGGTCACGCCGGTCAGGCTGATGCTCTGATGAAAAACGTCATCTCCATCGTCGGCGCCGCCGACAACTCCATGGCCGAAATGCAGCGAGCCATGGAAGAAATGGAAAAAGCCGGCAGTGAGACCTCTAAGATAGTCAAGACCATCGACGCCATTGCCTTTCAGACCAACCTGCTGGCCCTGAACGCGGCTGTGGAGGCGGCCCGCGCCGGTGAGGCGGGAGCGGGGTTTGCGGTGGTGGCCGAAGAGGTTCGAAAGTTGGCGCAGCGCTCCGCGGAGGCGGTGCACAACACCACATCGCTCATTGAATGCTCCGCGGCCAAGACGAACCAGGGTAAAATAGCCGCCACCGGAGCTGCTCGTGCGTTCAAGGAAGTGGCTTCTTCCAGCGTCAAGGTGGCCGATCTGGTGGCGGACATCGCTTCCGCCTCGAAGGAGCAATCCCAGGGGTTGGAAGCTATTAACCATGCTGTTGCCCAGATGGACGGCGTCACACAGCAGAACTCAGCCAGCGCCGAAGAGGCTGCGTCGTTTGCATATGAACTCCATGCCCAGGCCGAGCGGATGACGACCGTTCTCGGAAGTCTTCGAGCTCTGGTGGAAGGGGAGGGGGAAGTCGTAAGCCCAATAATAGAGACCGGCGAGACGCTACGGGCTCCCAATTTTGAAAAGAAAAAGCTCCTGGCGCCTGCCTGACGGCCCATGGCTAGAGCATGACGCGCCCGCAACTCGGAGCGCTGTGGAATGAGTCCCTCGGTGTTGGAAGGGATCGATCCCCAACCGGAGAAAGCCTCCGCCTTCAGGAAGGGCCGCGGTCGAGCATCGGGGGGGCTTCGATGGCGTTCCTTGCCCACAGCTCTCAACTACCTGATGAGGCCCTTCCAGGCCTTGCGCCAGTCGTCTGCAAACCCCCCTTGCGACCCCGGCTTTTATCCCCATCCGTTCGAGGGTCCTTCTTGGACGGACATAGAGGCCTTCCTGCTCTTCAATCCGGCATTCTAGCGTGTGCATGGCGCGGAAAAAGAGGATCGCGGGCAAGCATGGCGTTGCGAAGGCTATCCCGCATGCGCCCGCGCCGAGTTGCCGGATCGTTGCATAGTTGGTGTTCTCAACGGCCTTCGATTATGATACTAAGAAGTTTTGTGCAGCCGCCCATGGAGCATGGACGATGAAGGAGGCTCCGCGCCGTTTCCGGCGGCGGGCTTCGTGAGCATATAACCAGAGAGGAAGAGTAAAGTATGCGAAAGGATGGAGCTATTTTTGAAACTTCGTGCCCGGACCTAAAACTGCATTCCCGTGGAAAGGTGCGCGATGTGTACGATCTCGGCGATGCGCTGCTGATTGTTGCGACAGACCGCATATCTGCGTTCGATGTGGTGATGCCCGACCCGATTCCCGACAAGGGCAAGGTGCTTACCGAGCTTTCGCGTTTCTGGCTGGATTATCTCAGCGACGTCACCGAAAACCATATGATAGCGTCGGACGTGGCGGACTATCCCGCCGAATGCGGGAAGTACGCGGAGCAGTTCGCCGGGCGGAGCATGCTGGTGAAGAAGGCCGCCGCGCTCCCGGTGGAATGCATCGTTCGCGGTTACCTGATCGGCTCCGGCTGGAAGGACTACCAGAAGTCGGGCAAGGTATGCGGCATCGAGCTGCCTCCGGGGCTCAGGGAGGCGGAGAAGCTGCCGGAAACGATCTTTACGCCTTCCACGAAAGCGGCCCTGGGTCAGCACGACGAGAATATTTCGTTCGAGAGGATGGCGGAGCTGGTTGGCGAGGAAACCGCAAGCAAGGTGCGGGACGTGACCATCAAGCTTTATGAAAAGGGTGCGGCCTACGCCCTCGAGCGCGGCATCATCCTGGCGGACACCAAGTTCGAGTTCGGGCTGCTCGACGGGCGGCTGATCCTTATCGATGAGGTGCTGACGCCGGATTCCAGTCGCTTCTGGCCGCTCGACCGCTACAAGGCGGGGAGCAGCCCGGAGAGCTTCGATAAGCAATACCTGCGCGATTACCTGGTGCGCTCCGGCTGGAAAACTTCCGATCCCGCCCCGCGCCTTCCGGCGGACGTGATGGCCAACACCCGAGCCCGGTACATCGAGGCGCTGAAACGCCTGACCGGCAAGGACCTGGTCTAGTGATGATGGAGCGGGGACTTGCCTCCGTAATGCTTGACCAACTGGATTGGGACGATCGGAGCTTCGCCGTGCGGAGCTTTGGGGCTCCTGATTCCGTCCTGCGGGAATCCGTGCGCCGTTTCGGGGTTCTCTCGCCGCCCTGGGTCCTCGAGAGGGATGGCGGAGAGGGCGTCTCGGGGTATGCCATTGTTGACGGGTTTCAGCGGCTGGGCTTGCTGCGGGAGATAGGCGCGCGCGAGGCGGAGTGCTTCGTGTTTCGGGAAGGGTGCGACCCTGTCCGGTTGCTTCGGATGCGCATCGAGATGAAGCTTTCCGTCTTCCCGCCGAACGTCGCCGAGAAGGCGCAGATTGTAAGGCTGCTCTCGGATGCCATCCCTTTGGCGCGGGAAGCGGCGGAGTGTCTTCAATCCTTTGGGATTGGGGTGCGTCCGGGAGCGCTCGAGCAGTGGCGGCGTCTGGCCGTAGCGAGCGATGCGCTCCTTGAAGCCGTCGCCTCGGATCATATCTCCGAACGGGCGGCCATGGAACTGCTCGACTGGGAGGAAGACTCCGGAGGCGAGGCGGTTTTTCTTCTTCGGGAGCTTCGTTGCAGCGCGAGCATTCAGATGGAGATCCTTGAACGCGTGAGCGAAATTGCCCTGGGACGGAGCGTTGCCAGAGGGCAAGTCCTCCTGTCGCCGGAAGTCCAGGAAATCCTTCATAATCCAGAATGGAACCGGCGGAGGAAAACACAGCTCCTCCGAAATTATCTTTATAGAAGCCGGAACCCGAGGCTAAGGGCGCGGGAGGAGCGTTTTGAACGGGAGCTTGCCGCGGCCGGCCTTCCCAAGTCGTTGCATCTTTCGCCGCCTCCGTTTTTCGAGGGCGAGGAGTGGCGGTTGCAGGCGACCTTCGGCAGTCCCGAGGAACTTTCGGCCCTGGTGGACGAGGCCGGAGCGTTTGCACGCTCCCCGGCTCTCGCCGCGATCATGCGCTCAGGAGAATAGAAGTGGACGCGCGCGACGCGCCAGGCGATTTCGGACTATCCAGCAATCAAAGGAGCGATACAAAAATCATGAATGTTTATTCGGAGTTCCTGAAACGCGACGACTGCGTCCTACTTCTGGTGGACATCCAGGAAATTATGCTCACCCCGTGCGTTGATGCGTCCCAGCTCAAGAAAAACGCCGAACGGCTCATCGATATTGCGCAAGTTCTCGATATTCCGATCATCTTTGCGGTCCATAACGCCGACAAACTTGGGGGCTTCCATCCGGAGCTCATTGGCAAGGTCGCCAACCCCAAGGCGCACAACAAGGTGGAGTTCAGCTGCTTTGAAAACGACGCCATCGCGAGCGCGGTCGCCGAGACGGGCAAGCGGACTATTCTCATGGCGGGGCTCGAAACGCACGTCTGCATCTTCCATACGGGCGCGAGCGCTCTCAGACTTGGCTACACCGTGCATGTCGCCTCGGACGCCGCATCTTCCCGGAGCGCCCATAACCGCGACATCGGCCTGCGGCGGCTGGAGAAGGCCGGGGCCGTCATCAGCTCCACCGAGATGATAATCTTCGAACTCCTTAACCGAGCGGGCTCCCCGGAGTTTCGCGCCGCCCTGCCTCTCTTGAAGGCGCTGTAACCGTCCGCGCCGTCACAGGGGCTTTTCTTCAAAGGCGATGCTGGCGAAGGTCACGAAGGAATTGTGCTGGTCCACGGGGGTGTATGCATGGTGCAGCAGTCTGCCTTCGGCCCGCCCTTCAAGGACCTTGGCCAGCACGTAAAGCGGCGCCACTCCGCAAACGTTGCGACGGTTGTCCTCATTGTGGATGGCCTGGATGAAGCCTGTTGCGTCGCATTTCTTAATTATTTCCAGTAGCTTGGAATCCGCCCGCATATGCTCCGAGATTACGCCTTCGTCCGGACGGACCCTTCCGCCATAGCGCGGGCCGACGTGGGCCAGATCCACGCTCGCGATGAAGCCAACCTTGCCGGACCGCTCGTCCGCGAGTTCACGCAGAAGGGCGGCCATCCCGTCGATGTATTCCCGGTCCGTTTCCCACTCTTTCGTAGAAAAGGAGCAAAGCAGCGGAACGATCCGGGCTTCCGGTTGGACGTGCGCCAGAAAGACCGCCTGGAACTCTATGACGTGCTCCTGCCGATGGTTGCATTCCGAAGCCAGTATGTCGCGCGGGGCGCGCTCCGCCAGCTTGCGGCAAAAGTCCTCGTCATAACGGACCACGCCGATGGGCGTTTCAAAATGTTTCGCGGTGAGCGCAAAGTAATTTGCAACCGGCTCGTGCCCCGTGCCGAGAACCACCCATACATCCGGGGACGATTTTGCTTCGCATTGCGCCTTATATGCGTGCGCGAAGCACGGTCCCCCCGCCTGGATGTCTATATGCGGAGCGGCAAGTCCCAAGATGTGCGGGCCCGGTGAATTTGGACGGGGACTTCCCGGTCCTCCGTTCTCCGGCTTGAAGAATTCGTCGAGCGTTCTGCGCAATGCTTCGGGTTCGGCCGGATAGCTTTGTCCCGCATGGGCCATGCGTCGGATGGGATTGTCTCGGAATTCGGACTCTATTTGTGATATAAGCTGGAGGAACCGCTCGTTTTCAAGGAAGTGATGCTCGTCCAGTCTATTCACGACTTCTTCCAGCTTTTCCCGGGAAATCGTTTCCCCGGCGCCCTCGAAGAAGAACCGTTGCAGGTCGGTGATGGAAAGCTCTCCATTCATCCTCGCGACAAGTCTCAGCAGGGCGGGGCTGATGACGAGCGATGCGTCCCCATATCCCATGCGGTCGCGCAGAAGGATGAGTTCGCGGCCTTCGTGGGTTATTGGGATGGCCTCCAGACCGGGGCGTAACTTGGGGTGTTCCATGCGGGTTCTCGCTTTTTTCGGGAGGGGCGCCAAGGTTCTTTTTAAATCGCTATATGAAATATTTTCTAGCCAGCATTCGCCGTCTATGCCGAACACGGACGTGGAAGGCATTGACTCAATAGGATAAATATACTACTCTACGCATTGCGGTTGTACTTTATTGTTTTTAATAATATTTTTTGTCCTTCATAAGGAATTCCAATGGGTTCTGTGAATCGGTGGTGCATCCTTCTGTGCATCGGTTTTTTCACCTTCGGCTGTTCTGCCATGGGAAGCCTACACCGGAAATTGAGCGACGCTGTCTCTCTGACCCCCAGCACGGGCTACTCCCGAGCCGACCTCTACTACAATTATCTGTTAGCGCAAGAATACCTGCGCGTCAACCAGATCGACAAAGCGATTGAGTCCTATAAGCTCATTATCGAGAATGAGCCGGATTCTCCTTTTTTGATGAACGAATTGGCCGTGCTCTATATCCGGCAGGGGAAGATCGATCTTGCGCTGCAACTGGCGGAAAAAGCGGTGCAGATAGACTCGACGTATGAGCCCGCGCTGATGCTGCTGGGCAGGGTGTACGCGGCCATAGGAAACAACGCCCAGGCGATAGAAGCGTACAAGAAGGTTTTGCAGCTGAATCCTTCCGATGAAACAGTCTATCTCCTCCTCGGGACGCTCTACGCGCAGGAGGGCCGTTTCGCCGAAGCGCTAGAAACGCTGAATCGCTTCCAAAATTTGCTTCCCGACAATCCCACGGCGTTGTACTACAAGGCCCGCGTCTTTCTCGACATGAAGTTCTACGATCAGGCGGAGTCGGTTCTGCTGGAGGTCCTGAAAATGGACCCGACCTTTGAATACGCGCTGCTCGATCTGGCTTATATCTATGAGGTGACCGACCGGCCGAGAAACGCGGAGCAGACCTACAAGCGCCTCATCGCCTCCAGCGCCGACAACGTGAGCGGTCGCATGCGGCTTGGCAACCTCTACATGCGCCAGGAGCGCTACGACGATGCCTTGGAGCAATTCCGGCAGCTGGTTCGTATGGACCCGAAGGATGTGGAAAGCCGGCTGAAGATTGGCATTGTCTATATCCAACAAAGCAAATACGATGAAGCCGTGCAGCAGTTGACGGCGATTCTCAAGGAACAGCCCCAGTACGATCAGGCGCTGTACTACCTTGGCTCTGCTTACGAGGAGATGGGCGATCCGGACCAAGCCATCCAAAAATTCCGCTCTATCCCGTCGGGAAGCGCTCTGTGGGGAACGGCCCAGATCCGGCTGGCTCTCATCCTGGGTAAGCAGAAGGATTACCAGGGCGGCATAGACATCCTTGAGAAGGCCATAACCGAAAAGCCGGACGCCTCGGAACTCTACCTCTATCTTGCAACGCTGTACGAGGAGAAGAAGGACTTCCCTCAAGCGCTTGCCTACATAGAGAAAGGAGTGGAGAAAGCCCCTGACGACCCGGATATCCTTTTCCGTAAGGGAATAATACTGGACAGGATGGGACGCAAGGATGAGGCCATTGAAGTGATGCGGTCCATACTGGAAGTCGACCCTGAAAACGCAAACGCGCTCAATTATATCGGCTACACATATGCGGAGATGGGCGTCCGGCTGGGTGAGGCGAAACAGCTCATCATGGCGGCCCTGCGTTCCAACCCGGACGATGCTTACATACTCGACAGCCTTGCGTGGGTCTATTACAAGATGGGGCAGCCTAAGAAGGCGCTCCACGAGATCCTCAAGGCAATTGAGCTTGTGCCGGATGATCCCGTCATTCATGAGCATCTCGGGGATGTATACATGGGGCTCGGGAATAAACAGAAAGCAGCCGAAGCTTATCAGAAGGCCCTGGACTACAACCATGAGGACGCCGACAAGATTCGGGAGAAACTGCAAAAGGCTCGTTAGCGCCGCGCGGGGAAGAGGCCTTTCTCCTGGTCCTTGCGATGAACTGTCGCACCCCGGTCCCGGTGGGTCGGCTGGCCTGTGTGCTCGCCTGGCGCTTTTGGTTTTGCTTCTGGGCGCTGTTTCGGCTTGCGCCCTTCTCCCCGCGCCCCCGTCCACCGGGGCCGGCATTGGGGGGCCTTCCCGTGAGGAGTTGGCCGCCCGCCTCAAGGAAAGGGCGGATTACTGGAACTCCTATCAGGCCTCCCTGCGCATTCGCGCTGAAAGCTCCAAAGCGAAGAATCGTTTCCAGGCTGTCGTAGTCGCCCGTCCTCCGGAGAAGTTGCGTCTGGAGGCTTCCAACCCGTTCGGGCAGGTCGTCGCTGCGCTCATCCTCGCTCCGGGGAGGGCTTCGCTGTGGACGCCTTCAGAAAAAACTCTCTTCACTGCCTCTGATGCACAGACCCTCATGAAGTATTTTCTGGGGGGCTCCGTTCCCCCGGACCTTTTTGAATATGCGCTTGCAGCCTGCATTCCGCCGGATCTCCTGGACGATCGTTTGAGGGTGGCGTCCACCGCCACGGGTTGGATGGCCTATAATCGGGACTCCCGGAAGAACCTCGACTTTGCGCTGGGGCTTTCCCTCGATCCTATTTCTCTCCGCTCGATCACTGTGAAGGGGGACCGCGAGGATTACTCCATACAGTACGATCCCCCGGCGCGCCTCGACCGTGTCTCGAATACTCCGGAAAAGGTCGTATTCTCGTCGTCCGAGTGGCGGATGGAAATTACGGTCCAACGCATGGAAAAATCGCCTGTTGTGCAGGAATCCGTCTTCACTGCGCCTTCGCCTCCGGAGGGCGCGAGAGTCCTCGACGTGGACGGAATCCGATGAGCGAAAAAATGTTGCCGGAAAAGCGTTTTGTTGTTGATAGCATGCTGGGAAAGGTGGCAAAATGGTTGAGGGTGCTCGGATTTGACGCAGTCTGCGAACGCCTCTCCCAGCGAAGTCAAGTGGAAGCGCACATCGGGGAGGGGAGGGTGGTTGTCACCCGAAACCGACGCTGGCGAGGCGAACCCGGAGTTGTTTACCCGGAGTCGAACGAGCCGAGAGAGCAACTGCGCGATGTTATCCGGGAGATGAGGCTTGGTCCGGGAGACGCGCATTTTCTTGACAGGTGCATTCTTTGCAACGAGTTGCTGCGCCCGCTTTCCCGGGGGGAGGCGTTCGGTCTTGTCCCGGATTATATTGTTGCGACGAGCACGATTTTTCATCGGTGCCCTCAATGCGGGCGGGTTTACTGGAAGGGCACTCATCCGGCGCGGATAAAACAGCGGTTGCGGGAGCTCCTGAGCTGGCCCCTCTGATGTGAAATATTCCGCGTGCAACCTAAAACCGAAAGAACCATAGCGGTGAAGGAGAACAGAATGAACAGCATCGTTAGCGCCATTCTGAAAATAACCAAGAAGGTCTCCTACTTTGGAATGGAGTATTTTCACATCACTCTGAACTGGATAATGAAGCTAGGCAAGATTCAAGGGCAATTTTTCAGAAAGGGCGGCGCGAGGAAGCAGGTGCTCCGAAACCTGGGATCGTTGGGCGATGAGATTTACACCTTCTACAAGTCTGGTGGGAATGCGGGATGGCTGGATCAACCGCAGATCCGCCAACAGCTCGACCATGTGGGGGAAGCCGAGGCCAAAATCCTGCAAGCCGATGCGGAAATCGATGCGATAGACGCGGCCTTCAAGAGCAAGAAACAAGAAATATCTGAGAAATACGCCGCCAAGAGATCTTCGCTGGATGTCGGGGGGCCGACGGGCGGCGGAGAATAGCGGCTGGGTTTTCTTTAGGGTCCCGGAGGGATTATCGGGCGGGTTGGCGCGAGGCGCCTCCCCGCCCGTTTTGTTTTTTCGCCGCTGTTCTCCCGGAGCCTTAAGGATGTGTGGGCGTTAGGGAACGGCGCATTCGCTCGGGTCCCCGGCTATTTTCTCCAGAGCGTGGGGGAGGGCGGGCATGATGGCGTTCAGGTTTTCGAGCGCCCCCTTCGGGCTTCCGGGCAGGTTCACCACCAGCGTCGTTCCGCGAGTTCCCACCACGGCGCGTGAGATCATCGCGTGCGGCGTTTTTTGGAGACTCGCCGCCCGCATTGCCTCCGCCATGCCGGGAACGAGGCGCTCGACGACGGCGAGGGTGGCTTCCGGGGTCACGTCGCGGGGCGCAACCCCGGTTCCGCCGGTGGTCGCTATCAGCGCGACCTTCTCCTCGTCAGCGTATTTCCGGAGCGCGGCGGAAATCTCTGACGCCTCGTCCGGAACGATGACGTAGAACGCGACGTCGAAACCTGCTTCACGAAGACGCTCGGCAAGCAGCCTCCCCGAGGCGTCCTCTCTTTCTCCCCTTGAACCGCGATCGCTCACCGAGACGACCGCGGCCTTCCATTTGCCGCCTTGCGGGCCGGTGTTCATGCG
Organism: uncultured Syntrophobacteraceae bacterium; assembly: GCA_937958025.1. GTDB lineage: Bacteria > Desulfobacterota > Syntrophobacteria > Syntrophobacterales > Syntrophobacteraceae > CALFXO01. The sequence continues at coordinate 20,797 of CALFXO010000183.1, forward strand.
TTCAAGCTCCCTTCGATACGATATGCCTGCGGGCGGCCTGAGCCACCGTGGAGGAGACGTTCTTGCTCTTGGCGATTTTCTTCACCTCTTCAAGCATTAAGGTCGGGACCAGCTTGACGGCGATGTTCACCGGGGTCTTCGGGTTTTTGGCCAGTGCAGCCCTGATGCCATGCACTTTCATCCATTCCCGCTTCGTCGCGACCCGGCGCAGCACCTCCTCTTCCACGCTCTTGGAATTGGCGATGGCGGCGACTTCCTCCTCGGTGATCCTGTCATTGCCAATGACGGCGAGCTGGATGGTTTTGTTGGAATCGCGAATGAGGAGCGTCCGGGCTTCCTTGTCGCCTTTTCGGGCAAGCATGGCTTTTTCCGTAACGGACATGCGCTGCACCTGCTGAAACAGGGATTGCGACTCTCCGTTGGCTTCGTTTTCCTTTTTGACGTCTTTGCTAGCGTTATCCTGATCTTCCATCTGCTGATCCCTCTTCGTTCTTGACCGCTTGTTCGAGGGCCTTTTCAAAAGCCGCCAGATGAAGATCGGCGGCGAAATGGACCGGACTCTTTCCGTAGATAGGGTCCCATCCCGCCGGGTTGGCGGTGCAAAAAAACTGCGTTTCGAGCCCCAGCCGTATGGGGGCTTCCTCGATTGTCATTCCCACCACGCGGGCAGCCGCGTCCCATGTTGCTCCGCAGGGGGCGCCCCGCAGCACGGAAATGCCGGCGATTTTGCCATCAGCCACCCGGATGGTGAACTCCGGCGCGCCGAACCGTTCCCCGTAGCATCCGAGTTGGAGGCGCTCCGAGAGGGCGCAGCATGTTATCGGCGTGTGCACTCCCTTGATCCTGTGCTTCTTCCCACGGGCCACCAGCGGGATATTGAGCCTGGAGCAAATCATTCCCAGTTCCATGGAGAGATCGGGGTGGGTGAGATAGTCGAGAACGAGGTCCGCGTCCAGCTCTTTTGGCAGATACTCGTCCGCGTCGTCAATGATCGGCGGGAGCGCCTCGTCGATGGAAACCACCTCCAGGAGGAAGCTGCCGCCGCCGAACCTTCGGATTCCTTCTATTTTGCTTTCGCCGCTGCCGTTTTGCTGAAAAACCAGGATTTTTTGCGGTCGAGCGCCAGCGCTCGCGCATGGAACGTCCGTCATCTGAAAATTGTCCTTTCCCTCGTTGGAGAGGCCTTGCCGCTACACGCCTCGGTCGCCCGCCGCTTTTCCTGCGCGGAGGAGGCGCCCCAGCAGGGCGAATGCGCTCTGCGTAGCGTCTCTTTTGGCGGGGACGTTATAGTTAAGGGGCGACGGGTGGTACGTCGTTAGCGTCCTGAAGCCGTGCTGCTCCATAATCGCGCCGTTGGCGTCGCCCATTTTCAGCCTGGGGTTTTGAAAAAGGGATTTTGCCACCGAAAGCCCCAGGCAGACTACGACCTCGGGCGACAGGATGCGCAATTCTTCGAGGAGGTATGGGAGCGCTTTGCGGCTTTCTCCCGTGGTGGGGGGGCGGTTTTCACCCTTAGGGTTGTGCGGGCGGTATTTCACGAGGTTGGTGATGAAGACCGTCTCCCGCTTCAGACCGATGGATTCCAATAGACTGTTGAGATTGCGTCCCGCGGGGCCGACAAAAGGCGCGCGGTCCCGCTCTTCTTCCCGTCCAGGCGCTTCACCGATGAAGACCGTCCCGCTGTCGGGCGATCCCGCGCCGGGAACGAAAACGTCTCCCATGGCCTGGTTGCGATAGCCCGGGTCGTCCTGTATCCTTCGATATAAATCATTTAGTTCCAGCAGTTTGGCATCCTGCATGGCCTAAAATTCGACCCCTTTCTGGGCTTTCACCCCCTGGTCTTTATAGGGGTGCTTGACCATGCGCATCTCGGTCACGAGGTCGGCTGCCTGCATCAATTCCGGCGCGGCATTTCTTCCCGTGACGGCTATGTGCAACGTCTCCGGGCGGTCGAGAAGGGCCTGCAACACCGGCTCGAGCGGCAGCAGGCCATAAGAGAGAACTATGTTCAACTCGTCGAGGACGATCATGTCCCATTCTCCCGAACCGATGGCCTCCCGCGCTTCCTCCCAGCCGAGGGCGGCAAGGCGGCGGTCTTCGTCCAAGTTTTCCTTCTTCCATGTGAAGCCAGAGCCAAGAGGCTTGATAGTGATGTTTTCAAAGCGCTCCAGGGCGCTCAGCTCTCCGTATTTCCAGCCGCCTTTTATAAACTGTAAGACGAGCACTCGCATGCCGTGGCCCGCCGCCCGAAGCGCCATCCCGAGCGCCGCCGTGGTCTTTCCCTTGCCCTCTCCCGTGAATACGATCAAGAGTCCCTTGGCCATATAAATATCTCCCGTGATCTCGGGGAATGCAACCTCTATCGGCAGCCCCCGGCTCTATTTTCCCGCTAAAGCGGCTTTCCCGTGAAGCGGCAACCAGTCCGAAAGCTCCTCGCTTTCTCCGGAAAGAAGCGGATATTCACATATTTCTCCTCGAAAATTCTTCAGAACGAGATTCTTCTGTCCGATTTTCAGGATTGAGTTGGGCAGAAGCGGCATCTTGCCCTTCCCCCCCGGCAGGTCCACTACGAACTGGGGAACGGCGAGCCCCGAAATGTGATTCCGCAGAGCCTGGATGATCCTCAGTCCGCTGGCGAGGGGAGTGCGAAAGTGCGCGGTCCCGAGAGTCAGGTCCATTTGCAGGAGGTAATAGGGTCGCACACGCATCCGCAGCAACTTTTCAAATAGTTCTCGGAGCGTCTTGGAGTCGTCGTTGACGTCTTTTAGCAAGACCGTCTGGCTCCCTAGCGGGATTCCGGCGTTTGCGAGCAGCGTGCAGGCGCGCTCCGACTCGGGCGTTATCTCCCGTGGATGGTTGAAATGGATGTTCATATAGATGGGATGATAGCGGGACAGCATCCGTGTGAGGTCTGCCGTGATCCTTTGCGGGAGCGTGCAGGGAACGCGCGTCCCGATGCGGATGACGCCGATGTGCTCCATCTTGCGGAGGGACGCTATGATGGCCTCGAGCTTCTCGAAGGGCAGCATAAGGGGGTCGCCGCCGGAAAGGAGCACGTCCTGTATCTCCGGATGCTTTTCTATGTACTCGAGCCCTGCTTGAAAGCTCTGATCGTCGAGAGGACGCGGGGCGAGCCATCTCCGTTTTCGGGTGCAGAAGCGGCAATGCATGGCGCAGACGGACGACACGAGCCAGAGCACCCGGTCAGGATACCGATGCACCAAGTTTGGAACCGGCGAAAGAGCCTCCTCTGCGAGAGGGTCCACGAGTCCGTCTTCCCGCTCCAGTTCGAGGGGGCTTGGAACTGACTGCCTCCAGATGGGATCATCCGCATGCAGGATAAGTCCTGTGTAATAGCTATTCGTGCGAAGAGGATGGCGCTCGGTCACGCGTTCCAGGCCTCGTAGCTGCGGCCCGCCCGGAAGGTCCGCAAGCGTCTCCCCAAGCTTCCCCAAGTTCGTAATAATTTCCTGCTCCCCCGTCATGAAACTGTGCAGCTGCCTCCCTCTTCCAATTACTTGCTTTCATCGCGTTGGATTCCTCTTTAGCTTAATCCTTTCGAGGGAATCCTTCCAGTCCCGAAAGAGTTTTTTTGAGCCGCGCCGACGTTCCGCATGGTTTATAGGACTCGTCCACTGCCGCTTTCCTCGCTGATGGCGCTAAAGTGCTGAAACGCTTGCGCCCGCTTTTATCCTTGATAAATCTGGTGGAAAGGGAATAGAGATATTTCAGGAAATGGAACAACGCGATGTGGGCTGCATCCGGCGCCTGGCGCATCGTGGCTCAGGTAGAGGGTCGTTGGAAGCATATCTTCCGTGATTGAGGAGCTGTGTCAAAGTCATGATCTGGAAAATGAAAGAGCGTCAACGGAAATGGCTTGCGGGAGAAAAGGGGGCCATTGTCAAGGACTGGGGGGGGAAGCTCCGGGTCGCTCTGGCGTTTCCGAACCGCTACGCCGTGGGGATGTCGAACCTTGGGCTTCAGTCCGTTTACGCGCTGCTGAACGGGCGGGAGGACGTTGTTTGCGAGCGGGTCTTCTACCCGGAGCCCGAAGACATGCAAACCCTGCGGGAGCATCCGGGGGAGCTGCTGTCGGTGGAAACCCAGAGGCCGCTGCGGGACTTTCAGCTCATCGCGTTTTCCATCCCGTTCGAGAACGACTATGCGGGCGCGCTCGAAATGCTGGCGCTGGCCGGGCTGCCGCTGCGGGCGGAGCAGCGTGGGGCAGAGAGTCCGCTTGTGGCGGCTGGGGGCGTGGCGGTTTTCCTGAACCCTGAGCCGCTTGCGCCCTTCATGGATTTGTTCTTCATCGGCGAGGCGGAAGCGCTGCTCGCGGATTTCGAGCCGCTAAGGGATGCGCTGCTAGCCGAAGACGCGCCCCGTCCCGAGACGCTACGGGCGCTGGCGCAGGCGGTTCCCGGCGTTTACGTCCCGTCTCTTTATAAGGTCGTCTACGGGCCGGATGGGGCGATCGAGGCGATGGAGCCGACTGTGGCTGGGATTCCGGAGCGGATCATCCACAGGAAGGCGGATCTTGCGGACCACTCCGCCTGCCGGACCGCCGTCCTTACGCCGAATACGGAGTTCGGCGACATGACTCTGCTGGAAATCGGGCGGGGGTGCGGCAGGGGGTGTCGGTTCTGCGCGGCGGGGTTCGCCTACCGGCCTCCAAGGTGCCATTCGGCAGAAAGGCTCGTGGAGGCGGCGAGGGAAAGCGGCTTGGAAGAAACCCCGCGCGTGGGGCTGGTGAGCGCCGCCGTCTCCGACCACCCGGAAGTGGATGCGCTCTGCGGAGCGCTCGTCGAGGCAGGGGCGTCGCTGTCGTTCTCGTCGCTTAGGGCTGACGCCATAACGCCGGACATCCTCACGGCGCTTGGGGCAAGCCGACGGCAGGCCGTGGCCATCGCGCCGGAAGCCGGGTCGGAGCGCCTCCGCCGGGTCATCAACAAGCACTTGAGCGTCGAGCAGATTTACGCGGCGGCGGAGCAGCTCGCGGAAGCGGGCATACTGAGTCTCAAGCTGTATTTTATGATCGGGCTGCCGACAGAGACGAAAGAAGACATCGATGCGATAGTGGAACTCGCGAAGGGGATCAAGCACCACGTCCTCAGCAAGAGCCGGGGGCGCAAGCAGATGGGGTCGATAACGCTGAGCGTCAACTCGTTCATCCCGAAGCCCTTCACGCCATTCCAGTGGCTGCCGTTCGCGGGGGCGGGCGCGCTGAAGGAAGGGGCAAAGAGGATTCAGGCGGCGCTTCGGAAAGTCCCCAACGTGCGGGTGCATTTCGACATGCCGAAGTGGTCCTACATTCAGGCGCTGCTGGCAAGGGGGGACCGGAGGACGGGGGAGTTGATCGAGCGCGTGTTGTTCGGGGAGGAATCGTGGACGCAGGCGCTGAAGAGGTCGCCGCATAATCCTGACTTTTGGGTGCTCCGCGAGAGGGGGCGGGACGAGGTTTTCCCGTGGGAAATCATCGACAACGGTGTGAAACGGGGCTATCTGTGGGATGAGTTGCAGCGAGCGATCGAAGCCAGGGAGACCCCCGAATGCAAGCCAGGAGACACGGGGTGCAAGCGGTGCGGGGTGTGCCGGTCGTAAAAACTATTGGAAGCTTTCCGCCCGGCGCGACTCCATTATCGATGCGAGAAAAGCGCTGACCTGTTTCTTGTCAGCTTTCGCTCGGTCTTCCGTGGCTGGTCCTATTACGAGAGAGAGGATGGAATGAAAACAGAGACTAAAGCTCAACTCGCCAATGTTACGCTATCCCTGCTCACATTCGTCACATCGCTATTCCTGATGGGCCTGCTGGTGCTCGTCATATGCACGGGGCTGCAAATCAATCCCTTTCGCGAGACCACCACGTCCATGCTGTTTGCAGCCTTTGCGGGATTGATCGGCGCGGCGGGGATCCTGGTTCTGCTGAATGTGGCGATGAACATCAGCCTGATCGCCGACGCTAGAATCGCCGAGCTTGCGACAGCTCCAAAGGGGACTGCATTGAGGAGATGGTTCATAGCTTTCTTTGCGGTGGCCGCCGCTCTGGTTTGTCTCATTTTTGTAGGCGAATATCATTCAAAGGAAAAATACCTGGGCGTGGTGCGCGCGCAGGCCGATGAGGTCTTGAATGAAAACGAAGGGCTCTTGCAGGAGATCGGGGCGCTGCTTGCGTCTGGGCGCCCGGAGGATTACAAGAGAATCATAGATATTCGCGACTTTCTACAAAAGCAGCGGAGCGGCCTTCCGAATCTGAGAGTGATCTATTCGGGAGAATTTGGCGATAAACTGGCGTTTTACGAGCTTGCATACTATTCCGTGAACAGTATGGGAAAAAACATATATAACCCGGCCTTCTTCTCTTGCACTCCAAATTTTGATTGCGATTACTTGAAGCGATTCTTCTCGGGAGAGAAAGTCGAAATCCTGCAAAAATACACCATCCGAAACGATCAGTTCTACATCTATATCCCTTTTGTCAGCAGCAATGCCCGTTTCATATTGCTTTTCAGCCGCTCCAACAGCTATGGCAAGCTAGGTTCATAACGAGGTCAAAGGACGCTCAATTGGTGGGAGGCCCGGGCGACGACGTCGCCCGGGTGTTCATCGATTGGATATTGCAGCGGCTCTACACCGCATCAGGCGTCCGCAATAGGCGGATCAATTCAACGGCCTCCACCGGGGGGCGTTTTTCGATCCGGCGATATTCGCGACCGTCTCGGGTTCTCTCCATCATTCTGTAATCACAGAGCCATCTCCGCAGCAGCGTGTGGTCGCCGAACCTGTGGTTGTCCTTGAGCACCTGGTTGATCTCTTTTTCCGAGTAGACGCGTCGGGGGGACAACCTCGACCATATGATCCAGAGGCAAAGCTCCTGCTGGCCGCGTTTGGACGGCCAACGGGCGAGCATTCCTTCGGCGTCGAACATGCGAAGCAGGCGCTTTACGCGGACGAAGTCGACGGGCTCCGGCGGGGGGGCGGGAGACTGGCTTTCCAGCGATTCCCGTGCGGCAAGCTGCGCCCGGTAATGCTGAAAGTTCCGGTAGCCGTTGGCTCGCGCGAGAATGTTCAGGATCTCGAGGTGACTCGGCTCTGACTCGCAGTGGGAGAGCTGGCCCTTGATAGACTTGGCCAGAGCGGAAATGTCATGGGAATGGAAAGGTAAAAGAGTTCTGGACATCGCTTATCCTCGCTAAGCGCGCCGGTCCTGGTGGGAATGTCGGTGGTCGCCGTCTTCCGACGCGGCGCTGGATAACGTGTCCGGTCGAATAGGGAATCGCGGCAGGTTTAGCACCCCTCGCGGGGCGGCGACGCCTCGGTGAACTGCCGACCGAGACGATATATACCGCACGGACGAGACGCCGTCAAGGCCTTCTCTGCAACGATAGAGATTCTTACACCCTTGTCCTTATGCGACGGAGCGCAGCGGGGAGTATATTTCCATGGAGGGGATTTCCCGGATTTCCCCTATCTCCACCAGACGGCTGAAGAAGAGCCGCAGGCCCGCCTGTTCGCCCGCGTCGAGATTGTATCCGAGCCCCCTGTAGTATTCCTGGAGCTGGTCGTAGTCGAGCGGGCCGCGCTTGGCCGCCTCGCGGCAGATGACGTCTATGTGCGAACAGCCCCACTTCTTGGCGAGGAAAAGGCTGTTGATGGCCGATTCGAGATGGCCGTTCCATTCCTCGACGGACTTGCGCTGGATCACCCAGGTCGCGAAAACGAAGGGGAGCCCCGTCCAGGAACGCCAAGCTTCTCCGAGGTCCATCCGGTAGGGATAGCTTTCGTGGGTGCGGAGGCGGAGGGCTTCATCGCCGATGGTGAGGAGCGCGAGGGGAAGCTCGCCTCTTGCAAGGGCCGCGCTCGCGCTTCCGGACTCGAATTCGACCTCGATGCCGAACCGTAGCAGGAAAAGCATCCTGAGGAGCGCCACGGAGGTGTGCGATTGGGTCGTCAGCATGATTTTCTTGCCGGCGAGGTTTTCGATGGGCTCGCGGCTCAGGAAAATGACGCTCCCGACCGGGCCATTGCAGCTTATCGAAAGGTCGGGGAGGAGGAAATACCGCTCCGCGTTCCGGGCGTATTCTATGGAAGACACGACGCTGACGTCGAGCTCCCCGCGTGCGGCGAGATCGTTCAGCATGGCCGGGGGCCCCTGGATCACCTCGAAATCGTGCGGCGTCATCCCGGCTTCCAGCGGATAATAGAGCGGCAGGACGTTCAAGAATTCGATTCTGCCCAAGCGCAGTTTTTTATTCAGCGGCTTATTCAGGGGCGGCTGACCCATTGGCATTCTCCCTCTGCTCCTCTGTGAATGATCGCTTCCTCGACGCCGCCGCTGCGTGGGGCCGTCGAGGGCTGAATGGGCGCCGCGAGGAGCGCCGCCCTCTTTCCCGGTGTGATGCTTCCGAAATGGCCGCCGCGCCCGAGCGCACGGGCCCCTCCCAGGGTCGCCATGGCAAGCGCCGCCTGGGGCGAAACATCCGGGTAGCCGTCGAGTGCGTTCGCCGCTTCGGCGAAGAGGCTGAGATCGGTGTTGCTCGCGAGGCTGTCGGTCCCGAGCGCCGGCAAGAGGCCGCATGACAGCGCTTTCCCGACGTCCGCCCTCCCCGACCCGATGCTCCGGTTGCTGCGGGGACAGAAGCAGATGGAGCACCCGCGCGCCGCGACCGTCTCCCAGTCTTCATTGGTGAGGTAAACCGCGTGCACGAGAATCGTGCGGCGGTCGAGGACCCCGAGGCGATCGAGGTGCTGCACCGGCGTCGTACGCGGCGGCGCCCAGTCCGAATCCCATTTGCCGAGGGCTTCGAGCAGCTCGCGGCAAAAGCCCGAGCCGCTGTGCAAAAACTCCATCTCTTCCATGTGTTCGGCGGCGTGGATGCTGAAAATCTTTCCCCGCTGCGCTGTCCAGCGCTTGACTGCGGCGATGAGCGCCCCCGATGTGGAATAGCAGGCGTGCGCGGCCATGCCGAGGCGTTCGCTATCCATGGGGTCCGCGTCCATGGCTTCGATGGCGCGCAGCATGGCTGGATCGAGCGCCGTTTCAAGGCTCTCCCGGTTGAAGCCGAGCGCCTCCGGGAACACCATACGCTCCGGCAATGCCCCGTCCGTCCGCATCCCGAAGCCCGCGCCGTTGGTGACGTCGGCGCAGAGCGCGACGCCGCCCGCGCCGAGGAGCTGCAGTCCCTTTGCGATGGCAGATCCCTCCGGGTCTTGCGGGAGCTTCGACCGCCGGGCGAAAAGCTCACCGAGCCACGCGCGGAAGCTCGGCTGCGGCAGCGGAATGACGCCTTCCAGGCCCGTCAGCTCCAGGTGAGTGTGCGTGTTCACGAGAGCGGGAAAAATCGCCGCATCGCCGTGATCGACGACTTCCACGTCTCCGGGGCCTTCCGCCTTCACGTTCTGGAAGGAGCCGATCGCGCGGATGAAGCCGTTTCCCACCAATACGGCTCCGTTTGGGACCGGCGGCGTGCTTACAGGGACGACCCATGCGGCCCTGTGGAGGACGGGGCGGGACGGCGGTTCGCTATGCATGCGCTTCCACGAGATCATAGGCCATCGTCCGCTGTCGCGGCTCGAAGCCCGCGGCCGTGATGATCCTCCGGATTTCTTCGATGGACAGGCGGAAATGCACGCCCGCCGCCGCCACCACGTTTTCTTCGATCATGGTGGAGCCGAAATCGTTCGCTCCAAAGAATAGCCCGAGTTGAGCAACCTTTGGGCCCATCGTCACCCATGATGCCTGGATGTTGTCGAAGTTGTCGAGGACAATCCGGGACATGGCGAGAAGTCGCAAGTAGGAAACCGCCGTCTCCGGCTTCCTGCCCGAAATCGCCGTATTGCTTGGCTGGAACGCCCAGGGGATGAACGCCGTAAAGCCGCCCGTCCGGTCCTGGAGATCGCGTAGCGCGAAGAGGTGCTCCAGCCGGTCCTCCGGCGCTTCCTCGTGTCCGAACATCATGGTGGCGGTCGTCCGAAGCCCCTGCCTGTGCGCCTCCTCCATCACGCCGAGCCACTCGGCGGGGGTGCACTTGTTGGGCGAAACCCTGCTCCGGACCGATTCGACCAGTATCTCCGCTCCGCCCCCGGGGATGGAGTGGAGCCCCGCCGCCCGCAGGCGGGCGATGACCGTCGGGACGTCGAGTCCGTTCAGCTTCGCGAAATGCACGATCTCCGGCGGCGAGAAGGCGTGGATGTGGATCGAGGGGAACCTTTTGGCGATAAAGCGCAGCATGCCTTCGTAGAAGGGAAGGTCGAGGTCTGGGTGATGGCCGCCCTGCATAAGGATCTGCGTTCCGCCGAGGGCGATGGTCTCTTCGATTTTTTCCGCCAGCTCCTCCCGGCTGATGACGTAGCCTCCTTCCTGCCCCAAGGTCTTGTAAAAGGCGCAGAAACGGCAGCCGCACACGCAGATGTTTGAATAATTTATATTGCGGTCGACTACGTAAGTTACATAGGGTTCAGGGTGTTTGGCGAGGCGCGCGCCGTGGGCCATATGGCCGAGCGCGTGAAAGTCCGCGTTTGCGTAAAGCTTCTCTGCTTCCCCGAAATCGATGCGCTCTCCGCGCTCCACCTTTGAAACGACGTCCTGCATGCTCATGTTGGGTGATCCTCAAGAGTCTGTCCCGCGGCCTCACAGTGAAACAGCGAAACGGAAAGGCTTTAGCGGCCCGGCCGCTGGTCCTTCAAATGATTGCCGCCGCTGCCTTGCACGGGCTCGAAAAAGCAGTTGCGCTCAACGGGCGTAAGGCCCGCATCCCGGATGATCCGCTCGAGTTCGGACCGGGTCAAGGCCTGGTCGGATTGCGCACCCGCCATGTGGCCGATTTTCTCTTCGATCACGGTGCCGTCGAAGTCGTCCGCGCCGAAATAGAGCGCCGCTTGGGCGAGCTTCACCGTCAGCATGACCCAGTACGCCTTGATGTGGGGGATGTTGTCGAGCATCAGACGACTCACGGCGGTGTTTCTGAGGTCGTCAACGCCGGTGGTGGGCTTCACGCCGTGCACTTTCGTGTTGTCCGGCTGGAAGGGGAGGGGGATGAAGCAGACGAATCCGCCGGTTTCGTCCTGTAGCCTGCGGAGGGCGTCCATGTGCTCGATGCGCTCCTGGTAAGTTTCTATATGGCCGTAGAGCATGGTCGCGTTGGTCTTTATTCCCATCTCGTGGGCCTCGCGGGCCACGCGCAACCAACCTTCGCCGTCCAGCTTGCCGGGGCAGAGACGTTTTCTGATCCTCGGGCTGAACACCTCCGCGCCTCCTCCGGGCAGCATGTTGAGGCCGACATCCTTGAGTCTGCGTAGGATTTCGGCGGTGGAGACCCCTTCCTCCCTCGCGAAATGCGCGATTTCGACCGCGGTGAACGCCTTGATGAAGGCCGATGGGCGCAGCGCCTTTATTTCCCGCAGGACGCTTTCGTAGAACGAAAAGGGCAGTTTCGGATGGCATCCGCCCACTATGTGGATTTCCGTGAGCGGATCGTCCATGCGCGCGCGGACCTTGTCGAGGATATCTGGAAGGGAGAGCTGGAACGCCAGCGGGTCGTCCTCCTCGCGGCCAAAGGCGCAAAAGAGACACCCGTTCACGCAGACGTTGGAGTAGTTGATGTGCTGGTTCATGACATAGTACGTCGCGCTCCCGTGGAGGCGCTCCCGCACCCTGTGAGCCAGCGCGCCGACCGCCAGGACGTCGGGACATTCAAAAAGCCGCTCTCCGTCCTCCAGGCTCAACCGCTCGCCGGCTTCGACCTTGTCGTAAATCTCACCCAACCCTATCCGTTTGCACCAACCGTAATCCAGCATCCCGCAAGAAACTCCTGTGTCAAGGCCCCGATTGTTCTTCTAATTCGCCCGCGGCGCACTGGCCGAGGCCCCGGCGGAGAAGGTCCACCAGCTCCCTCGCCCTGCGCTCCACCTCGGCTTCCGGCGCCCGGTAAAGCCCCGCGCCCGCATCGAGGAAAGAGACGCTATACGCCTGGAGAAACCTGTCCATCAGGGCGTCCAGCATAAAGACCGTCGTATTGACGTCGACGTCGCGGCGCAGCTCCCCTTTCGCCACCCCGGCTTCCACAAACGGACGGAGGTATTCCCCCGAAAAAAGATGCACCTGCTGGAGGAATTGGGCGCGCAGGGGAAAATCCTCCTGAAAGATCATCTTGAGGTAAATGCGATAGATCCGGGGATGGCTGTCTATGAAGTGGATTCCGGCGAGGAGGCTCCGGTGAATGCGCTCGAAAAAATCGGCGTCCGCCGTCTCCCGCTTCACCTGCCGGAGGGACTGGCGCACCAGTTCCACCGCGTAGTCGAAGATGAAGTGGAAGAGGCCGTCCTTGTTGCCGAAGTACTGGAATAGCGACCCCTTGGCGATGCCGAGCTTCTGCACCATGCGGTTCATGCTCGCCTCGCGCACCCCGTGGTCGGCGAACTCGTCGATCGCGGCGTCAAGGACTTTGCGTTGCTTCGCGGCTTCCAGGTTTTTGAATGTTTCTCGCGCGGACATGCTTCCCCGTTTCATGACTCGGTGAATCCGTGATTTCAAATGACCACCCGGTCATTATATGAATTCTTTTGGGGAAGTCAACGGGGATGCGGTGCGGCGCAGCAATTCTCATTTTGGATTTTGAAAGGAGCGCAGCGCCACTTCTAGCCTCCAAGACAGCCGCCGATAGCGCTCGATCACCACTATCGTGAGTAGTTTGGCCCGACGAAGAGCATCCATGCCCACCAGGCAGGGTCAAAATGATAACTGCTGCGATGCAAGTCTTGGGCTTGCGGCTGGGGAATCGAGTGTAGTAGGATAATGATGCGTGCATCGACTTGGGGCGTGCGAGGAAGGGATGTCAATGGGCAGTCCCTGCACCGACAGATCTGGCGGCTCGGGAAGCACTGGCTATCATTATAGGTGGAATGCTAAACGTGTGGGGATCTCACTGTAATGTTTAACAATTTCAAGCTATTTCAGCGCAGGCGCCAAGATGAGGAAGAGACTCGGCGCGTCGTGCTGGAAGAATTTCAGGGTGTCAAGAAACTTCTTCGAAAACAAGGGATTATGATCGAGGAAGTGCATCGGGAGCAACAGGCTCTGGCCCAGAAAGAGCCCGAGAGCGTCGAAGCGATGATTGAGCTTTGTGATGCGATTTTTTACCTCCACCGAGCGTTCCGGAACCCAGGACTGATGTCCAGCCAGCATGCGCAGGTTTTAAGCATGGTGCTCAGGAAATTGGAGCGTTTCGCCGCTTCCGCCGGTCTCGATCTAATCATGGAGGAAGGCGCGCCTTTCGATCCGAGGGTGCACGAAGCGGTGATCAACCGAAGTCCCGGATCGGAATCTCTGGAGATTCTCGAGATGGTTCAGCCGGGGTATGTTCGGGACGGAAAGGTTTTGCGGCCGGCGAAGGTCATAATCGGCGAGTCCGGCGACTCGACGTTCATACCGTCAGGAAGGGATCAGTCATGAAACCGAGTGTTTGCGGCATAGATCTAGGCACTACCAATTCCGTCATCGCCTTTCTCCGCGATGGAACGCCCGAGGCCATCACGATTGAGGAGGGCCTGGCGATCGTTCCGTCCGTGGTGAGCTTCGATCCTCATGGAGGCGGCTACGTTGTAGGGCGACAGGCGAGGAACCGCAGGGCTGCTTTCCCGGAGTTGACGGTTTCGTCGGTCAAAAGGCTGATGGGGAAGGATGCGAAAATCTCTGTGGGAAAGGAGAGCTTTTCCCCCGAGGAGATTTCTTCGTTCATTTTAAAATTCCTGGTGGAACAGGCTTCGGAGCGGTTGGGGGAGCGTGTTGAAAAAGTCGTTGTCACGGTCCCGGCCTATTTCGACGACGCGCAGCGGAG
>CALFXO010000184.1 GCA_937958025.1 uncultured Syntrophobacteraceae bacterium
ATGAATCATATACAAATCTTCGTTTCAATCCTCGCCCGTCCATGGCGGACGGGCGCACGCGCTGAATCGTGGGGAGCGGCCAGAGACTCAGGGGTTTCAATCCTCGCCCGTCCATGGCGGACGGGCGCACTCGTTAGGAACGGGCGACGACACAAGGTAGTAATTTGGTTTCAATCCTCGCCCGTCCATGGCGGACGGGCGCACTCATGCCGATTATGAGAATGGGATGGTGGCAATATGTTTCAATCCTCGCCCGTCCATGGCGGACGGGCGCACTACTTCCTGAGGTAGGCTGCCGCGAAATCATCCTTAGTTTCAATCCTCGCCCGTCCATGGCGGACGGGCGCACCGATGCCGTCCCGAACCAAGTCGTTTTTGTTCTGGGTTTCAATCCTCGCCCGTCCATGGCGGACGGGCGCACGCCTCGACAGTCTTGGCCCTCGCCCGATCCCATACGTTTCAATCCTCGCCCGTCCATGGCGGACGGGCGCACGAGCGTCATGTGGTGCAGCCGGTGGCTCTCCTCGATGTTTCAATCCTCGCCCGTCCATGGCGGACGGGCGCACGCAGGGCGTATCCTCCAACTCACAGGAGCCATCGAGTTTCAATCCTCGCCCGTCCATGGCGGACGGGCGCACGCGCCTTCTGGTCAAGCGTTTCCTTGTGGGCCTTGGTTTCAATCCTCGCCCGTCCATGGCGGACGGGCGCACGTGCTACAGGCGCTCCTCGTCAAGGGCTATGGCAAGTTTCAATCCTCGCCCGTCCATGGCGGACGGGCGCACGTCCGAGAGGCTCTCCGTTCTTGCCATAGCCCTTGTTTCAATCCTCGCCCGTCCATGGCGGACGGGCGCACACGGAAATCGGAGGCAAAAAGTCAGAGATCGGATGTTTCAATCCTCGCCCGTCCATGGCGGACGGGCGCACACTTGCTGATGACACCGGCGGCGTCCGATCCGAGCGTTTCAATCCTCGCCCGTCCATGGCGGACGGGCGCACAAGGGAAATCATTACTTGCACGGGATAAGAATTGGTTTCAATCCTCGCCCGTCCATGGCGGACGGGCGCACGCCACATCCCTCCCTTCCGCCATGACGTCTCCCATGTTTCAATCCTCGCCCGTCCATGGCGGACGGGCGCACGGGAGGAGGACTCAGGCATGTCAAGGGTTAAGGGGGTTTCAATCCTCGCCCGTCCATGGCGGACGGGCGCACGAAACCGTACTGCACCAAGATTTCCAGCCTGTTAGAGTTTCAATCCTCGCCCGTCCATGGCGGACGGGCGCACGAGTAAATCCCTTCGCCTGGTCGTTCGTATCGGAGTTTCAATCCTCGCCCGTCCATGGCGGACGGGCGCACTATTTCAAGAGTGTCGGACGCATGAGCTTTATGCAAGTTTCAATCCTCGCCCGTCCATGGCGGACGGGCGCACGGTATGTTTCAAAAAGGCCGTTTTTTCAGCCCCTTACTCCATGTATTTCGCGAACCCGGCGAAACGAGCACCCAAGAGCAACCCTCTTCATTACTCTATATGCTCTAACTACTTGAAATTTAAACATCGCGAATCCCCCCTTATTTTTCAAATGCTCATGGTTCGCGCGGCACTCGGCCCTGCTCCACTCTCTGCATTATACCATAAGCGTTTCTTCATTAAACAGCACAGTCTTGGTAGAACCGTATTCCTCCACGCGACTGTCCCGAGGTTCGGTCAGGCGGTATAGCCGAAGATTGTCCTGTTCCAGTTCCACCTCCTTCAACAGGCTGCGTCGCAGGCGATCGAACTGCATTTCGTTCACCTCACATTCAAAGACCGACTTCTGGACCCGCTGCCCATAATTTTTGCAAACCTGAGCGACTCTTCGCAGACGCCGCTTGCCCTCATTCGTTTCGGTGTTGACGTCGTAGCAGACAACGACCCACATTCCTCCTCCTTTATGGGTGTATGTATGGGACATACGCTTCCAGGTCCCCTCTCAAATGGCGTGCGAGCAAACGGGCCTGTATGTGCGGCAACAGGCCAACGGGCGCCTTTTCAGTCAACAGCGGATGCGTCGTCTCTTCCTGCTTGCGTTTCTGCCATGCGGTCACGACTTCCTTGCGTCCTTTTTCGTTCAGGTAGACTGCTCCCCCAGGGCGCGGCTCGAAATGGTCCTTTGTCACCTGCTTGCGGTTCATCAAAGTGATCGCCAGCCGATCGGCTGAAAACGCGCGGAATTCTTCCATAATGTCAAGACCCAGCGATGGTCTTCCAGGACGGGGAACGTGCAGGAACCCCACCTGCGGGTCGAGCCCGACCCCTTCCAAGGCGCTGATGCAATCGTTCAAGAGCAATGTATAAAGAAATGATATCAGTGCATTGACAGGGTCTCGCGGCGGACGGCGATTGCGCCCCCGCATCGGGAGGGTCTCCCTTGCTTCCGGCTTCATCATGAGCGTGAAAACGTCAAAGTAGGCCGCTGCCGCCTCACCCTCCAGTCCCCGAATATGGTCCGCGTCGCGGGGGCCCCTGAGCTGGGTCAGAACGCCAGCCTGCACCTCGGCAGAGCCGCGCAACCGAGCAGCCTCCTCTTCCGACGCGGCCTCGCGGGCGCTTCGCATCAATACATTACGGGCGTTTTTCACTTTACCCGCCGTCATGGCGGCGGCAAGCGCCACCGCCCTCGATTCATCCATCACCGTCCGATGCTGCGCCTGCCGCAGGAGGACGTTGCCGGTGGTCTTGCCGACCATCCGGCATTTGTAGCGCCCGTTGCGGTCGAGAATTACCACGTCGCGCCCGTCATCGGCGCACCTGCCGAGCAGGAACGGGCTCATCATGACGTTGCCCATGGTTACTATGGACCCCAGATGGTGGAGAGGCGCCTGCATTTTCAGCTGCCCTTCCACTTCCACCCGCAACGTTTCATGGTCCAGTGAGAGATAAGCCCCCTGGGTCATGACATACAGCGTATTGAGGAGTTGTTTCATGGCTTCAATCCTCGCTTGTCCAAGGAGGGCGGGCGCACGGTCATTCGCGCCCGTTTGGAACACCGCGTTCTATTCGCCCTCTTGGCCTCCGAACTATCGGCAGGGAAACGCGCCGGGGCGTCCTTGGCCGACGCCCCACATTCCGCCCTTTTTCGGCATGCCCCCTCTTCAGGTTGTGAACAGCTCACGCGCCGCCCTGCGGTTCTTCGCCTTGTCCGCCACCACCGAGGGCATGCACACATTCCTAAGCGAACATTCCGGACAGCGCTGGTTGTTGATAGGCGGTGGCAGACTCCCCGAGGAGAGCAGCGCATGAACCGCCGCCGCCGTTTCCTCCGTTTGACGCCGCAACTCCTCCGTGAACGAGACTTCGCGGCGACGCATCGAGCCCTTGTGGAAGATGGCGCCCTTGTCGATGCGAATGTTGAGCATTTCCTCAAGGCAGAGCGCCTGGGCCGCAAGCTGCAGATCGTCATTCAGCCACTTGCGCTTCTTCCCGTGCTTGTATTCCACGGGATAGACCGAGCCGTCCGGGCGGAACTCCACCACGTCGCACCGCCCCGAAAGCCCCAGGCGCCGGGACCATATCGGGAGGGCGTATTCCAGGCGCACCCCTTCGACGTCGCAAACATGGAACGTCTGATCGACCCTCTCGTGCTCGCCGGTCCCCTGCTGCGTGTGGATGTTGTCCTCGAATTCCTGGTCCATGAAGATCAGGGCGCAACGGCGAGGGCAATAGGCGTATTGGTTCAGCGCGGAGACGGCGACCGGCTCCACGCTGTCCTGAAAAACCCCGCTCATAGCTCCAGCAGCTCCACGCCCGCGGGCAGCCGGTCGCTATGGACCACCACCTCATAGTCGCTGAAGCTGCGCGGGGATGCGGCGTTTTTTCGGACGACGTCGATGATGGCGCCCGCGTCGAGCAGCTTGTGGGCGGGAGCGCACCCGAGCATGGCCTGCTTGACACGCTGGTTCGGGTCGCTATCCGTCCCGACGTGCTTGAATGCGTAGAGGCCGCGGCACGACATCATCCCCTTGCTCGCCGAGCGGTCGTGGTCGTACATATTGAGCAGAGCTTCCCACAGGTTGGCGAGGTCGCCGTCGGAAAAACCGGTCCCCCTGGCGAGATTCGCGCTGATGAACCCCTTTGCGACGTAAAGGCCGTAAGGGATGAGCGCCTTGCGCCCCATGGTGCGGAGTTTGTCTTCCTCCTGCTCGCTTTCATACTTCTCGTAATCCGCACTCGTCTTGGCATTCTTTACCTTTTCGGAAACAGCCATACGTGTGATGGAAATATCCATAGGCAATATCGGATCGACCGAGCGCGCAAAGGAAAACTGCACCGGCCCGCGCACCTGACCGGCGTTGGCGCCGGTGCTCATCACCGCGCCAAATGCGCGCACATCGAAGAATGTCTTGCACATCCAGTCGCGCGCGCTCTCGACTTGGTTTCGGTTGCCTCCGCCTTCCGGCTTGCCGTCCGTCTTTTCATGGGCCACGGTGATGTACTTGTTCAGGTTGGTTGCATGTTGCACATAGATGGCGTTGGGGGAAGCCGCCGCTATGTCCGCGCCGTATTTTTCCAATATAAAGTTCCGAACGCGGCGCTTCATCGCCACGTCGGAGACGAGGCCGTGCATGTCCTCCGGGTCGATGCGCGGGCTGTTGCCCGCATCGGGGTCGCCGTTCGGGTTGCCGTTTTCACAGTCGAAAAGAAAGAGGAATTCATAGCGGTTCTCGATGCTCATTCATTGTCTCCTTTGGCGGCTTCATCGGCATTATTGGTTTTTCCCGCGCGGTTGGCGGCGATCTGCTGGTAATATCCGAGGGCGAAAAGGCTCTGCTGGTCCAGGTTCAGGGTAGAAGGAATGCGGTCCCGAATCCGACTCATGATTTCGGCTATCTGGCCTTCATACCAAAAGGCCAGCCCGCCTTCCAACTTGTTCAGGTGGTTTTTGGCGTTGTGGAAGAGCCTCCCGAGGGTGAGGCCCGGCGTCTGGCTGGCCGCGACGTAATAGCGTTGCACGACGCCCGCGCCGACGTCGCCCAGGGCGGCGCGCTGCAAACTTGCCAGCACCGCCAACAGTCTGCCGCACTGGTAGGCCGGTTCGGGATGCTCCTTGTTGAGGTAATCGTCCATGCACTGATCTCCTTTGCGAATGAAGTACGCTTTGATAAGGCCCATGCGGGCGTGGTTGAAAGGCTTGTCTTCAATCAGATCGGCTCGGAAGCGGGCCATTGCCTGTGCAATAAAGGGCTGGGGAATCGGCAGACCAGCCAGAGCGACGCGCCATAGCGTCGCCGCCGTCGGAGCGGGCAGGTCTTTCAGTTCTCTAACCATGGCGCCGCATACAGCCATGAATTTGGGCTCCTTCGCCCATTTTCCTCCGTCTCTGGCAATAATGTCGAGGTCGGAGAACCATTGATCTATTCTCTCAATCAGTTCTTCGAAGCTCCCCTCCATCCAGTCGCGCACCATGACCCGCCCCGCGGCGCCGGAAACCGTCATGGCGTAGTACCGATTGTCCGGTAGAACAGGCCGCAGCCCCTTGCGCATGGCATCGAGGATCTCTCGCGCAGACTGGAGCGCGGCGCCTTCGGTCGTCTCCGGCGGCTCCGTGAGAAACGCCAGTGGGTCGTTTTCCTTAGAAACAGACTCCTTGTACCAATGGACCACCAGCGCGTTGGCAAGCTTGCGGGAGTCGTTTTTGACCAGATGGTTGAGGGCGTCCACGTACTTTCGGACGGACCGCTCTCCCATGGCCGCGTTGCTCGCCTGTTCGAGCCCGAACGAACAGAACGCCGCCTTGTCGAACCCGACCATGACGTCTCCGGTCCCGAGCCCTCCCACGCCAGAAAGTCCCGTGATTTTTGGCTGCGTCGGCAGCGGCGGCGTCACTTCACCGGAGAGGAAGCACACCATTCCGGAGTCCGGTGACTTCCGGGAGTTTTTAGCGCCTTTCTTGGGCCGCTTGGGCTCTTCCTCTGCCTCGCCTCTTCCCAGGTCCTTCTGGCGCCAGTTTCGCCACCAGTCGAGCACGGCAGCGTCCTCAAGGGGGTTGGCATCGTCTATGCTCCAGCGCATCCAGTCGCTCGGCTTCGCTTTCTCGGCTACAAGACGGGATCGCAAAAGCTCCACTTGATCGGGGGCATCCAGGAAAAGCTCCAGCGGATGCAGTATGGGCGCGGCAGACGCAGCCTGGCGCAGCATGCCGGTGTAAAATGAGCGTTTTTCCTTAGAACCCGAGATTTTCTTTTCGTCCTCATCCGCTTTGAATAAAAGCGCCACGGTCTGGAGTGACTCCACGAGGAAATGCGCGCGGCCCCCGGCGTTCATGTTATGCATTTCCGGACAGCGCGGGGTCTGCTCCCCCTTGTCCTCGCCAATCGGCAGGACGTTGATGAGCTTTCCCTCGGACGATATCTCCACCAGCCACCGCACCATCCGGGTGGTGAAGCCGGGCTCCGAATCGAGGTGCTTCCCGGCGTACTCAACCAGAGTATTCAGCATCGGACGCGCCCCTTTCCGGCTTCCGCACCCTGTCGCTCTCGAAAGGCGGGATTTCCAGCACTCCATTGACCACATGGGCGTCGAAAACCGATATGAACGGCTTGCCGTCGCTCACGGTTTCCCGCCGCAGGTCGAAGACGTCGTAAAGCATCCAGCCGATATGCTGGTTCATGGGCGCCGGGGGTTTTTGCCCCTCCATGGACTCCACGTATTCAAAAAAAGCCGGGAACTCGCTGCACCCGAAGAACGGCTGCTGGAAGCACTTGCCCTGCCTGGCCCTCCGCTCGAAAATGCTGTCGAACTTGTTGACCTGCTCCGGGGCCGAAAACTGCTTCTTGGGAATGATCCGGGCGGTCAACCGGTACCTGACGTTCTTGAGCGCCATGGTCTGCCTCTGAGTGCGGCCCGTCGTGGGGTCGTCGCCATCGGCCCATAGCGCCTCCGGGGGGTCGGTCCCGCGCATCCACTTGTTGAGCTTGGCCGCACCGGGGACAATTCCTTTCACCTCGTTGCGCCGCAAGGCAATGTAGCGCGGAGGCTCCAACACTTCTATCCGCTCCACCTGCCAGTGGAAGTAGGGCTTCATGCTTTTGGCTTCACGCACTCCTTCCCAATAAACGGCGTCGAATATTCCCCGCGCGGCGGACGGCGTAATCACCGGATAGCTGAAGCGTTCCACTTTCATCTCCGGTCTGGAAAAGCATGCCAAATCCCCCCAGACTTCCAGGGTGTGAGTCTTTCTGCTCACGCACTCCTCCTTTCGTCAGGCGATCATAATCAACTGCGACTGAGGCAACTGCAACCCAAATACATTCTTATAGCACTCACAATATGATTCATCGAGGATAAACCACTCATCCGAAGGCTTCTTTCCGTAGCGAACCGTTGCGGGAATCAGGACTCCCCAGGCGGGGTGATCCATCTTGGGCCGGAAAACGCTGACCGCGAGCCCCTGTGCTTTTCTTATCCACTTGGCGTCGATACCTTCATCGAGATGCTGGCGCTTTAGCTCGTCGAACAATTCCCGATGTTTTTCATAGGGAACCAGCACTTGTATCGTGGACTGGTCGATCAGCCGGTATTCGCTGGCAACGCGGGCGAAGTCCACGCCCGTAAGGGCATTCGTGAGTTCAGGGTTTTGGGATTCCGGCTTGCTCAGATCGTAGAGCTTCCGGTAATAATCGCGGAAGACCCGCGGGTCGTTGAGGTCGAGGCCGTTCGACCCGGACATCCGCGCGCCAGTCAGCATGCTCCGGGTGACTTCCGCCGCCTGGAAGTAGGCCCGCGTCGGATAGCGCTTGCGGTAGTCGCCGGTCACATCGGGATCGAACACCCGCACCGCGCCCATCGCGCGTGCGCCGTCGTCATCCAGAAGCCGCCCTTCCCTATTGCAGCGCCCAGCGGCCTGGGCTATGGCGTCGAGCGGCGCGAGCGCCCGGTAGACGACAGGGAAATCCACGTCCACGCCCGCCTCCACGCACTGCGTGGATATGAGGCGACAGGGCTGATTCCTGGCGAGCCGCCCTCGGATTTCTTCCAGCACGGCGCGGCGGTGCAGCGGGCAAAGATTTGTCGAGAGGTGAAACACAGCGTCGTCACCTTCAAGCCCATCAAGGAGCGCCTGGGCATGCCCCTTGAGATTCACCACGCAAAGCGCCTGACGCTCCCCACGGATTTCTTCGGCAAGCTCGGACCACGCGGTTTTTTCCCCCTCTTCCGGCCAGCTTACCTCATACCTTCGCAATGCGTCGTACAGCGCGGCATGGTCCGGGGCCGCCTCCACCGGACGCCATCCGGCGGGGACCTTGGCGGCGACGGGCTTGTCGAGCGCGTCGAACGCGGGCTGGGTCGCCGTCGCGAAAAGCACCGTGGACCCGTAGGCGTCGGAAAGATGGGAGAGCGCCGCCAGAGTCGGCACGGCGAGGTGTTGCGGCAGGGTCTGCGCTTCGTCGAACATGACGACCGATTCCATCAGGTTGTGGAGCTTGCGGCAGGCCGAGGGCCGGTTGGAAAAGAGAGATTCCAGCAGTTGAACGTTGGTGGTGACGACGACAGGCGCGTCCCAGTTCTCCGCGAGCAGGCGGCGGGCGCGCTCCTTCTCGCTTTTCTCGCCGCCTTCCTCCGCGTCCGTATCGGCGTTTTCGCCCCCGAGGCCGGCCATGCTGTGGTGCTCCAACACGAAATTATCCGGAAACTCACGGAAGACGGCTTTGTATATCGACGCCGTCTGCTCGATGATCGACAGGAACGGGACCGCGAGGACAATGCGCTTGAGGTTGTTTCTCGCCGCGTGCTCCAACGCGAATTTGAGCATGGCGAGCGTCTTGCCGCTGCCGGTGGGGGCGGTCAGCGTGAGCAATCCGGGGGCGCGGTTTGCGGCGTTCTCGACCATCGTCCAAAGCGCATTCCTGGCGTTAAGCACGCTCGGGTCCGCCTTGGACGCCGAGCGCACGGAGTTTTCCATATAACGGGTCAACGCTTCCAGCGCATTTGGGGCGTCGAGCGACGGCCCGCAGTCTCTCGGCTTCCCTGCGAAGTGGGCCGCCGTGTCGAGGAAGTCCGCATCCACAAGGCACGAAAAAAGCATTCGCACGTCGAGCATGGAGGCTATGGGATTTCCAAATAAATTCCCCGTATCGACAGCGCATTTCCCTGGTTTTTCAAACTTCAGGGCGTCCGCTTCCGCACGGGACTTGAGGCGCGAAAGATCGGGATCGCTCAGGGCGAGTTTTTGCGGGTGGCGCTCGGCAAGCGTCGCGGGATTCATGCGCCCCAGCGCATCCTTGGAACCCTGCTGCAATCCCACATGGTGCCCCTGGATGGCGAGCGCCGCGGCGACCGCACGTTGCTCAAACAATGCCGTCCATGCTCCGGCGGACCAGTGGTCTAGCCCCTTGTCCTCGCCGCGAAGTCGCGCCTGGAATCTGTCGGCGTATTTTCCGAGATCGTGGAGCAATCCGGCCAAGGCAGCTTCAGCACTCCATGGCGCGCTTCCCGCGAACTCCCTCGCCAGTCTTCCCACCTCGGCCAAGTGCTGCCGCACGGGATGCTCAAATCCAATTGCATTCTTGCTGTGGGCTAAAAAACTCATTTTTCCTCCCTTATTTTGTGGGGCTAGTGGCCTCTCAGCCTTGATTTTACATGGTGGACGCAGGTTAGGGTGAACCGTGGCGAATCCCGACAGGGGCTCAGACTTTCGCTGGGGTTTGCATTCGCTTCAGTTTGCGGCCCTATAAGAGGATCTCGCCGTCCCGTCTTCATACGAGGGGAAAGGCCGGGAGATAAGAACCAATGGAGCGGAAGCCTTTATCCGGAAAAATAAAGAAAAGGAATGATCAATGCGAGGGAAAGAGTTTCACATGGCGGCCCGGCTGGATGGAGCCGGATGCCGCCATGCTTATTCGGATTCGGTTCAGGGCGCGCAAACGCGCGGCTCGCCGGATGGAGTCCGGCTAGTCTTTCATCAGCATCACGCTGGTGGCCTTCACCAGGACGTTCAATTCGTCGCCCACCTTGATTTCCAGTTCCTTGACGGCATCCACCGTGATGATGGAGGTGATTTTGTTGCCGCCGCCGATGTCAAGCAGGACTTTTGACGCAACCATGCCTTCCTTGACCTCAAGGACCTTGCCTTTGATGACGTTGCGAGTGCTTAATTTCATAATGCATCCCCCTTTTCGTTGACGGATTGAACCGGCCTCCTTCCAAAAGAATATACGAAAGGCGGCACACCGTTGAATGTAACATATCTCACCTATCACGCAGAAAACAAGCAATTTTCATTCCAAATCCTTTCACGACAAAAAAAGCCGATGAACGTCAGGCAGCCGCTATTCCTGCTTCATGTTTTGCATCTTATTCCGTAGAATGAACATTATTGACAAAGTGAAAGAAGGAATGGCTCCGGGTGCGGACAGCTCCTGGAAGCAATTCACGTATTTCGCGGGGGAATGAAAGACGGAAGGCCGGAACGCGCGCGGACCTCATGGCGCGCCGCAGACACGCATACGAGAGCAAACAGGGGGGGTGAGCCATGATAAAGGCCTTAGCGGTGTTGACCAGCGGGGGAGACGCTCCCGGAATGAACGCAGCCGTGCGAGCCGTCGTTAGAAGAGCGCTCGACCGCGCCATCAGGGTTTACGGGGTGTTCAACGGATACAACGGGCTGGTGAAGGGCGGCGACTCCATGCGTCCCTTGAAATGGGAAGACGTGGGAGGGGTGCTCCCCAAGGGAGGGACATTCCTAGGGACGGCGCGATCGGACAGGTTCAGGACGCGAGAAGGGCGCCGAGAGGCGGTGCAGCATCTGTTGGAGTGCGGAATAGAGGCCATGGTGGTCATCGGCGGGGACGGGTCGCTGATGGGCGCGCACGTGCTGGCGTCCGAGTGGGCGGAGCACGTGGAAGAGCTCCAGAAGGCGCGGCCCGAAGGCTCCGGGCCGGCGGAGGGCCAGCCGTCGGAAACGCTCCAGATCATCGGTCTTCCGGGCTCCATCGACAACGATCTGTTCGGAACGGACATGAGCATCGGGGCGGATACGGCGTTAAACCACATCGTCAGCGCACTCGACAATCTGAGTTCCACGGCCGCGTCCCACGAACGGACTTTCATTGTGGAAACAATGGGCCGTCATTGCGGCTACCTGGCGCTCATGGCCACTCTCGCCGGCGGCGCGTCCTGGGTGTTGGTCCCCGAGGAGCAGTTGGAGCTGCGCTGGCACCAGAAGATGATCGAGTCGATCGACAAGGCCAGGCAGGTCGGTAGGCCGCACCAGATGATAATCGTCGCCGAAGGCGCCCGGCATGCCGACGGACTGCCAATCCGCTCGGAGGAAATCCGCAAGCTGTTGAGCGAGCGCCTGGGGGTGGATGCGCGCCTCACCGTGCTGGGCCACATCCAGCGCGGAGGGTCGCCAACCGCTTTCGACCGGGTGATGGCCACCCGGCTCGGGGTGGCGGCCGTCGACGCACTGGTGGACAACCCGGAAGTCCGCCACACCCACATGTTGGGGCTCGTCCGAAATGAGGTTGTCGCCACGCCGCTCACGGAAGTGGTGGAAAAGAGCCAGGCGGTGCGCACGGAGATTGAAAGCGGGAATTACGACAGGGCCCTGGAGCTGCGGGGGGACAGCTTCCGAAAAACGCTTTCCCTGGTAAAGACCCTGACCCGCATCAGCCCCGCGCAGAAACAGCGAGAAGATGGAGCGGTTGCGATCGTAACGGGCGACGCGGACGCCCCCGGCATGAACGCCGCCGTAAGCGTCGCGGCGCGCTGCCTACTGAATCACGGCGTCAAGGTTTACGGGGCGTTGGACGGCTTTCTCGGACTGATTCGCGGCAACTTCGTCGAACTCAATTGGCACGAGCTTGTCGGGTGGATCAACCGCCCATCGTCGGAAATCGGCACGGCGCGGCATGAGTTCGAGGACGGGGATCTCGCCAGGATCGCCGAAAACATCGAACGCTACAAGCTAAAGGGGATCATTGCCATAGGGGGTTGGGGATTCTTTACGAAGCTTCAGGAGATGGTGCGCCGCCGCGAGGAATTCGAAGCGCTCCGCATCCCCATGGTGCTGGCGCCGGCGACCATAGACAACAATCTGCCCTGCACGCAATTCAGCATTGGGTCGGACACGGCGCTCAACAACATCATCGAGGCCGTGGACAAGATCCGGCACACGGCAGGCGCGACGCGGCGGGCTTTCATCGTAGAGGTGATGGGAGGGAAATGCGGATTTTTGGCCATGATGGGGGCGCTGGCTTCGGGGGCGGAAAAGGCGTACATCCCCGAAAACCGCATCAGCCTGGCGGAACTCAACCAGGACCTCGAGGACCTGCGGTGCAGTTTCCAGAAAGGCAAGCGGATGGTCATATACCTGCGGAACGAACACTCATCGCAGCATTTTACGACGAACTTCATCCGTGATCTCCTGGAGGAGGAGAGCATGGGGCAGTTCCAGGTGCGCACCGCGATTTTGGGGCACGTGCAACGGGGTGGGGCGCCTTCGGCCTTCGACCGGGTCCTTGCCGCGAGGATGGGCTCTTCCGCCGCATTCGCTCTGCTGGAGGCCATGGACGGAACGCCTCAAGAGGATGTGAGCGTCTTTGGCCTTCGGGGAGGCTCCGTCACTTCGGTTGCGCTTTCCGAAGCTTTCACGGAGATGGATTTCAAGACGCGCCGCCCGAAACAGCAATGGTTCATGGAGCTTACGGATATAGCGAATTCCCTGGCGAAATACGGGCCATCCTGCGTGGTTGCGGATGTACAAGCTCCGGATGGCGAATGACGAAAGCGTAGCCGATGAGACGAATGGAGGGACTGTAAAAAATGGATACATGCGATGCGCCGTATTCCAGGCGGATCGTGGTGGGAATAACCGGGGCGAGCGGCGTCGTTTACGGCATGGAGACCCTCAAGGCGTTGAAGGGCCTCGGCTATGAAAGCCACGTGGTCCTCAGCGAGGGGGCCGTCCGGAATTTCGCCATAGAGACGTCCTATTCGGTGGAAGACGTCCGCGATGCTTCCGGGCGGCTTTACGATGAGAGCGACCTTGCGGCCCCCATAGCGAGCGGGTCGTTTCTGACCCTGGGGATGGTGGTTATTCCCTGCACGATGAAGACGCTCTCGGCTATCACGCATTCCTATGGAGCGAATTTACTCACACGCGCCGCTGACGTGACGCTGAAGGAGCGGCGCACATTGGTGCTGGTAGTTCGTGAAACGCCGCTGCACCGGGGACATCTCGAGCTTATGCTGGCCGCGGCGAAGCTTGGCGCGGTCATCCTCCCTCCCATTCCGGCGTTTTACCATAAACCGGCAACAATCGAGGACATTGTCCTGCAGACCGTCGGCAAAGCCCTCGATTGCTTCCGTATCGAACACGATATTTTCCGGCGGTGGAACGGAGCGTGAGATGGAATTCCAGAGTTCTTCATGAATGCAATTCTGTAATATTTGCTTGACAACATCTGCACAAAATATATTGTGGATGGGTTCTTATTTCACAGTAAATTTCGTTGCAGGAAGATAGCAAGAATTGCGGCTCCCGTTAACGGGAGAATTCTGGATGGAGACGTAAAGAAGGCGTGTCTCTTCGCCGTAGTGCATCACCTCGATTTCGGACGCTGCTGACGCGTTCGGACCTTATCATGCAATAACATACTGCATATTGAAATCGATTTCCGGAGTGGACCGGCGGAGCAGGGGTTTGCTCCGTTGCCTGTTCCAATTGCGCGCGGTAGAACAGCGCCTTGGTCAGGGAGCCTTCCGCTGCGGTGAGCCGGGTGGGGAGCGTTCCCAATGAGGAAGACATGAAACCCATTGAAATACTCTCCGAGGCAATCATTGAGGTGCTCAAGGATTTCTCGGCGACAAGGTCTCCGCTTACCGCTCCATCGCTGAAGCATGCCCTGGCGTCGCGCGACGATTTAATTCATATTTTTTCTCGCGCCGAAATGCAGGCAGGCGGTCCCTCCAATGGGAGCCCCCCCCGGCAGGACGCCCCGTCCCCCAAGAAGGGCGCGGATGGGAGGAATGCTGCCGATATTGCCCCGATCCGCGATATTTTCAAGAAGACGCTGGTAGAACTGGGGGCGCTATCACGGGAGGAGACCGTCCAACGCTCCTCGGAGCTGCAACAACGGTTCTCCGAATGCCAGTCCATGGACTGCATCGTGTCCCTCGGCGATGAACTCATCGGCATGATTCGGGTCCTGGTTTTCCGCACCGTAGAGGAAAGGGACACCACCAGCGGCCTTCTGGCGGAAGTGAAAAACCAGCTTACCGGGATGGAAAAGCAGCTCATCGCCTACCATGGCTTCAACGAGGATGCATTCCGCTCCAACGAGGATTTCCGCTCCGACCTGCTCTCCCGCACGGTGGAAATCCAGGAGGCTTTCGACCGCGAGGACAGACTTCAAGACCGGAGCTTTATCGTATCGAAGCTCCAGCACATAAAAGCGGCGATAGAAGCGAAGCAGCGGGAAGACAAGATGCGCCTGAGCGAGGCTAATAGAAAGATCGCGGAGCTGAAGGCGAACCTCAAGGCATCCAGGGAAGAGATCCTCCTTATGGAGCAACGAACCATCGCGCTGGAGCAGGAGGTGCTTCTCGACAGCCTTACCGGAATCCACAACCGCCGGGGCTACGAGGTGCGCATCCGGGAGGAGCTGCGCCGCTATCACCGCGACGGCCAGCCGTTCAGCCTCATACTTATAGACGTGGACCACTTCAAGAAGGTCAACGACCTCTACGGACATCGGTCCGGCGACCGGTGCCTGCGTGAAATCGCCACGAGGATCAGGGGGTCCATCCGCGCGACGGATTACGTGGCCCGGTACGGGGGCGAGGAGTTTATCGTGATCCTGGGGGGGAGCGCGGCGGCAAACGCTTGCAAGCTGGCGGAAAAGGTGCGCATGGTGATCGAGAGCACCCGGTTCGTTTATGAAGACCGGCTCATCCCCATAACGGTGAGCTCGGGGGTCACGGAGGTGATTCCATCCGACGAAGATCCCGAGCCCCTCTTCGTGAGGGCGGATTCCGCCATGTACCAGGCGAAAAAAGAGGGAAGAAACAGGGTCTGCAACGGTTGATGCCGATTGCCGCTCCACAGCCGTCGCGGTTTCCCTGATTTCCACGCCTCTCCGGAAGCGTCTGCCGCCACCCGAGAAATCATCCCGCGCAGCCCCTCCCCCATCCTGGCTCCGCCGGTTCAGCTCTGCTCCCAGTACGCATCGGGCATGTCCACGGCAAGCGCAAGCGCCCCATCGGCCCCCCCGAAGAGCGGGTCTTCTATGCAGTTCACCCGGCACGGGCCGTATTCCCGCAAGCTCATCTCAAAGCGCTCCCGGAGCCCGCGAATCTGGCTTCCGCCTCCCGCCAGGATAATGTTGTTGCGGACTTTCTTCTGATATTCCGGATCGAAGTTGGCTATAAGCTCCAGGGCGGTTTCGACGAGGCCCGGCAGGATGCTTTCGCAGGCGCGCCGCATTTCCTCGGTGACATCGTGCATGGTCGGCCTGCCCGCGACGGGGATTTCCACTTCGACCGCCCGATCGGGAGCGCCTACGAAGCTGTGCTGCTCCTTGAAACGACGGACCATGTTGAGCGTGAAATCGGCGTTCGGGTAGCGTTCGTGCAGGTGGCTTTGCAACTGCTGGTCGATGTAGTCGCCTCCGGTGAGGAGCGTCCTCTGGTCGTCTTCGGAGGGCACCGTGCCGTGCATGATGCAAAAATCCACCGTTCCCGCGCCGATATCGATCACCATGGCGTTGTTGAGGGCATTCACCCCATAGGCTACGGCGAATGGCTCGGACACCACCATCAGGGCGCCGGCGTAATCGGCGACAGCCTTGCGTATTGCCAGTTTATTGATTTTAAAGGATTCGGCGGGCACCCCGACCACGGCGCGAACCTCGCCCGGCGACTCGTCCGTCCGCACCAGTTCGATCAGATGCCGGATCAGCTCCTTTACCGCCTCCTCGCTCCGCGCCGATCCATCCTTGATGACGCCTCGCTCCAGCGGACGGTAGATGTTGAGCGAGAGTCGGTTTTCCAACGCCTCTTCTCCAAAAAGGACGGGCTTTCCCACCACCTTGCGCGCAATAAAGTCCTTTGGCCAGCCGACGTAGCTTTCCACCCATTTTTTCCTGCCGTTGTCGGCGGAGATGGCGCTCCTCGAAGTCCCCAGATCGATTCCCACATTCAACACCGCCCTATCCTCCATGCCTTCGCTCATGGTCGTCATCTCCCCGTACATGCTGAATGGATTTCTTCGTCAAATATCTTACAATGCCTTCTTCCAGGAAAGAGGCGATCTTTTCCCGGTACTCTTCCGAGGCCAGTTTTCCCTCCTCTTCCTCATTCGTGATGCAGGATATCTCCGCAAGCACGCTAGGGGCCTCCACTCCGAGGAGAACGACGAACGGCGCCACTTTCACGCCGGTGTCGAGCACATCCGCGTCGTAGTTCCGCACATTGCTCAGGAGACGGTCCTGGATCGCCCGGGCCAGCCGGACGGATTCCTGGCGTTTCACCGTGTCGCTGATATCCTGTATGATCGCCTTGAGCTCGCCAATGGAATAGTTGGAGTCCTTGTTTTCTCTTTGAGCGAGCCGAAGGGTTTCGTCGTTCTGCGGTGGGCCGAAGTAATAGGTTTCAATGACGTTCACGTCCCGGTTCGGCAGCGAATTGACGTGGATGGAGACAAAAAGGTCCGTGTTCACGGAGTTCGCGAACTCCACTCTCTTGGCCAGGGAGACGAAATTATCCTTCTCCCGCGTGAGGAGGACGTTGTACTTCCCCCTTTTCTTCAACCTCGATTTCAACCGCAGCGCGACGTCGAGCGTCACGTTTTTTTCCTTCACCCCCGAGCCTCCGACAGCCCCCGCGTCAATGCCCCCATGCCCCGGATCGATG
This sequence comes from uncultured Syntrophobacteraceae bacterium, assembly GCA_937958025.1. Lineage (GTDB taxonomy): Bacteria > Desulfobacterota > Syntrophobacteria > Syntrophobacterales > Syntrophobacteraceae > CALFXO01. Next base: position 16,891 of record CALFXO010000184.1, read on the forward strand.
ACGATCGTCTTGACGTCGAGCCCGAAAAGGGACGTCAGCCGGACGGCGTCGCCCCCGGCGAGCAGGAAGCTGTAGTTCATGCAGTCGGGAGGGGGCAGATCCTCGTTGTCAGTGGCATATGAAGCGTCCTGGAAAACCTCTTCGGAAAAAACGCTGGCTGTCTCGGCGGGAGCCGGAGCCGCGGCCTGCCGCTCCGGAGGCGGCGGGATGGCGCCATGCACCGCGGAGCCTCGCGCGCGCTGATTCACATGACGCGGCTCGTCGACGGGAGACGGAGAAGGATTCAGCATGGCGGGCAGAAATAAAAACATGGGAACCAGGAACATAAGGGCAGTCCACCGGCGACTCCTCCCGGCAGCTTGGGGCGCGCGCCTTTTCCCCCGGCCCTGCCCCGTGATTTGAAGGTTGTCCTCGTAGACGGCCTTGAGAATGTTGTCCCTTAGCTCTGCGTTTCGCATCCGCTGTGAAGGCATCTTCGTCATCCGTCCGTTTCGGCGGTGTTTTTCCTTGGATGTAGAATGCGCATCCACTCGACGCCGAGGCGCATGCGGACGGAGGCGGTCGCCCCGCCGCATCCCGGCGATGCATGCAAGTTCGAAGGAGCGCCCCCCATGAGCGGGCGTCGTCTAAGCGAGGGTGCAAGCCCTATGCCTCAATGGGCGACGGGCTTGACTGCGGCGTTTGCGGGACGCCGCCGTGGAGGAGGCCTCCAAAAGCATTATACCGCATCATAAAAAAGAGGCCATCATTTCTCGTCATTTTCAACCGGCGGCAAGGGAGCGCCGTCGATCCGGCTCAGCTCGGCCAACATTTCCTCCCTCACGGCCGCATATTCATCCGATATCGATTCATAGAGAAAACCCACGGCGTCTTCCGACATACTGGAAGAAGACGCCGCCATTTCTTCCATCGTCCTGCAAAGCTGTCCCAGCATCGCCGCCCCCAGGTTCAAGCTGCTGGATTTCAGGCTGTGAGCGGCAAATTTTGCCGCTGGAGCGTTCCCGGTCTTCAGCGCTTCGCGCAGGGCGTCGAACGTTTTCGGCGCCTCCTGCAAATACACCTTCAGCAAACGCTTTAGCAGATCCGAAGGGGCGTCGGGGCGGAGCGCCCGAATATCGGTCCATATTTTTCTGTCTATGTGAGCGGTCGAGGCGTCTTCTCCCTCCTGTGGAACGGCCATGGCGGAGGCGGGAGTTCCCGCGGGAGCACCGGACTCCATGGCGCTATCCTCCGCGAAAGCGCCTGGAGCAACCCCTCCTCCTTCCTCGATCGCCGTTGCGACCCCCGGGAGCCAACGCTCCAGCATTTCCTGCAATTGTTTACGGGTGAAAGGCTTGCTCAGGTAATCGTCCATGCCAACGGCAAGGCACTGCTCCCGGTCGCCTTCAAGGGCGTGCGCGGTCAGGGCGATGACGGGGATGTGCAGGCGGTCCGCGCCTTCCCGATCCTCCTCCGTCCGCCTTATTTTCCTGGTCGCCTCATAGCCGTCCATTTCCGGCATCTGGCAGTCCATGAAAACCAGCACGTAGGGGGTTCTTTCCAAAGCCTCCAGCGCCTCGCGCCCATTCGAGGCGACATCCACGCCGCACCCCAGGCTTTCCAGGAGAGCCTTTGAAACATCCTGGTTGACGGCATTGTCCTCCACGAGCAGAATGCGCCCTTCCTTGACGGACAGAGGACCTTGCGCCTCCCGCCCTAGCGGCGGCGCCGGACCGGGAGGAGGGGCTTCCGGAGCATGGCCGATGCAATTCAGCAAGGCGTCGCGCAGCCGCTCCCTTCTGACCGGCTTGCCGATATGGGCGAGCACGCCGATAGGGCGCGTTTCCTCCAATCCTATCCCTCGGCTAGCCGGCATCATAAGCATAAGGCGCGTTCCCGATAGAGCGGGGTCGGCATGGACGAGCCGGGCAAGGTCGAGCCCGCCCATGGACGGCATGTCCATGTCAAGCAGGGCCGCGTCGTACGGAGCCCCATCTCCGAAAGCCTTCCGGAGAGCGTCGAGGGCTTCCGCGCCGCTTTCCACGCCTTCGGTCTTCACGCCCCACGCCCGGAGCTGCCGGAGAAGGACATTACGGCTTGTGGCGTTGTCGTCCACAACCAAAACGCGCATGCTCCGGAAGCCCGAGGCCTCTTCGGATGGCCCGCCGGCCGCGGGCCGGCGCTTTTTCACCCAAACGCTGAACGTGAAGGCGCTCCCTTGCCCCAACTCGCTGGAGACGCCGATTTTGCCGTTCATCATGGCGCAGAGTTGCTTGCAGATCGCAAGCCCCAGCCCCGTCCCGCCATATCTCCGGCTCATGGAGGAGTCGGCCTGGGAAAACGCCCCGAAGATGCTGCCGCACATATCCGGGGGAATGCCAATGCCCGTGTCCTTCACCTCGAAACCGACGAGCGCCGCGTCGTCCTTTTCCTCCAGCACCGAAACGGACGTCAGTATCTCTCCCGCGGCAGTGAATTTGACGGCGTTGCCGACGAGGTTGACGATCACCTGCCGCAAGCGCCCCGGATCTCCGTTGAAGGCGGTTGGGAGATCGTCCGGGAGGGAGCAGATGAATTCCAGCCGCTTCCTTTCGGCATTCTCCGTGAAAAGGTCCATGGAGTCTTCGACAAGCCTCCTCAGATCGAAGTCCTCGCTGACCAGCTCCAGCTTTCCGGCCTCGATCTTCGAGAAATCGAGGATATCGTTTATCACGGCGAGCAGAGCTTCCCCGGAAACCAGGACGGTCTGTGCGAGGTTGCGCTGCCGCTCGTTCAACTGCGTCTCCAGCAGCAACTCCGTCATTCCCATGACGCCATTCATCGGAGTGCGGATTTCGTGGCTCATATTGGCCAGAAATTGCGACTTTGCTCGGCTTGCCGCCTCAGCGGCCTCCTTTGCGACATTGAGCTCCGTGACCGTTCGCTCCAGGTCCCGGTTCGATGCGGACAATTCCGCCGTGCGCGCCGCCACTTCCTCCTCCAACCTACCCCGATGCCGCTCGAGGCTTGCATCCCGCTCCTCGATTTGTGCCAGCATTTCGTTGAAGCCGTCGGCCACGATCCCCAGCTCATCCTCGCCATGCTTTTTCGCCCTCAGGGAGTAGTCCTTGCGCTCCGAAACCATTCGCATGGTTTCCACCAGGTCGGACACCGGCTTTGAAATGACTCTCTGGAAAAGCCACGACAAAAGCAAGGATATGGACATCAGCGCAAGCACGATCCCCGAGACGGTCCAGACGTACCACCACAGCCAGTTGTAGAGAGCGTCCAGATCAGCGCGCAGCACAACGGCGCCGATCTTTTCATTCTCCAGCACGATCGGCTGGGAGACCTCGAAATAATCGCCGGTGAACGAGTGCCTCACAACGTTTCCATCGAGCGCCGGCAGGTTGTCGGAGACGCCGTGAGAGCCGTCGGGCTTGAAACCGGGGGCGCTGTACTCCGCGAACAACGTCCCGTCGTTGGCGTAGATGCGCGCCCAGACGATGTCTTTCACTGCTCCGAGGGCTCCGAGCGTTTCCGCGGCGGATTTGGAATCACGGAATGCAAGAGCGGCCGTGCAATTTCCTCCAACCACTTCCGCCAGCGTCGAGAGATTTTCAACCATCCCGCTACGGAACCTTATGAACTCGTTCGCGATATAGACAATGGACGCCAACAGCAGGACAATGGCGTTCGTCAACGCCACTATCGCCATCAACTTCTGCTTTATGGAGAGATTATGGAGGACCCGGACTCCCATTTCTATTATTCCCCGCTCAGTAGTTCTCGATGACCTTATCCGCGAGTTTCAACAGCTTGGAGCTGATTTCGAGCTTTGCGCGACGCGCAGCGGCAAGATTCACTTCAAACCGAATCTTGTCTTGAACCTCGATGAGTTCAATGACGCCTCCCGCTTCCACAAACTGGTCCATGTCTCCTATCGTCAGGATGCTCCGGCCGTTCAGCGCATTCAACACGGCTTCAATATTGTTTCGTTCGGAGTCGCCTATAAATACGATATGACAACTCTTGGCGGCATCCACTTCCCGCGCCATGGTGACGATGAGCGGCCGTTCCCCAATTTTCTTCGCATTCAAGGCCATCAATTCCTCCGCGAGCGGATCGGTTCCGAGGATGCACATGCGGATGGGGGCTCCCGGGGAGCCATAGGCATCCGGAGGCCATTCGATGAACTTGGGGAAATTGAATACGAGAGCCGCCTTCAGCTTGTGTTCGTCCATGCCGGCCCCCTCCGCCGCGTGGGCCGGGAACAGGGTCTGGAAGACAACGAAACCCGTTGCCAGAAACAGGAGCATCACTGCCATTGGGCGGAATAGTCGCAAGGTCTTTTCCAGTCGGGAGACGTCCGTCGCCATTGGTGAGCGCCAATTTATCTCAATAACGCGTCGCACATCCGGCGTCAAAAGCGGTGCACTACCTGCAAATAGACGCTTCGCTCCACCACGGTGGGAGGAGAGCCCAGAAGGTCCGCCGTCCCCTCGACGTGCTCGCCGTCGAGCAGATTCTGTCCAACAAGAGAAAACTCCAGGCTCTTTGTCGGCTTCCACCCCAACCGGGCGTCAAGCGTCGTGTAGCTACTCACATCCAGGGCAGGCAGATCATCGACGAACCGCAACCACAGGTCAAATTGCACATTATGTGGCAAGTCCACCCACGAACGCAATGAAAACTGGTAATTCGGGCTAGACCCCTCAGCATTTGAAACGCTCGTTTCATCGGTGCTGTCCGCGGCCGCTCGCAAGTTCATCTGCAGGTAGGTGAACGCGGGCTGGATGCGCCACCAACGGCAAGCACGCCAGTCGGCGCTCAACTCCACGCCGTACGTCTCCCCCTTCAGCTTATTCTTTCCATAGACCGGCACGTACAGATAAGGAGTTGGCTCCGTCACCAGTTCCGGGGCTCCCGCCTCCAAACTTCTCAGATTGTCATAAAAGTTATAGAAAGCCGCGACATCGGTGGAAAGCGACTTGCTCCATTGACGCCGCCACCCCCATTCCAACGCGATGAGCTCCTCCGAATCGAAATCGTCCTCGCCGACCAAGCTCACCAGGATGGGCAGCGACGCATAGGAGGAGGAAATCGCCCGGACAGGAGCGCGCAAACTTTCTTCCGACCACGAGGGAGTTCGGACAGCGCGCGAAACCGCCGCCCAGAGAGTGTTTTCGCTATGCGGCGTCCACAGCAGCCGCGCGTTGGGCTGCACTTCCACCCCGGTGTGTTCATTGTGCTCCAGTTTGGAGCCAAAGATGAAATGCAGTTTGTCTTCGATCAGGGCAATATCGTCCTGGATGAATGCGCTTACAAGCTGGTCTTTGTGATGGTGATCCGCCATCTGCACGAGGGGGGAATCCTCCAGCCTGTCCTGGCGAAGCCGAAAGCCGGCGCCCCACATTAGCGCGTTCGAATTGCCCAATTTGAGCTGGTTTTGGAAATCGAGATCGACGATATCCAGATTTTCCTGGAATACGTCGTCATCATACCTGCTCTTGTCGTAGTATGCCTGAAGGATAGTATTGGCGGACGAGGAAAACGTGCGAGTCCATCGGAACAGAAGATTTCCCCCTGTGTACCTTTTGTCGGTTCCAACGTCATCCCAGAGAGTGTAAGCGGTGGGAGCCGCCTCGCCGGAGCCGTTCGCCGGCAGAGCGAGCGATGGAGAGGCGATGGATGGCGTGCGGTAGACCTCTCCATAGTAGCCGTCCAGAAAGTCGCCCTGGACAGTGATCGCATTCTCAGCAGATATTTCAGAATCCAGACGAAAGCCGCCAAGGCGTTGCTCCCAATCCGAATCGCCGGCGGCGTCTCCGGAAGCGGCGTCGAACCCCCCGTGGTGGTAATATTTTCCATAGGCGCGGTAATAGACGTCATTGCCTAGTTTTCCGCCGTAGCGCACTCCGGCGACGCCCTCCTCCTGGGAGCCGCCTCCACCTGTCGCCAAGCCGCCCTGAGTGTCGCTAGCCCGCTTGGTGATGATGTTTATGACGCCATTGACGGCATTCTCTCCCCAAAGCGCGGCGCCGGGGCCGCGGATCACCTCGATGCGGTCTATATCTTCGAGGATATAGTTTTGTTGATCCCAGTAAACGCCGGAAAATAGCGGAGTGTAAACACTGCGGCCATCGAAGAGCACCAAGAGCTTGTTTGCAAATTGACTATTGAAGCCCCTGGCGGTGATCGCCCAGGTGGACGAACTGAGGCGCACCACCTCAATGCCAGGAACCATCCTCAAAAGCTCCGGAATAGTGGTCGCTCCCGAGCGGCGGACGTCCTCTTGCGTGATGACGAATATGGCGGCTGCGGCATCGCTTAGTTTCTGGGGTTTTCTCGATACGGACGTGACGGGGATGTTCAGGAGGTCCTCGATGCTGAGCGTCGTCAAGTCATCGGGAGTTGCGCCAGCGTCCTCCCACGCTTGCGCGACGCCGCGAACCGGCGCGGCTGCGCACAGCAGCCCCATAGCCCCCAACAGCAGCACGCCCGCCATGGCGCACGTCTTCAATGGCTTCCCCCAAGTCGCCTGCATCGCCTCCCTCCAATATCGCATACTCAATCGTGTTTCTGCGCGGTGCATCCGGACGGCGCCGTCCCAGGCGTGGGCGGGCCGCACTACGGCTTCAGATGGCTGCATGGAGCTTCGACGTCTTGTGTTTCTTTTTCAGGGCGCGCGTCCGAGGAGCTACGAATGGACCGCCTCCCTCGCAAATACTGGAATGAGCAGCCGGCCATGCAAGAAGCGGAGACGTTCAACGGCGCCGCCAAACAGCAGACTGAATTTCAGCGCCCTGCGCAAGCAGTCGTTCGGTGTGTTTGCTGCTCCAGGGCGATCTTCAATACGCCCCTTCAACCCGGCGCCATCCCTCCAGGGGCGGTTGTTGCGGCAGGCGCAACGGCCACGCCCTCCAGTGCGGGATTTCACACGGTTTGGATGGTTGGATTATACATATTTTGAACAAACAATAAAGCTCCTGCTAATATTGAATTTATCTGTGAAGCATTTCAGGTGATTTTCCGATTATTCTAACAGGCGGTTTATCGAACATCCGCGGAAAGCCATCCACTCCGCGAGCAGTGAGCATGAAAAAAAGTGGTGGCGCGGGAAGTTGCATAACGAGGGGAAGGAGCTATGACGGCTGAGCTCAAGAAAGCAAACAAGCATAAAGTCCAGATCGTCGATGACGATCTGGTGTCCCTTCTCCTTCTGAGAGAAACTCTGGAAGCCGAAGGTTTCAACGTAATAGAGGCGAGGACGGGGCGTGAAGCCCTTGTGCAATTCGACGCTCAGAAGCCGGACCTTGTGCTGCTGGACGTGATGATGCCGGAGATGGACGGTTTTGAAGTGTGCGCGGAGATCCGCAAGCGTCACGCCGGGCGCCACACTCCCATCCTCATGGTCACCGGCGCTAACGACATTGCATCCATCAAGAAAGCGTACGAAAAGGGGGCGACGGATTTCGTCGCGAAGCCCTTTAATGGCCGCATACTGTGCGAACGCGCACGCTATATGCTGCGATCGAACGCTTTGTTCATGGATCTCAAGAAGAATCAGGAGATGCTCTCGCAGGCCCAGCGCGTCGCAAGGTTGGGCAATTGGACGTGGGATGCGAGCGAGGGCCGATTTTCATTCTCGAAGCAGTTTTCCTTCATCACGGGACTGCATGCCCGCAGCGCCGTCTCATGGGGGGATTTCCTCAAACGAATTCATCCCGAAGACCGCTCCGAGTTCGAGACTCGCATCCAGCAGACGCGGCACCGAGGAAAAGCTTTCTCCATGGACCACAGGATAACCTGTTCCGACGGATCGGAGCGCATCGTCTCCCAGACCGTCGAGGCGCATATAGACGGGGCAGGAAACATAACCCGCATATTCGGTGCGTTGCAGGATATAACCGAAAGAAAGATGGCGGAATTGCTGGAACTCGAGAGAAACCGAATTCTCAGGATGGTCGTTCAGGAATCGCCAATCGGAGAAATACTTGCGTCGATCGTGAGCGTTCTCGAGGAGCAGCGTCCCGGCGTCCTTGCCGCCATATGCCTCGTCCAGGACGAAGAACTCCAGGTTGCCGCAAGCGGCAGGCTGCCAAAGGATTTCGAAGCGGTAATGAACGGGACCCCCGTCGGCGCCGAAGGAGGGGCAGGTGGACTTGCGGCTTACCTTGGACAGTTCGTCGTCACGGAGAACATAGCCGAAAGCAACCTCAAGGAAGAATTCAAGCAGGCGGCCGAGGATCACGAAATCCGGGCCTCGCTTTCCGCTCCGATTTTTTCCGGAAAAGGGCGGATGCTGGGCGTCATATCTCTATATTACGGAAAGCCTCATAAAGCATCGGACGACGAGTTGAAGTTGGTGGAGAAGATGGGGCAGCTCGCCGCCCTCGCCATCGACCAACGCTCGATGGCGGAGCTTCTCACGCACCAGGCGCAGCACGACGCGCTCACCGGTCTCCTGAACCGCACGGCCCTCGCCAACCACCTCAAACGCTATATGAGCCAGGCTGTCAGGCGCGGAAGCAAGGGCGCGGTCCTCCTCATTGACCTCGATCGCTTCAAGCGCGTCAACGACTCCATGGGGCATGCGACCGGCGACCTTCTCCTCACCCATGTTTCCGAGCGCCTCCGGGGCTGCATCCGGAAAAGCGACCTGTTGGGCAGGATCGGAGGAGACGAGTTCGTCATAGCGCTCCTCGACATTCAGGACGCGGAGGAAGCAATGAGCACCGCGAAGCGGATTCTCAGCCGCGTCAGCGAACCTTTCAAGATTTCGGGGAACCGGATACATATCGGGGCCAGCATAGGCATTTGCCATTTTCCAGACAACATCACGGATTCGGGCTCCCTCATCAAAAACGCCGACATAGCCATGTATGTGGCCAAAAACGAGGGAGGCAACCGAGCGCACGTCTATACGGAGCAGATGAATGCGGCGGTAATCGGCCGTCTGGAGATGGAAAACGGCCTGAGGAAAGCGATCGAAGCGGAGGAATTCGAACTCCATTACCAGCCGCAGTACGATCTCATGGAAGGCGAAATGGTCGCTATAGAAGCGCTGATCCGGTGGAACCATCCCCGGTGCGGACGCATTTCCCCCGACAAGTTCATTCCTATCGCCGAAGAAAGCCGTCTCATCATCCCGATCGGCGAGTGGGTCATGCGCGAGGCCTGCCGTCAGAACGCGGAGTGGCAGAAGGAAGGCTTTCAACCTCTTCGGGTGGCGGTGAACGTGTCGGCGGTGCAGATCGCCCAGGAAGACTTCGCCGAAATGGTCGAGAAGGCCTTGAATGAAAGCGGCCTCTCACCCCAATGCCTTGAAGTGGAGATCACCGAAACCGTCCTGCTTCTGGACCGGGACATTGTGCGCAGGAATCTTGCGCGGCTGAAAGAAATGGGGGTAACGGCCGCCATCGACGACTTCGGAACAGGCTATTCGTCCATAACCTATCTGAGGAACATGCCTCTCGACTGCCTCAAAATAGACCAGTCCTTCATACACGAGGCGTCCGCCGAAGAGGAGGCGACCGCGCTCCGCAACCAGACGCTCATCAAGGCTTTCGTGCAACTCGCCCGGAACCTCAACCTCCACCTCGTCGCGGAGGGCGTCGAGACGCCTGGCCAGCGAAGGTTTCTCAAGGACATCGGCTGCGAGATAGGCCAGGGGTTTCTCTTCAGCGCCCCGGCCCCGGCGAGGGAAATGGAGAGCATTCTGGCGCAGCTGAAGGAGAAGAAAGCGGCCAATGCTTGACCGGGGCAGCCTTGCACGGCGGTTCCCGTTTGGGGCGCCCCAGGCGGAGAAGCCGGAACGCGCTGCATTCGCGAGGGGGAGGCATGGAGCTATTCGCCGAGATACGCCCCGCGCACCCGTTCGTCCTGCAATAGCTCTTCGCCAACGCCTTCGAGGATCACCCTTCCGGTTTCGAGCACATAGGCATAGTGCGCAACCTTGAGGGCCGCCACGGCGTTCTGCTCGACCAGCAGGACCGTCGCCCCCTGCCGGTTGATGGCCCGGATCGTCTTGAAGACCTCCTCCACCACAAGAGGAGCCAGTCCGAGGGAAGGCTCGTCGAGAAGGACCAGTTTTGGGCGGCTCATCAACGCACGCCCGAATGCGAGCATCTGCTGCTCCCCGCCGCTCAGCGTCCCCGATAACTGCCTCTGCCTCTCCTTGAGGCGCGGAAAGAGGGAATAGACCCACTCCAGGTCCGCGCTGAAGTTCTTCGGGCTCTGGTGGTACGCGCCAAGCTCGAGATTTTCCAGCACGCTGAGATTTGGAAACACATGACGCCCCTCCGGGCTCACCCCGATGCCCCGGCGTATGATTTTATGGGCCGCGAGGCGCGTCAATTCCTCTCCCTCGAACTTCACGCTCCCCGAGCGCGGTTTCACCAATCCGACGATCGACCGCAGCGTGGTGCTCTTACCCGCGCCGTTCGAGCCGATGAGGGTGACGACCTGCCCCTGCTTCACCTCGACGCTCACGCCCTTCAGCGCGTGGATGCCCCCGTAGTAGACGTTAATATCCTTTATCTCAAGCACTGGCCGTCCCCCTCTCCTCCCAAGTACGCCCTGATGACGTCCGGGTTGCACTGGATTTCGGCGGGGGACCCCGTCGCGATCGTGATCCCGTAGTCCAGCACCTGAATCCTGCCGCAAAGCCCCATGACGAATTTCATGTCGTGCTCGATCAGGAGGATGGTCAGATCGTACTTGGTCCGGAGCTCACGGACGAGCTCCGCCAGCTCCCGGGTTTCGGGGGGGTTCATCCCGGCTGCCGGCTCGTCGAGCAGGAGGAGCTTCGGTCGGGTTGCAAGCGCCCGCGCTATCTCCAGGCGTCGCTGCTGCCCGTAGGCGAGCGACGATGCTTTTTCGTTCGCCAAATGCAGGAGCCCCATTTCCTCGAGAAACTCGAGGGCGTCCTTCCTGATGCGGCGCTCCTCGCGGCCATAGCCCGGCAAGCCGGTCATGGCCTCCCAGAAGGAAGACCTGAGCCTGAAGTGGAACGAAACCATGACGTTTTCGAGGACCGTCATGTCCCCGAAGAGCCGGATGTTCTGGAATGTGCGGGCGATTCCGCGCGCCGCGACGTAGTGGGGGGGAAGCCCCGCCACATCTTCCTCCAGCCAAAGCACGCGGCCGGACGTGGGTTTCAGGGAGCCGGTTATCATGTTGAAGACCGTGGTCTTTCCCGCTCCGTTGGGGCCGATCAGCCCCACCAGCTCTCCCGGCTTCAGCTCGATGGAAAAGTCGTTCACCGCGCAGAGGCCGCCGAACTGCATCACCAATTTTTCCAATTTAAAAAAAATGCTCATAGAAACTTTCTACACCGGCGCCTCATGATTTTAGGCGCTTTTTCGGCCCGCGAGAGCGCCCCACCCCGAAGCAATCCGGTTCCAGGTGATTTCGCCCCGCCCCATGACGCCGTGGCGCGCAAAGATTATTACCAGCAGCAGGATGAGGCTGAAAAGCACCATCCTCATTCCGGGAATGCCGGGTATTGTGAACAGCCCGAAGTTCATATCGCTTTCCACCACCCTCAGCGCTTCGCTCCCCCAGGTGAAGAGAACCGCTCCGACGATTGCCCCCGTTGTGCTGCCGAGTCCTCCCACCACGATAATCATAAGCAGGTTGAAGGTGAGGAAGAAGGTGAAGAGCGTCGGCGAGATGGTCGTGATGAGGTGGGCCAGCAGCCCGCCGGAGACTCCGGAGAAAAAGGCGCTCACCATGAATGCCAGCACAAGGTGGCGGAAGGGGTCTATGCCCATGGCCTTCGCGGCCGTCTCATCCTCCCGGATGGCCTTCATGGCGCGGCCATAGCTGCTGTTGATGAGCTTAACCACCAGGAGCGTCGTGAGCACGGCGATTCCCCAGGACCACCAGAGGTTCGTGCGGGGAGGGAGCCCTTTGAGGCCAAGAGGGCCGTTTGTAACGCTCTGGAGAGCATTCGCGAGCACGCGGACGACTTCCCCGAATCCTAGCGTCACGATGGCCAAGTAGTCGCCCCGCACCCGAAAGACCGGGAAACTGATGAGAAAGGCGAACAACGCGGCCATGACGCCCCCGGCGACCAGCGAGAGGGCGAAAGGCGCATGCAATACGTTGAGCGGCCAGACGAGGGGAGTGATGATGAAGGACATCTGCTTCTCGGCGGGGCTCATGGTGAGCAGCGCCGAGGTGTAGGCCCCGATCGTGATGAAGGCGTTGGGGCCGAGATGGAGTTGCCCGCAGACGCCCACCACGAGATTGTAGCTCACCGCCAGCGTGATGAAAACGCCCATGTTGTCGAGGATGCGAACCTGGTACTCCGATCCGTAGGCTTCAAACAGGCGCAGGACCCCGAAGAGGGCGGATATCCCCAGGATATTGAGAATAAGATTGCGGTTTTTCATATTCGTCCCTGTCTCTCTTTCCTGTCTCTCTTTCGCGACCGAAGCCTCTAGCTCTTGTCTATCATGGGCTCTCCCATGATGCCGGTCGGCCGGAAGAGCAGCACGAGGATCAGAATAAGGAAGGCGATGGCATCGCGGTAGAGGGCCAGCTCCGGCACGAACGCCACGATGAGGATTTCGCCGAGTCCGAGGAGGAACCCTCCGACGACCGCCCCGACGATGCTGCCGATCCCGCCGAGCACCGCCGCGATGAAGGCCTTGAGCCCCGGAATGACCCCCATGAAGGGGTTCACCTGCGGGTACTTCATCGCCCACATGACGCCGCCAGCCGCCGCGAGCGCCGAGCCAAGAAGAAAGGTCACCGCGATCACCCAGTCGAGGTTGATCCCCATGAGCCGGGTCGTCTCGAAATCCTTGGAGGCCGCGCGCATCGCCTTACCGATCTTCGTGCGGTGGACGATGTAGAGAAGTCCCATCAGGAGGACAATCGTCATGACAGGGGTGACGATCGTCATGATCTGGATGCGCAGTTCCCCCACGGAAATGACCTGATCGAACACGGAGGGACGCGGAAACCCTTTGGGAACTCCGCCTATGACGACCAGCGCGAGGTTTTCCAGAAGGAACGATGCGCCGATCGCGGAGATGAGGAGCGAGATGCGGGGAGCGTCCCGGAGCGGTCTGTACGCCGCCCGGTCGAGCAGGATGCCCATCGCCGCCGTCGCGACCACCGCCAGCGGGAAGCTTATGAACCACGGGAGCGAGAACAGAGTCGATCCATAAATGGCCGCGTAGGCCGCAAACATGAGGAGGTCCCCGTGAGCGAAATTGATCAGGCGCAGGATGCCATAGACCATCGTGTAGCCAATGGCGACCAGGGCGTACAGGCTCCCGAGGGAAGCGCCGTTGATGATTTGTTGAAGAAAAATGGTTGCGGTCACTCAATGCTCCCTTTTTTCATTGCAGTGCTGAGTCTTACAGAAAAGCAATCGGGGACAGGGTTTGGATGCGGCGCCGCGCGGGGCCCCATCGCCCTGTCCCCAATCCGTGGAAGCTCATCGAGCCGCCACTAAAAACGCGGACTTACGGATTGATGGTGGTGACATAGGCGAACTTGCCGTTTTCCACCTTGTTGATGACCATGCTTTTGATCGGATTGCCGTCCTCGCCCATGGTGATGATGCCCGAGACGGCCTTGAAATCCTTCGTGGCGTTCAGGGCGTCGCGGATCTTCGTCCCATCCGTCGATCCCGCCCGGTCGATCGCATCCGCGAGCAGGAAGTAGGCGTCGGCCCCGAGCGCGCGGAAGGCGTCGGCGTCCTTATGATACTGCGCTTCATAGCGCTTGATGAATTCCTTGGCCCGGTCGGTGGTCCCGGCGTCCTTGTGGAAGTGGCCGGTGAAATACATATTCTCGACCGCCTTGCCGCCGATCTCGATCAGGGGATCGGCCTGTGCGCCGTCGCCGGTGAGGATCGGGACGTTGATCCCGAGGTCGCGCGCCTGCTTGGCCATCAAAGCGTCTTCGGTGTAGTAGTTCGGGGCGTAGATGATGCTCGGGTTAGCGGCCTGGACGGCGGAAAGCTGCGCGGAGAAATCCTGGTCGCCCGTCTGGATGTAGGTGGTGGAAACGACCTTGCCGCCCAGTTTCACGAATTCCTTGACGAAGAAATTCGCGAGGCCGACGCAGTAGTCCTGCGCGATGTCGATGATGACGGCGGCGGTGTCGGCCTTGAGCTGCTCACGGGCGAAGCGGGCCGCAACCTGTCCCTGGAAAGGATCGATGAAGCAGGCGCGGAAGGCGTATTTCTTGCCCTGCGTCACGAGGGGATTCGTGGCCGTGGGGCTCACGGAGGGAATCTTCGCGGCTTCGGATATCGGGTTGCCCGCCATGGAGTTGCCGCTGATCGCCTCGCCGACGATGCCGACCACCTTGTCGTTTTCAATGAGGCGGCTCACGGCGTTGGCGGCTTCGATCTTGTCGCTCTTCGTGTCCACGAGGACCAGCTCCACCTTCTTGCCGAGCACGGTCGGCTGCATTTCCTTGGCGATCTGGAGCCCTTCCCATTCCATCTGGCCATACGACGCGACGGAGCCCGTCATGGGCAGATACACGCCAATTTTAATGGCATCTTCCGCCATGCCGACCGCCGGGGCGGCAACCAGACACATGAGGAGTGCAACAGCCAACCACTTGAAACCCTTGATTTTCATCATTCCCTCCGTAGTGGTCCAAAAAAATAAAAAACTCGCCCCCGCCGATGCGCCCCAACACGCTTCGGCGAACCAATCCGAATTTAATTGAAATATCCAA
>CALFXO010000185.1 GCA_937958025.1 uncultured Syntrophobacteraceae bacterium
GGGTGCCTCTCTGGAAAAAAGGGTCCCACCGCAGGAGGAATAGCTGCTTAGCGAGCGCTGCTCGGCGCCTGCTCCCGAGAACGCAGGCTAGCCGCGTTCTCGGGGCGTCTTGTCTGGTCTAATATTCTGAGCTTGCCGGCGTCAGGATGCGTTTTCCTGCGGCCCGACTTACTCCTCAAGGAGCACGGGAAGCCAAGGAAGCGCGCTGCTTGCAAAAACGGCCTTGATCGTGTGAGTCGAACTCACCGAGTTGAATGTGTAAGTCGACACCGCCCCCACGGATGAGCCGTCTACATAGACATCCACAAGGCGATGGCTGGTGTCTGCAGCAGTCATGGTGAACGTCTTGCTGGTTCCGGTTTCCACAACCACGGTCCCGGAAGGGGAAATGGACCCGTCGCCTTCCACCGAAGCCGTTATCGCGTAGCCTACGGCCAGGGATGCGTTAACGCCCGTCGTGGCGCTCGGGGCGGTCACGGAAACGGACCCTGCCGAGGCCCATGTAGTCTTGTTGCTGTACCACTCGGGAAAATAATTGTTGGCGGAAGTGGCGAAATAAACCTTGTAGCTGCCGGTGGGCAGGCCCTTTATTTCATAGGCTCCGCCGGAGCCCGTCATTGCTTCGGCGACGTATGTCTGTGTGGTTGCGCTGTAGGCGTAGACGCTAATGCCCTGGAGCCCTGTGCTGGAGACGTTCGTCACCGTCCCAGAAATGGAGCCGCCTGCGTCTAAGGTTGCGTTGATCCCCGTCATGGCGTTTGGAGCCGTTACGTACACGTTTTCGGATGTGCTCCAGTCGTTCTTGTTATTATACCATTCGTCGACGTATCCAAGGCTGGCGGCGCTGAACTGGATTTTGTAGCCATCGGATTCGAGGCCGCCCAGTTCGTAATTTCCGCTGGCGTCCGTGACCGCTTGCGTGACGTAGAGGCCGGTGGTTATGCTGTATGCGTACACCGTGACGCCCTGGATGGCCGTGCTCGACGCGTTGATCACCTTGCCCGAAATGGACCCTCCGGCATCGAGAACAGCATTGACCCCGCTGGTTGTCCCCGGGGCCGAAACCGTCACTGCATTACCCGAGGAGAGATCGGTTTTGTCATTGTACCATTCGGAAGTATAGGTGGTTTCCGATGCGTCGAACCAAACCTTGTAGGTGGAGGAGGGGAGGCCCTTCACTTGATAGGCGCCGGTGGAGCCAGTGGTCGCCTTTGAAACGAATGCCTGGGTGGAAGCGTCGTAGACATAAACCGTCACGCCCTGAATCCCGGCGCTCGATGAATTGGCGACCGTTCCCGAGATGGACCCGGCCGAGGCTAGGATTGCGTTGATGTTGGCGGTGACGTTTGGGGCTGTCGCGCTTACGGAGGTCGCCGCGCTAAATTCCGATTTGTCGTTGTACCATTCGCCGGCATAGCTGACGCTCGAGGCGTCGAATTGGACTTTATAGCTGCCGGATTTCAGCCCCTCTAGTTTATAGCTCCCATCGGAAGCCGTGGTTGCTCCCGCGGCGTAAACGTAGGTGGATGCATCGTATGCATAGACCAAAACGCCCTGGATTCCGACGCTGGAGGAATTCTTGACAGTCCCGGAGATGGTCGCTCCCGTATCGAGCATCGCGTTAATTGTAGTTGCGCTTGGCGCGGTCACGGTCACGGATGTAGCCGCGGCCCAGGTTGCCTTGTTGCTGTGCCATTCGCTGAGGTACTTGGAGCCTGTTGCGTCAAACTGGACCTTGTAGCTCCCCGAAGGCAGTTCCGGCAGAGTATAGTTCCCGTTGGAGTCTGTGACATCTTCTGCTACGAAGCTGTAGGTGGAGGCGTTGTATGCATAAACCCAAACGCCCTGAAGTTTTGCACTGGAGGAGTTGGTGACGACGCCCGTGATGCTGCCGGTCGCTGCAGAGGCGTCGCCTGCCGCCATAACGGCGCTTAGGAGTAAAATAACGGCGCAAATCATCCACGTATATTTCTTCACTTCGCCCCTCCTCAATTGTTCCGACAAATCCACTGCCTCGCAGTTCGGCTGACTTCCGAGGCTTCAGCCCGCTCTCTGCCCGACCGACTTTTGGCCGCAACACTTACACTTCATGAGTTGCTTCCCCAAATGGCCCTGACGATCTTACGCTTCATCAAACAGCGCCTTACGCCGAATGAGCCGCCGAAAGCTCATTGGCTGGAATCTTATGACAACAGATTGATGCATTTGGATTTTGCGAATGTATGCCGATTACCGAAATGGTTCAAGTTTTACTCTATAAAGACGCCGGAAGAATGTAAAGAATTAAATTACACATTACTTAATATTTTGAATTCAAATATTATTTTAATATTTTGGACGTCGGCGCTCCTTCGAGCGAAGCCGGAGCCTTGGCGGCCGTGAAGGAGCTTTGCCAGCATGCGCTGGCATCCTTGGCCGAGCGCGCTGCGTCCGACGTCCATTCACTTTAGCTGTTCATTTAGAGAGGCGCCTATGCTAAGATAATCCGCCTGATTGGAGCCCACTGGATTTATTCAAGAGGAAGCGATGCTCGATGGAAAAAGTCACCCCTATGATGCAGCAGTACCTGGAGATCAAGGCGCAACATCCCGACGCCTTGTTGCTCTATAGGATGGGGGACTTTTATGAGCTCTTCATGGAAGATGCTGTCATTGCCTCCCGCGTACTCGACATAGCCCTCACGTCTCGCGACCGGCAGGCCGAAAATCCCGTGCCCATGTGCGGGGTCCCCTACCACGCAGCTGAAAATTATATCCCGAAGCTCATCGCCGCCCAGCACAAGGTGGCCATCTGCGACCAGGTGGAAGATCCAAAGAAGGCCAAGGGGCTGGTGCGCCGGGAGGTGACGAGGGTTATCACTCCGGGGCTCATTCTGGACGGGCACAGCCTTGCGGCGAAGCAGCCAAATTATATCGCGGCGGTGGCTTCCCAGGGCGGCAGGCATTTCGGCCTTGCCTATCTCGACGTCTCGACGGCGGACTACCGCATGGTGGAACTCGATTCCACGGATGCCCTCATGGAGGAGTTGGTGCGCGTTGCGCCGAGCGAACTCCTTTTCTCGGAGAATGCGGAGCAGGAATGGACGTCGGTGGTCGAACGGCAGTTGGGGGCCACCGTCACGAGGATCGACTCTGACGCCTTCGACCTGCGTCGCGCGGAGGAGCGTCTGACGCGCCTTTTTGAAGTGCACTCGCTGGAGGGTTTCGGGGCGGCTGCAATGGAGCTTGGCGTTAAAGCCGCTGGAGCGATTCTCTCCTACGTTGAGGCCAACCGGCTGGGACCCTGCAACCATATAAAACGCATCCTCCCCTATGCACGCTCGGATTATATGATCCTCGACGAAGCCACGGTTCGGAACCTCGAAATTTTTCAGTCTCCGAGCTTCCAGGGACGAAAGGGGTCGCTCTGGGACACTCTCGACGAAACGCGGACGGCCATGGGCGGACGCCGCCTACGGCAGTGGTTGCGCTATCCTCTCCTGGATCTTCGGACGCTCCAGGTGCGGCAGCAGGCTGTGGCTGAGTTGGTGGAGCAGTCCGCGCTTCGGACGGAGATGTTGAGCCTCCTCGAGAGCATCTACGATCTGGAGCGGTTGAACGGGAGGATCAACGCCGGGGTGGCTGGTCCCCGCGACCTTGCGACCCTCAAGCTGTCTCTCCGGGTTCTCCCCCGCCTCGGGGATTGCGTCCGCAGGGGGACGAGCCTCGAATTCGTGGAACTTGCCGGGAGGTGGGACGAACTCGCCGATGCAGCAGACCGGATCGAAGCCGCGCTGGTTGACGATCCTCCGCCAAATCTTGCATCGGGTGGCGTGATCCGTCCCGGCTTCGACGCCGAACTGGATCACTGCGTCCGGCTCAGCCGGGATGCCAAGGGGTGGATGGCGGAATACGAAGCCAATGAGCGGCGCCGGACGGGGATATCCTCCCTCAAGGTGCGCTACAATAAGGTTTTCGGCTACTATATCGAAATTTCAAAGGCCAATCTGGCCGCCGTTCCGGAAGATTACATCCGCAGGCAGACGCTGGTCAACGCCGAGCGGTTTATCACTCAGGAACTCAAGATCTTTGAGGATCAGGCGCTCGAGGCGGACGAAAAACGGCTGCAGATCGAAGACCGGCTTTTTAGCGAGCTGCGCCTGACGGTGGCCGCGGAGAGCGGGCGCATGCAGGCGATGGCGGAAGCAGTCGCTCTTTGCGATGCCATGGCGGCTCTCGCCGAGGTTGCGGCCCGCAACGATTATTGCCGTCCGGTCCTCGACTGTGGCGGCTCCATTCTTATCCGGGACGGGCGCCATCCGGTGATCGAGCGCTTTCTTCCGGCGGGGCGGTTTGTCCCCAACGACCTCGAAATGGACGATGAAGGCCGCCAAGTGCTCATCATTACGGGCCCGAACATGGCGGGGAAGTCCACGATACTGCGCCAGACCGCTCTGATCGTCCTCATGGCGCAGATCGGGAGCTTCATCCCCGCCGCCGAAGCTCGGATCGGGCTGGTGGACCGTATTTTCACCCGCGTTGGAGCGTCCGACGACCTTGCCCGCGGGCGGTCCACGTTCATGGTCGAGATGCAGGAGAGCGCCTACATCCTCCATCAGGCCACCGCGAGGAGCCTGGTCATCCTCGATGAAATCGGTAGGGGAACGAGCACTTTCGACGGTATGAGCATCGCATGGGCTGTCGCGGAATATTTGCATAATTTTCAGGATGTTGGTATAAAGACCCTGTTTGCCACCCACTATCATGAACTTACCGAGCTTGCACGCAAGAACCCGAGGGTCAAGAACCTCAATGTTGCGGTCAAGGAGTGGGAGGACGATATCATTTTCTTCCATAAATTGGCTTCCGGGGGAGCGAGCAGGAGCTATGGAATCCAGGTGGCCCGGCTGGCCGGACTCCCGCCCGAAGTGATCGAAAGAGCGAGGGAGATCCTTGCGCGTCTCGAAAGCGGCGGGGTGGCTCCGGCGGACGGGCGGCTTTCCGCCGGGAAGCGGTCTCGAACCCGGAAGGAGGAAAGCGGCGTTCAGTTGAGCCTTTTTCGACCTTCGACGGAATGGCTGCGTGACCGCATCCTGAACCTGGATCTTGACAACATAACTCCTGTCGCTGCGTTGCAGACCCTCTATGCTCTGAAAGAGCAAGTCAGGGCTGGGGAGAGAAGCCGCTATGGAGCGGATCATGGCAAGCCGGAAACGCCTTTGCAGCCAATGCAAAAGACTGTGAGCGAGTGAATTATGGGTGTCCCGCACCGAAGCAACCGGGGTGTTTTGCTGACGCTGGTTATTTTCTGCGCCGCGGCGTGGGGGCTTATTCAATGTCCGCAGGCCGGGGCCGCGGACGCCCTCGCTGAATCCTATCAGGCCGCGCGCGCGCGGTGCAACGCGCTGCTTGCCGGGCCCCTGGAGTCTCTGGACCGCCGGGGGGTGGAAAAGTGCATCGGCGAAATCTCGAAAATTATGGAAGCTGACACAGATGGCCGGTTGGCCGATAAATGCCTCTACCTGATCGGGTTGAGCCGCCAGCGATTGTATCACGCTTTTCATAACTACCATGATTATCGGCTGGCGGTGCAGAGCTTCGAGGCGATTGTGCAGGGCTATTCCGGGAGCGTTCTCGCCGCGGGGGCGAAGAACCGCCTCGACGCGATGCTTGCCGGGGAGGAGCCTCCCGGCGGGGCGAAAACCCCTCGCATCGTGAACGCAGTTGCCTCGGGGGACCAGCCGCCGGAGACTGTTAAGGTGGTGGACCGCAGGCCGTTCACTCCCCCGGAGCATCCTCCGGCGGCGTTGGCGCCTCCGGTCGCGAAGCTCCAGAAGATCGAAACATCCCTCGCGCCGAACGGCGCGCGGGTTGCCCTTCTTTTTGACGGCCCTGTTGCTTTTAAGGAGCGCTTCGATCCCGGAGATGCGAAGGGACGGAAGCTTGCGGCGCTGCACCTGGAGATCCGCAATGCCGTCATCGGTCCAGGAGTCAGGAGCGAGAGCTTTCCGAAAGATCGGACTATTCGTGAGGTCAAGGTGGCCCAAGTCGCCCCGAGGACGGTGCGGGTGACGCTCCGGGCGGCCTCCGTGGAAGCGTGCAAGGCGTCGTCACTTGCGGACCCGTTCAGGATTATCGTTGACTTCAAGGAAAAAGCGCCTGCTCCACCGTCTACTCCGGCGAGCCCCGCCTCGCCTTCTCCGCCTCCTCCTGGCGGGCCCGCGCCTGTGGAACCTGCGCCCGCGTCTCCGCCAATAACGACGTCTTCCATGGACCATCAACTGGTCGAGAGTCATATGGGGTCGCGCTCCTTTAGGGCTTCTATGCCCAAACCTGGACATTCGGCAACGGGCGATGCTTCGGCGGCGGCCTCTGCGGAGGAGCGCAGGGAGAAGAGGCTGGGACTCGGATTGCAGTGCATTGTGCTGGACCCCGGCCATGGCGGGCGGGACAAAGGCGCCATAAGCCTCAACGGGGTCTACGAGAAGAATATTACGCTCGCGGTTGCTAAGGAACTCAAGAAAAGGCTTTCCCTCAACAATGGGTGCAAAGTGATGCTCACCCGGTCGAGTGACCGTTACCTGTCTCTTGAGGAGCGGACCGCGTTCGCCAACAAGAGCGGGGCGGATCTATTCGTGTCGATTCACACCAACGCCCACAGAGATAGAGACCTGCACGGCGTCGAGACGTATTTCCTGAGCCCGCCTCAGGACGGCGAGTCCACGCGGGTCGCGGAAATGGAAAACGCCTCGTCGGGGAAAAGGATAAGCGACCTGGATGCCATTCTCCAGGACCTGATGCTGAATACAAAGATAAACGAATCGGGATGGCTGGCCCAGAAGGTGCAAGACAGTCTTATCGGAAGGCTGCGCAAGGATTATTCGGGAGTGCGGGACCTTGGGGTGAAGAAAGCCCCGTTTTACGTCCTCGTTGGGGCCCGGATGCCCTGCGTGCTTGTCGAGTTGGCCTTTCTCACCAATAAGGAAGAAGAGAAGCGTTTGATGAACAAGTCCTACCGAAAAATGCTTGCGTCGGGAATTAACGACGGCATAGACGCCTACGTCCGGCATATGGGACAGTTCGCCCGGGCGGGGGAGACTCAATGACGCAAGTCGCATCCCATGAAATCACCCCCGGGACGGTCCTGGAGTTATTCGAGGCAAAAAAAATCGTATGCGGCGTCTGCACGGCCGTGAAGAGTCAGCGGTTGGCGGTGCTCACCGAACAAAACAAGGAAGCCAATCTGGGGCAGAGTCGCGTGATCCATTTTGGCGGACAGCCCCTCAGCCTGGCTTTGGGCCGTGATGAACTGGTGCGGCGGTTGCAAGAGGTCTCCGCGCTTCGGAAATCCCTCATGAAACAGGTGGATGTCGAGGAGCTCTGGTCGCTTGTTGAAAGCGAGGAGGACGGCTTTGAAACGCGGGACCTAGCGGAGATGATCTTCTCCGAGGAAGTCGGCGGGGACCACGTTGCGGCGGTGCAGCGCGTCCTGCTGGAAGACCGCGTCTACTTCGATTTCAAGGACGGCCTGTTCCACGCGCGGTCTCAGGAGAAGGTGGAGCAGAGGCGCGTCGAACTGAGCCGCGAGGAGGAGCGGGAGATCCAGTTGGGCGAGGGCGCGAAATGGCTGCACGTTGTATGGCAGCGCAAGACCGCCCCCCCACCCTTTGGAGGAAGGGATCGCCTCGTCGATGCGCTGAGGAGCTTTGCCCTCTTCGGGCAGGAATCTCCCGATTACGCTTTCACCAAGGAGCTTTTTAAGCGGGCGGGAATCCCGCATCTCTTCATTTCGGCGTTCCGGCTGCTGGTGCGCCTCGGAGTGTGGCGGGAAGACGAGAATATTTTCTTGCACCAGCAGGGCGTTTCCGTCGAATTTCCAGAAGACGTGCTGCGGCTGACGGAGGGGAGAGCCGCCTCCGCTCCTGAACTGACGAAGAATATCGGCGGGCGCCGCGACCTTAGGGAACTCCATGTATTCACCATTGACAGCCAGCTGACCCGCGATTATGACGACGCTCTCAGCTTCCGGACGCTTGAAGACGGCCTGTACGAGGTCGGCGTTCATATCGCCGACGCGGCGGAATTCGTCCAATCGGGTGACTTCCTGGACGAAGAGGCCATGGAGCGTGGGAGCACCATCTACCTCCCAGACGGGAGGGTCCCCATGCTGCCGGCGCGGCTTTCGGAAGACGCGTGCAGTTTGCGCTCGGGGGTGGACCGTCTGACCATGAGCTTTCTCATCCGGATGGATGTGGACGGGTGCGTGCGGAGCTACGAAATCGTCCCCGCCGTTGTAAACATCGCGGAGAACATGACGTACGAGCAGGTGGACAAACAGCTGGAGAGCCAGGAATTTCTCTCGGGCCTTCACCGTTTGGGCGCCCGGCTTCGAGAGCGGAGGCTCGCGCAGGGCGCCATCATACTTCCGCTGCCGGAAATACATGTGTATGTGAACCCGGAGGGGATGATACAGCTCTCCCGTCATGTAAAAGAGACCCCCAGCCAGATCATTGTCTCGGAGTGGATGATAGCCATCAACGGTTTGGCAGGAGCTTTTCTCTCGGAGCATGGCGTTCCCGCCATTTTTAGAAGCCAGGCGGAATGCAAGCCTGAAACCGAACCCGTAGCCAGCGAGCACGAGATTTTTCACGTCTACCGCCGCCGCCGCCTTTTCGCCCGCGCCGAACTCGGGACAGAGGCCCGTATGCATTGCAGTCTCGGGGTGTCCGCCTACACGAGCATTTCCTCCCCGATTCGCCGCTATGTGGACCTGGTGGTGCAGCGGCAGCTGAAGCATTTCCTCGAAAAGGGGAGTTTTCTGTATTCCGAGGACGGACTCCGCAAGGTGATTGACCTTATAGGCGTTTCGCAGTCCAAGGTGTTCTTTATCCAACGCAAGTGGACCCGGTATTGGACGCTCAAGTATATGGAGCAGGAGTACATTCATTCGTTGGATGCGCTGGTCCTCAACCAAAATGAGCGTTTTGCGCATCTGCTGCTGCCCGATTTCCTCATGGAAGTCAATATGCCCCTCACCGGGGGAGCTCGACTGCAACCTGGAGAGCTGCTTCGCGTTAAGGTGGAGCGCGTTAATCCCAGGGAGGAAATCCTGCGGGTGCACTTGTAGCGGGGGTTGAGATAAGAAATAGAAGTCCTTGGGACGAAGGTCGGGGGTGGTGGTCCGACGTAATGGCTGTGGGACTTTGGTGCGGAGATGATGCAAAATGGCTGAAGATGTAGGTTTGAAGCCCGGATACTGGACGGACGGGGGGGTCCCTCCCAACGTGCGGCTCGGGGTGAATACAGTTGTCACCAGTAAAAACGCCTTCCGGCGATTTTTCAGCAAGATTGATCCGGGGCTGGTGGTCGGGTCGCACTGCACCATGGACGGAGCGCATTTCGCCGTGGGCCCGGCCGCGCGGATGCTGGTTGGGGACTACTGTTATTTTACGAATGCGGTGCTGCTCTGCGAGGAGGAAATCCGCATCGGCGATTACGTCGTGATCGGCTGGAACGCGACCATAGCGGACACCGATTTCCATCCCGTGGCGCCCGCCATGCGGGTGGCGGACGCTTTGGCGTGCTCGCCGCTCGGCAAGGGACGGCCGAGGCCGAAAGTGCTGCGCAAGCCTGTGATTATAGACGACATGGTGTGGATCGGACCCAACGCCGCCATTTTCAAGGGCGTGCATGTCGGAGCCGGGGCCTTTATCGAGGCCGGGGCGATCGTGACGCAGGACGTTCCGCCGGGCGCCCGCGTGGCAGGGAATCCGGCGCGCGTGGTGGGAGAGGTCTGACGCCATGGCTGCATCTGGGCGCACCATTCCCTGGGACTGGCATCCGGGCGTCATACCGGATAACGTCGTTGTGGAAGAGGGCGCATACATCGAAACTACGTACAGCTTCGAGCTGTTTCGCGGGCAGTCCCCCGAGGCGATGCGCATCGGACGCGGCTCTACGGTGTACTCGGGCGTGATGTTCGACGTGGGGCCGAAAGGACGGGTGGATATCGGCGCATACACCCTCCTGAACGGCGGGCGCTTCATCTGCGACGAACTCCTGGAGATTGGAGATTACTGCTTCATATCGTGGAATGTAGTTTTCATGGACGCCTACAGGCTGCCTTTCGATCCGGAGGCGCGGCGGGCGGAGCTCATGCGCGCCCCGCGCCGCGAGAGGCGTCGCCTTGGCGAAGCGTTGTCGCCGAAGCCAATCAGCATCGGGCGCAACGTATGGATCGGATTCGACGCCTGCATCCTGCCGGGCGTAACGATTGGGGAATGCTCCATCGTGGGAGCGCGATCCGTGGTTTTCGAGGACATCGAACCATACACGGTGGTTGCCGGGAATCCCGCGCGTTTCATTCGCCGCCTGGAGGCGGAGGAGATCGATTACAATGAATGCTAGTCCCTCGAAGGGAAAGATCATCGTTTTCGGAATACTTTTCTGGTATCCGCTGGCTGGCGTGACGCTCCAGTTTCTGCACTACCTCATTGGATTGCGGCGGCTGGGGTGGGACGCCTATTACGTGGAGGATTCGGCGCGTTATGTGTACGATCCCACGTTGAACGACATGTCGGAGGACGCTTCCCGGAACATCGCCGCTGTGGCCCCCGTGCTCGAAGCGCATGGTTTCGCGGGTCGATGGGCCTTCCGCGGGAGCTATTCCGGCGGTAGGTGCTATGGAATGACGGAGGCCGAAATCCTCGCGCTCTACCGGGAAGCCGATGCGTTCCTGAATGTCACCGGGGCGCAGGAGATCCGCGAGGAGCACATGGCGTGCCCGCGCCGCATCTACGTGGAGTCCGATCCGTTTCCCTTTCAGGTGCGGACCGCGCAGGGAGATCAATCGACCATCGCCGTCTTGTCCGCCCACGACACGCTTTTTTCCTTTGGCGAGAACCTGGGGGCGCCGGATTGCACCGTTCCCGTGGAGCGCTTCACCTGGCTGCCCACCCGTCAGCCGGTCGTTATGGACCTCTGGGAAGGAGCGGCGGCGGGCCCCGAAGGATCGGCGTTCAACACGATTACGACTTGGAGAAACAAGGGGAAGGACGTTCCCTATAACGGCGACGTCTACTATTGGACGAAAGACCGGGAGTTCCTTAATTTTCTGGACCTTCCCCTCAGGAGATCCACTCCGTTCGAACTCGCGGTCCGCCCGCCCGATGATGCGCGGGACCTGCTCCGGAAGAATGGCTGGCGTATTGTGGATTCGCTTGGAATTTCCAAGGATTTCGACGCTTACCGCGACTATATCCGCAATTCCAGGGGGGAGTTCACCGTCGCTAGGGACCAGTACGTGCGCCCGAAGACGGGGTGGTTCAGCGACCGGAGCGCCTGCTATCTCGCGGCTGGACGGCCCGTCATCACCCAGGACACGGGGTTTGGGAAATTTTTGCCAACCGGCGAGGGACTTTTTGCGTTTTCCAACATGGACGACATCCTCTGCGCGGTCGATAAAATCGAGAGCGATTACGCCAGGAGCTGTCGCGCCGCGCGGGAAATAGCGAAGGAATATTTTGCTGCGGAGAAGGTCGTTGGCAGTCTTCTTGCTAGAGCAGGTCTGTAAGGAGACTGACGGCTTGAAAGGATGGGAATGAAACCCTCTTTGCGCATTATCGTCGGAGGACTAGTCGGACTTTATCCCGTCGGGGGGGTGGCCCTCGACTACTTTCAGTATGTTATCGGCCTCCTGCGGCTGGGGCATGACGTATATTACTACGAGGACACCTGGGCCTGGCCTTATCACCCGGTGGAAAGCCGTTTTACGGAGGATGGGGGGTACAGCGCCTCTTTTCTGGAGGATTTTTGCGGCAACTATGCTCCCGAGCTTGCCTCCAGATGGCATTATTTCCACCTCCACCAGACGGGCTACGGGATGAGCGCCGAACGCTTCGCGGAGGCGGCGCGGACGGCGGATATTTTCCTGAACGTCAGCGGGGCGTGCATGTTCCCGGAGGAGCTTTCGCCCGGCTGTCTGAAAGTGTTTCTGGATACGGACCCCGGCTACAACCAGATCATGCTGAGCGAACGGCTCCCATGGTCGAAAAATGTTGACGCTTGGTGCGATAATGTCGCCGCCCATGACCGGCACTTCACCTATGCGGAAAACATCTACGGAGAGGATTGCACGGTCCCCCGGCTCGATTTTGACTGGAAGACCACCAGAATGCCCGTCGTCCTGGACTGGTGGGAAGGCGTCGCAAATCGGCGGACGGTGAAGGGCGCGCCTTTCACCACTGTCATGACCTGGAACGGTTTTGGGGGCAAGCTCCTGTACCGGGGAGTAGAGTATAAGAGCAAGGGGTGCGAGTTTGAAAAGCTGATCGACCTTCCGGGCCGCGTGAGCGCGCCGCTCAAGGTGGCCGTCGGGGGCATGACCGCGCCGTTGGAGAGGCTGGCCGAGAAGGGCTGGGAGGTCGTGGACGCCCCGACAGCGACCCTCACCCCCGCCATGTACCAGGATTTCATTGCGGCCTCGCGCGGTGAAATCAGCGTGGCGAAGCACGTGTATGTCGCCATGCGAAGCGGCTGGTTCAGCAGTAGATCGGCCTGCTACCTGGCCGGAAAACGGCCCGTGGTTGTTCAGGATACGGGTTTTTCCAGCATTATCCCTGTGGGGGAAGGGCTCCTCGCGTTTTCGGACGCGGAGGAGGCGGTTGCCGCAATCGAACGGGTGGAGGCGGATTACGCCCTGCACGCCAACGCCGCGTCAAACGTCGCGCGTGAATATTTCGACTCGGGCGCGGTGCTCTCCCGGATGTTGGAGGATATGTAGCTGCTGGAGCGCGTCGCCCTGCGCCGTGGACGCGAGTCCGATTGCGGCGGCTCCGAATGTGAAACGAGTAAAACGAGAACATCGAACAGCGAGGTTGAAGAAGTCTGAATGGCTTGGAAAAATAGCGCTTTCCCTGCGTTGCCCGCCCTGTTTGCGTTGCTGTTGAGCGTGATTGCCACTCCGTGTAGCGCCGGCATGGTCAGCCTCACTTTTGACGACGGACTCCGGAGCGTTTATGATGAAGCGCGCCCCGTTCTCCAGAAGTACAACAAGAAGGCGACTGTTGCCATCATTGTGAACCGAATGCTGTCGAAGAACAATGACTACATGAACATGGCTCAGGTGCTCGAACTGCAGAAAAACGGGTGGGAAGTCGCTTCACATGGGATGACGCACACCCGCCCGACGTCCATCCCCAGGTTCTATTACGAGGAGCCCGTTACGGACTGGAGTCGCGAAGATGACGATTCGCCGGTGCACCAGACAAAATATAGCTACGACGAAGTCGCTGGCCTCCTCGACAACGAACGGCCGCTCACCCGCCTGGATACGGCGCAGGATGTCGAAAAAACGCCCGGATCATATTACCTTGACCAACTCATCAGCGAATTGCACGTGCATCCCTTCGTGGACCCTTCCTCACGGGACCTCAACATCCGGTCCGTCTGCTACCAGCGGGAGATGCAGGAGTCGAAGCAGAAGCTGGAAAGTCTCGGATTTAACGTGAGCACTTTTGTAACCCCATTCAATTACTGGACGACGGAGTTGCAGGAGGTCAGCAAGTTCTACTACAAACAGGTGGCGAGCGGGATGGACCGCAGCAACTTCCCGAAAGACCTGAATCTCTTCTGGCTGAAACGCTATCATATCCGAACGGCGACGACCACGGAAGACGTGAAAAAACTCATAGAGCGCGACGCCGTGGACAAGAACGGCTGGGTCATCCTATGCCTGCATGGCATCGAGGACGACATGGGCTGGCAGCCGTGGGACGCCGACCGCCTGGAAGATCTCGTCTCATGGCTGGATGAACAGGGAATAAAAGTAGTGACGTTGTCCGAGGGGGCCTCCCTCATCACGTCCGATAATTACGCCTCGATAACAAAGATCAAGCGCTGAAGGCGCCTGTAGAGCCCTTCTGCATGTGCGGCGCTCCCAGTGCAGGATAGGGAGCGCCCCAGACCCCGCCCCGCGGCTTTCTTCCACCCCCGCCCTCCGCCGTCATTCAGGGTTACAGCAATACGCCTCTCAACACTATCGTGGCGACAGTGAAGTAGATCACCAACCCCGTGACATCGACCAGCGTTGCGACGAATGGCGCGGAGGACACAGCGGGGTCTGCTCCTATTTTCTTTATTATGAGCGGGAGCATGGAACCCGAGATTGTCCCCCATAGAACCACTCCGATGAGCGACAGTCCCACTGTGGAGGCGATGAGGAGCCAGTGCTCCCCGTAGAGGCCGAAAAGCAGCTGCCAGATTGTCACGCGCAACATGCCTACCCCACCCAGCAGGACGCCGAGCGCCAAGCCGGACCGCACCTCCCTCCAAATGACCCGCCACCAGTCTTTCAGGGTGATCTCTCCTACCGCCATGGCGCGGATAATGAGAGTCGTCGCTTGAGAGCCCGTGTTCCCACCGCTCGATATGATGAGCGGAACGAAGACCGCGAGGACCACCGCTTTGGCGATGGAAGCCTCGAAATACGTCATAGCCGAGGCTGTCAACATTTCTCCGACGAAAAGGAACACAAGCCATCTAGCGCGTTTTTGCACGACAGTCCAAAACGGCGCGTCTATATAGGGTTCCTCGAGGGCTTCGAGGCCGCCGATCTTATGCATGTCCTCGGTCACTTCCTCCTCGGCGACGTCCCAGACGTCGTCAATGGTGACAATGCCGAGGAGGACGCCCTGGGTGTCCGTGACGGGGAGGGCGACATGGTCGTAATCCCTAAAGACGGAAATTGCGTTTTCCTGGTCGTCGGTGGCCTTGAGGGCGATGAACCGCCCATCCATATGGTCTTCGATCTTCGTTTGAGGATCGGCGAGCAGTATGTCACGGATGCGGAGCTGGTCGAGGAGTCTCCATTTCTGGTCAACCACGTAGATCACGTTCAGCGTTTCGCTATGTTTTCCGAAGCGCCGGATATGGTCCAACGTGCGCTGTATGGTCCATTCGGGCCGCACCGCGACATAGTCCGTCGTCATGAGGCGGCCTATGCTGTCCTCGGGATATCCGAGAAGCTGGATGGCCACCGCCCGTTCTTCCGGCGAGAGCATGTTCAGGAGCTTTTGCGCTACGGGCCCCGGAAGCTCTTCAAGGAGCGCCGTGCGGTCATCGGGGGCCAGTTCGTTCAGCAGGTCCACGAGCCGCTCTTTTTCTTTTGCGAGCGCTTCGATCATGTGGCGCTGCTTGTCCGAGTCGAGGTACTCGAAGGCGTCGGCGGAAAGATCGTGCGGCAGGATGCGAAAAACCGTCACATCGTCCGGGGAGGAAAGCTGGTCGATGATCTCAGCCAGCTCGGGGGGCGTCAATTCCACCATGTCCCGGCGCAACTGCCTGAAATCACGCTTTTCGATCAGACGCTCAATTTCCGGTTTCAAAAGTTCTGAAATCATGATTCCCAGCCCGGTTTAGTCTTCGTTCTTTTTACACCCGATGCAACCCCTAGTTTCCATTTTCGCGCCCTTTGGGAGCCTGCCCGGAAAGAGAAGGGGCTCCAGGGCGAGCGTGATGCGCTGCGCCTTCCGATTCGCGGCGATTATGATCCGATGGATTCCAAAAGACAAGCTATCTTAAGGAGAATTCAAATATGGGCGGATAACGGAGCGCTGGCGGCCGCGGGGTTTTTTCCACCCCGCGCCGCGCCTCCGGCATGAACTGACGGTTGGCTGCAAGCACTATGAAATTTTCAACACGCGGGGCCTCTCACGATCCGGGAGCGCGCCATCCGCGCACAGTCGCTTCTAGCGCCCGCAGCCCTTGTAGATAACCCCGATTTCAATCGGAAAGGGCGCCCATTGCCTGGCGCAAGGGATTTTCGCATATTTGATTCATTCCTGCCCCGTGTAGCGGTGTATGGGAGTCTAGAGCTTCTCCATGGCGCCATACGCAGCCTCTATCCTTGCTCGAAGAAGAGAGCAAAACCTTTCCATGAGCAGGAATCCCAGCTCCTTGTTGGCGATCATCATCCTCCGCAGGTCCGCTCCCGCAATTGCCATTACCGTCGTAGGCCTCCGGCACACCGCGCTCGACATAAGGAGATGCGCTTCTCCGAGAAGCGTCGACCAGCATCCCAATACTTTGCCTTTTCCGAGCACGTCAACGATCACCTTCCCCTTGCGCGCTCCCAGGTCGATGGACCGTTCCAGCACCACTTCCCCGTCTGCGATGATAAAAATGTGCTCCCCGTAATTCCCTTGCGTGAAGATTGCATCGCCCGCTTCATAGGCTCTGGAGCTGCAAAGCTCAAGAATCCGCTCCATGTCCTCTGCCGCAATCTCTCTGAAAAACTCGCAGCCTCCCAGGGCGGCAAGCGTCCCTCCGCATTCCATGGCCATCCTCGATTCTGTTATGTGTGCACCGTGGCGCGTCCGTTATGCATACTCCGGGGCGTGCTCCGCGCAGGGAAGTCCGGCGCTTCCGCGCACGGGGCGGCTTTGCGCTGAGCGCCTCGGAAGCCGCGGCGCTCAGCGCCTTTCATCATTAACAGGAGTTATTGAAAAAGGAAAGTCCAACTTTGGAGCCGCCGGCCTGGCGCGGGCCCGGGATCTTCCCTTATAGCCGTTTGCATTCCAGAGCCTTTAATGCGAATATGTCTTATGGCATGGCGCGACGGTTCGCTCTTTGTCCCGGGCGTCGCGACGGCTGTGTGCAGGGATTCGATGCAATGAAGACGCGGCGAAGGCCGGTGGAGTTGCCTGACACCTCAGTGGAAAGGACGAGCGCATGGGCGAGAGGCGAGTGCGGATTCTTATGGCAAGGTTCGGCGAGGGTTATGAATCGGCGACAATGCGGCTGGCGAGCACTTTCAGGGATGCGGGATTTGAAGTCATCTACACGGAGTTGCAGGACCCGGAGGCCATCGTCGCTTCCGCGATCCAGGAGTCCGTGGACCATATCGGCGTTACGACCCTGCCGGGAGCGAATCTGGAGATGTTCGGCAAGATCAGCGAACTGCTTGCCAAGGAGGAATGCTCCTACATCCATATGACGGCCGGAGGGATTCTGGCGGACGAAGACGTCCCGAAAATCAAGAAAATGGGGGTCGTCGAGTTTTTCCCCCAGGGGACGACGTACGAAGGTCTAATCCAATGGGCCAAGGAAAACATCAAACCTACGCAATAAAAATGAAAATCGCCGTCCGCCATTGCGTCGCCGTGTGCAGTCACGGTGCATATCAATGGGCCTGCATGGGGCCTACATGCTTTGCGGACTGGCGCTTTCGACCAGCACGTATCGGCAGGCCCGGCCTTTTCCGATGCGGGTGAGCATGCCCATTTCGACCATTTCGTTCAGCTCCCGAAGGGCCTGCCGCTCGGAAACGTCGCTCAGTTGCGAATAGTATTTGTTCGTGATGAATGCATTGGCCTGGACGAATTCGAGCGCTCTCATTTGCCG
>CALFXO010000186.1 GCA_937958025.1 uncultured Syntrophobacteraceae bacterium
AGGCGCAGTTCGCGGACGCCGTGAAGAAGATTCCGGATTCCCAGCCTATTTTTGCCCGCCAGTCCCCGATGGGCGACGGCCTTGCCGACCTCGACCCGATTCTGGCCCAACGCCCCGGGAAGACGGCGATCATCGTTGTTTCCGATGGATGGTCCAACTGGGGAAGCGACCCGGTGGCTCAGGCCAGGAATATCTATGCCAAGTATCCCAACGCCTGCATTCACATCATCTCGCTTGCCGACCGGAAAGAGGGCAAGGAAATCATCGATCAGATTCATAAGCTGAGCCCCTGCAGCGTTCTGGCGAATGGCTGCGCTCTTCTCAAGGACGGCATGGGCAAGTTCGTGAAGGACGTTTTCTGTGATGAGGGCGCCGCGGAGGCTCTCCCGGTGGCCAAGGAAAAGATGGTCCTTAGAGGCATCCATTTCGACTTCGACAAGTACAACATCAAGCCCGAGTGGGAGCCCGTCCTGAATGAAGCCGCCGAAAGACTGCGCTCCAACCCGAATATCAGCGTGGTTCTCGAAGGCCACACCGACGCCATGGGCACGGTGGAGTACAACGATCGCCTTGGCCTGCGCCGCGCTCAGGCCGTTCAGGCTTACATGATCAAGAAGGGCGTTTCCGCCCACCGGATGAAGGTTGTTTCCTACGGTGAGATGCGGCCCGTCGCCGACAACAACACCGAGGAAGGTCGCGCGATGAACCGCCGCACGGAAATTAACATTGTCCAGTAATAAATAAATCACTATCATAAAGGCTGCGGGTTCAGGTGCAATTGGGGCTCGCAGCCTTTTTTATGGGCTGGAGCAGGGGTCGGAAAGTTTTTTCTCTATAAGGAAGCAGTATGGTCAAGAGCACGATAGGATGTTGTTTTGCCATTTTGTGTAGTTTCGCTTTAGCCTCCGCGCCGTGCGCGGCTTCGGCCGCCGATGCGAAGGCAGGGAAAACCGTTGCGGAATCAAAAAGCAAGGCGCCTCAAAAGCCTGTGAAGACGGCTGACAAGACGGCCTCCAAGGCAACAGGCAAGCAGGCGGCAAAAACGGTTGCGGCCTCGGCCAAGGCCCCCGCCAAGCCCGCGGTTGCGTCGAAGACGAAGGGCAAGGCGATGCAAGAGGCCAAGGCGGAGTCCACGAAGGCCGCCTCGGCGAAAAAGACCGCAAAGCCAGCGGCAGCCGCGCAGACGACGCCGGATCAGGACAAGCGCGCGGAGGAGAGTTTCGGGACCTTTCAGCAGGACTGGATGAACAAGCTGCACCAGTTCGGCTACTACGGTCCGAGCCATGTGAAGGTCGACGAGGACGAAAACCAGAAGGGCTCCTATGTCGCCAAATACACCGAGGTGATGGACCCACAGGGCAGCGAAGTGAAGAAGTCCGGCAACAAGGCGAGCCCATACGTCGGGACGCTCAAGTATGAGCGCTGGGATTACGTGTGCAGGGGCTGCAACCCGGAAGAAGCCAAGAAAGGGCCATTCAAGCCGGAGTCGAGAGAGCTGATCACCGAAGTGTTCCGTTATTCCGATGGCAAATGGGTTTACTAAGATTATGGATTTGGGGCTATAACCCTTTTGCCTGAACCCGCAGAATTTGCGTTTTTTCCCTGTTTTCGGTTAAGTGGAGGAGGGGCTGGCGCCGCTGCTCGGCGTCCAGCCCGCCGCCTTGCGAAATCCGCCGGGGCGCATTTCGCGTCCTCCTCATTTTTCGGCGCGGAGTCACGCTCCCGACGCCGCTTTTAGCCTCGCCGCCCGGTCCCTCGCTATCTTCGCATAGGTTTCCCATAGCTGCTTCGGTGGTTGGGTGTATTCTCCCTCGGGCTTTCGGCGGAGGGTTATGGCTTCGCCGGGGCAGGTCGGCGCGCAGAGTCCGCATCCGATGCACCTGTCCAGGTTGATCGCCGCCGTTTCGCTCTCCATCGCGATGGCGTCCATCTGGCAGCGGTCCATGCATACTCCGCACGCGACGCACTTTCCCGGGTCGAGCTCCGCGAAGTAGGCCGACGCCACGTAGTCCGCCGGTTTCGGGAGCTTCTTCAGGTTGATGAGGATCTGGCAGCAGCATCCGCAGCAGGTGCAGATGTTGACGGCCTTCACGGCGTTCGAGGGCTGGAGGACGAGCCCGGCCTCCTCCGCCCTTTCGAGTATGCGGAGGGCTTCGTCCCTGCCGATCTTGCGGCCGAGGCCGTTTTCCTCGTAATAATCCGCGCCGAGGCCGAAAACGAGGCAGGATTCGAGCGGCTTGTCGCACCCCTCGCCCACGATGGCGTGCTCCTTGCGGCAGATGCAGGGGGCGACGAGGATGTTGTCCTGCTCTTCGACGATGCGCCGCGCCTCTTCGTAGGGCATGACGGCCTGTTCGGGGTGGATGGACCTGCTGATGGGCACGGTGCGAAGCTGCGGGGTCCTGGATGCCGTGTAAGCGCGGTCCATGTAGTAGGGGAGGAATTCGTTCACGTCCCGGATGAGGTCCTTGTCCAGGTCGTTTACGTGGTACTCCCATATGCCGATCATGAACTGCGCGGCCATGAAGCGGACTTCCGGCCCCTTGCGGATGCGAAAGATAAGACCCTTGCGGGACATTTCCTCGAGCTTCGGGGCGAGCGCCTCCGCGTCCATTCCCGCCCGCGCCGCGACGGCCGCCGGGGCTTCCGGCTTCAGGACGAGGAGTTGCGCGATGGCGGCTTCCTCGGGGGTGAAGAGCCTCCGGAGAATCCGGAGCTCCACGCCCGTCGGCGTTTTAGGAAACCCAGCGGGCAGCCGGTCGAGGTGCTCCGCCAGTTTTTCGTATACAGTCGCGTCGTTTTGCTCCATGTGGCATTTCCTCTCTCGCGCCATGCGCGGTGGGGGGGCGTGATCGCGTTCATTGCCGTATTCGTTCCTGTATCGTTATATTCCATATTTCGCATCGCATTCCGAAATTTAGCCGCATCGCGGTGGAAATGCAATCTTCGCTCCTCTCTCCATTTGCGACGGCGTTTGTTGGAGGGCCTTCGTGGGCGCCGCTTTGCTCGCGCCCACCCCGCGCTTCCTGCGCGGACAACTCCATCCCGCATTCTGCCGCCCGTTCCACGGGCGTCATGTTTGATATGTCTTATCAATATATTGGGCTATGCAACACGAGGGGCTTCCGGCCGCTTTCGCATGGAAAATGCTATGTGCATTCCGTTAATTTTATGTTAAAGGAATCAATTTTGATTTCCTATTCCCGCTTCGTATGTCAACATGCATCTTCGGATTCTCCGGAGGCGCGGAGGGCGTAGGGATGCGTTTCATTGTCTGGAATGGCTCAGTGGGTTGATGGAGGTTCAAACGCATGGCGCTTATTGTTCAGAAATACGGTGGCACATCGGTTGCCGACGTCGAGCGCATACGGTCCGTGGCGCGCCGCGTCGTGGAGCGCAAGAAGCGCGGCGACGACCTGGTTGTGGTGCTGTCGGCGCGCGCCGGGGATACGGACAGGCTGGTCAAGTTGGGCAGGGAGATGAGCGCCGACCCCGACGCGCGGGAAATGGACGTGTTGCTTTCTACCGGCGAGCAGATAACGATCGCGCTTTTCAGCATGGCGGTGAAAGACCTGGGATTCGAGGCGGTTTCGATGACGGGCTACCAGGCGGGCATCCTCACGGACCACCGCTACGGGCGGGCGCGCATCAGCATGATCGAAACCATGATGGTGAAAGAAAATCTCCAGGCCGGCAAGATCGTGGTCGTGGCCGGGTTCCAGGGTTATGACGACGAGGGGAACATAACGACGCTTGGACGGGGCGGGTCGGATACGACTGCCGTGGCCCTCGCGGCGGCTCTCAAGGCGGACGTTTGCGAAATCTACACCGACGTGGAAGGCGTTTTCACGACGGACCCCAATTTGTATTCGAAGGCGAGAAAGCTAAAGAAGATATCCTACGAGGAGATGCTGGAGATGGCCAGCATGGGGGCCAAGGTGCTTCATATCCGATCCGTCGAGTTCGGAATGAAGTACGACGTGCCCATCATGGTGCTCTCTTCGTTCACCGACGCTCCGGGCACACTGGTTACAAAGGAGGATGCAGAAATGGAAAAGGTGGTTGTCGCTGGGATCACCTACAGCAAGAACGACGCTCGCGTCACCGTAACGGAAGTGCCCGACACGCCCGGCATGGCCGCTCAGATCTTCAAGCCGATCGCCGCGGAGGGCGTCAACATCGATATGATTATCCAGGGAAGCGGCAGCGTTCCCGGGCGGGCCAACATTTCCTTCACGGTCCCGAAGCCGGATTTCGACAAGACGCTCAGGATCGCGGAGCGGGTCGCCGGGGAGCTGGGAGCCGGGAAAGTGCACAGCAACCCGAACATCGCGAAGATTTCCATCATCGGAGTGGGCATGCGCAATCACAGCGGCGTCGCCACCCGCATGTTCGACACGCTCGCCAACGCGAACATCAATATAAAGATGATAAGCACGTCGGAAATCAAGATTTCCTGCGTGGTCGACGAGAAGTACGCGGAGCTTGCCGTGCGCCTGCTGCAAGACGCCTTCGAGCTCGACAAGGAGAGCGGGGGCTGCGAGGATCTGTAACATTGTGCAATAATGATGCGTTGTTCGGGAATATGCGCCATGCTTTTTTTGATTTTTCGGCAGTGAGCCCCTGTTTGGCTGACCGACCATGAGAATGCCGCAACTAAGGCCGAGATGCAAAATCCTCATTAGCACCCCTTGCGGGAGGCGCAGAACCGCGTCTTCTCCCGCAAGGGGGTTTGAAATACAGGATGCGGACCGGTATTGCAACGCCCGCGGGCGAGCGGCCGGACCGCCGGGAGCTTCCCTTTCGCGGAGCTCGCCGGAGGCTTGACGGAGACTTTCGCCGCTTCACTCCCCCGCTTTCAGACCCGCCAGGCGCCTGCGCGCGCACGCGCGCGATTCTCGAATCATATTTTTATCACCATAGAGGCTTCACCATGCAACAGGTCAAAATATACGACACCACCCTCCGGGATGGCACCCAGGCCGAAGACTTCAATTTGTCCATGGAGGACAAAATCCGCATCGCTCTCAAGCTGGATGAGCTGGGCATCCACTATATCGAGGGCGGGTGGCCGGGGTCCAATCCCAAGGACGTCGCGTTTTTCGAGGAGATCAGGAGCTACGAACTCAAGAACGCCAAGGTGGCCGCTTTTGGCTCGACGCACCACCCGCAGGGCCGGGCCGATACGGACGCGAACCTGAAGGCGCTCATCGACGCGAGGGTCCCGGTGGCGACCATATTCGGCAAGAGCTGGACCGTGCACGTCCGGGACGCCCTCCACATCACGCTCGAGCGCAACCTGGAGATCATCCGGGACAGTCTCGCGTTCCTCAGGCCGAACATCGAGACGCTCTTCTACGACGCGGAGCATTTTTTCGACGGGTTCCGGGCGAACCCGGAGTTCGCGCTCGCCACGCTCGGGAAGGCGATAGAGGGCGGGGCGGACTGTCTGGTGCTCTGCGACACGAACGGGGGCAACCTGCCGAGCGTCATCCGGGAAATCATGCAGGCCGTGAAGGACCGATATCCGGCGGCGGCCCTGGGCATCCACGCCCACAACGATTCAGAACTCGCGGTGGCGAATTCCCTTACCGCCGTCGAGCTGGGGGCCGTCCAGGTGCAGGGCACCATCAACGGCGTCGGAGAGCGGTGCGGCAACGCGAACCTTTGCTCCATCATAGCGAACCTCATGCTGAAGATGGACATCCCATGCCTGCCGGACGCAAGCCTGCGGCGCCTGCGCGAGACCAGCCGTTTCGTCCTGGAGCTTGCGAACGTCCCGCCGAACCGCTCGCAGCCCTTTGTCGGCCGGAGCGCCTTCGCGCACAAGGGCGGAATACACGTGAGCGCCGTGGAGAAGAATCCGCTCACCTACGAGCACATCGATCCGGCGCTGGTCGGGAACAAGCGGCGCATTCTCGTATCGGACCTCTCGGGGCGCGCCACGATAAAGCGGAAAGCCGAGGATTACGGTCTCCGTCTCGACAAGAAAGACCCGGTGGCGATGCAAGTGCTGGATGAGCTCAAGGAGCTTGAAAACCAGGGCTACCAGTACGAGGCGGCGGAAGCGAGCTTCGAGCTTCTCATCAACCGGGCCATGGGGCGGAGCAAACGCTGGTTTGAGCTGGTCTCCTTCCGGGTGATAGACCAGAAGCTCAAGGAGAACGAGCCGCCCGTTTCCGAGGCGACCATCCTGGTCAAAGTGGGCGGACGGCTGGAGCATACGGCGGCGCTTGGCGAGGGGCCAGTGAACGCGCTCGACAACGCGCTCCGGAAGGCCCTGGAGAAATTCTACCCGCAGCTCAAGGGCATGAGCCTTTTCGACTACAAAGTGCGGGTGCTTCCGGGAAAGGAAGGCACGGGAGCGCGGGTGCGGGTGCTCATCGAGTCTCACGACGGCAACGAGCACTGGGGAACGGTCGGCGTCTCGCACGACATCATCGAGGCGAGCTGGCAGGCGCTTGTAGACAGCATCAACTATCGCATGCTCAAAATGGATGAGCAGGAAAAGTGCAAGTGCTGAGCTGATGGGAAGCGAAGACTCCCGATATAGGGCGGCGGCGGTCCTTGGGATCGTCTTGCTGCCCCTCGCGCTGACGCAGGGCGGGGGGATGGGCGATGGCCGGGAGGCCGCGCCGCCCGAACCGTTTGTGGTGATCGACGTCCAAGGGGACGTCGATCACCCCGGCGTCCGGGTGATGAGGGGAACGAACGTTACGGTTCGCGAAGCGTTGGAAGCGGCTGGCGGGCCCTTCGACGGCGCGGCGGGGCTATCCCCGGATCGCGATCTTCAGACCGGCGACCTGCTGCGGGCGACCCGCAACGAAGCAGGAGACGCCGTGCTGCATGTGGGGCCCATGGCGCCGGATGCTCTCGTCCTGCTCCGCAGGAAATTGGACCTCAACGGCCTGACGAAAGAAGAACTGTTGCTCGTTCCCGGCATGAAAGATGCTTTTGCAGAGTATATCGTGAAGCGCCGGGAGGAGAAGCCGTGGAGGTCCCTGCGGGAGCTTTCGGAGATCCCCGGCGTTGGCCCCAAGACTGTCAAGAAGTGGTCGGAATACCTGGAAATAGCGAATTAGCGCCATCCTCTTCCATGGGCGGGACGGATCGTCCCGCGCGGGCGCGGAGCTGGCGCGGCGCGCCTCCGCACAGGAGCATCGATCATGGGAAATCTTCCTTCTTCCGGAAATATCCCTGCTGCTAAAACAAATGCGTCTTCCTCTGCATCTTCCTCTCCGGGAACGGCGAATGAGATCGCCCAGGTCCTCATCCGGGAGAATTGCCTGACCGAGGAGCAGTTGGCTTACGCGGTGCGGGTGCAGTCGAAGCTCGCCTCGCCCAAAACGCTTCTCAACGTCATCCTGGAGCTTGGTTTCACCACGGCGGCGCAGCTGAAAGAAGCTTTCGTCAAAAACCGCCTCTCCATCCGGATCGGAGAGCTTCTCGTCGAACTCGGCTATATCCGCAGGGAGCAACTCGAGGCGGCGCTCAGCATGCAGAAGGAGGCGGCCGAGAAGAAGAAGCTCGGCGAGGTGCTCGTGGAAGGCCGCTTCATCTCGGAACAGAAGCTGGTCGACGTGCTCTCCTACCAGCTTGGCTTTCCCAGAGTGGAGCCGTCGTTTGCCGAGATTGACCGGGAGTTGCTGAGCCGCGCGCCATCCAACGCCTATTCCACGCATTTCTTCCTGCCTGTGCGGAGGGAGGAGGGCGGCGGCGTTGTGGTTGCGTTTGCCGACCCGCTTGACCGGCAGGCCCGCAATTGCGCGGAGGATTATTTCGGGACTAACGTGGTCTCGGCCATCTGCACCAAGCACACAATCCAGGAAGTGCTCGGAATCCTGGATCGCGGATACCATGCGTTGGAGCAGCGCAGTCCGGATGAAAGCACGATTATCGGGGTTGTAGAATCGCTCATTGAAGAGGCGCTGAGCGTTGGGACGAGCGATATCCACATAGAGCCGATGAAGGACCGCCTCCGGGTGAGATACCGGACCGACGGCGTGCTGCTGCACCACAAGGACCTTCCCATAGAACTGGCCCCGGCCATCACGAGCAGGTTAAAGATCCTCGCCAAGGCGGACATCACGGAGCGCAGGAGGCATCAGGGGGGGAAGATCGCCTACGAGGACCGGCGGGATGGAACCCTCCTCGATCTGCGGGCGTCCTTTTACGTGACGGTCTGGGGCGAAAAGACGGTGCTGCGCATCCTCAACAGAAAGGCGACGCTCCTGGAGCTTGACCAGGTCGGGATGTATCCCCTCATGATGGAGCGGTTCCGGATGGACGCCCTGGACGTGCCGAGCGGGGTCATAATCATCACGGGGCCGACGGGGTCGGGGAAAACGACCACTCTTTACTGCTGCGTCAACTACCTCAACAACATCCACACGAGCATTCTCACCGCCGAAGACCCGGTCGAGTACGTGATAGACGGGATTTCGCAATGTTCGATCGACAGCAAGATAAGCCTGACCTTCGAGGAAAGTCTGCGTCACATGGTGCGCCAGGACCCGGACGTCATCGTGGTGGGGGAGATCCGGGACAGGTTCTCCGCGGAAACGTCCATTCAGGCCGCCCTCACGGGGCACAAGGTCTTGACGACGTTTCACACGGAAGATAGCATAGGGGGACTGATCCGGCTGTTGAACATGGACATCGAGGCGTTTTTGATTTCCTCCACCGTTGTCTCGGTCGTTGCGCAGAGGCTCCTCCGCAAGGTTTGCGCAAATTGCGGGGAGGACTACACTCCAACGCCCGCGGAGCTGAACCGGCTCGGCTACAGTCCGAGGGATGTGACGGACTGCCGCTTCCGCGCGGGGCGGGGGTGCTCTGCGTGCAATTTTACGGGTTACAAAGGCCGCGTGGGGATTTTCGAGATTCTGGTTTTGAACGAAATGGTGCGGGACGCCATATTGGCGAGAAAGACCAGCTATGAAATACGGAGGATCAGCGTCGAGACGTCGGGTCTCATTACGCTGCTCGAGGACGGGATCATGAAGGCCGCAGATGGAAGCACCTCATTGCAGGAGGTGTTTCGGCACCTGCCAAGGGTGGGGAAGCCCCGGCCCATCCCGGAGTTGCGGCGTTTGCTTGGAGTGCAGGGATGACGGCCGCGCAATCCCTTGTCGAAATAATTCAGGAGCATCTGGCCTCCGATGAACCGGAGCTGCCGGTTTTCTCCAGCACTGTCGCAGAGTTGCAGTCGCTGCTCTCCAGGGAGGATTTCACGATCGACGAGATCGCGAACGTGCTTCTGAGGGATCAGGCGCTGTGCGGGCAGGTGCTGCGGCTTGCGAACTCGTCCTTTTTCGCGGGCCTCAAGGAGGTCACGACGATACCCAAGGCCATCGCGCGCCTTGGCTCCAAGCAGGTGCTCATCTGCGTCGTCATGGCCGCGCAAAGAAACCTCTACGTATCAAGAAACAAGATCATCGCCGGTTATATGAAAGACCTCTGGAAACACGCGGTGGCCTGCGCCCTCGGGGCCAAATGGATCGCGGAGAAGACGGGGTTCCGCCACCTGGCGCAGGAAGCTTTCCTGGCGGCGCTCCTGCACGACATCGGGAAGCTCTTCCTCCTGAAAGTGCTGGAGGACATAGCGGCTTCGGGGGAGCGCGACATCACCCTTTCCGATACGCTGATCGCGGAAATCCTCGACTACATGCACTGCAAGCTGGGGTTCGAGTTGCTCCGGAAATGGAATATACCGGAGATGTATTGCGCCGTTGCGCGCGACCACCACCAGCGCGAACTCAGCACCGACAGCATCGTCCAAGTCATGGTGCGGCTGGCGGACCAGACGGCTCGCAAGATAGGCATCTCCATGCACCACGATCCCTCCATTATCCTCGCGACGCTCCCGGAGGCGAACCTTTTGGGAATAAAGGAAATCGCCCTGGCGGAGCTTGAAATCCTGATGGAAGACACCCTGAGCCTGAGCGCGTAACGCGAAGCGGCATTCAAATTTTTCGGCGTCAATTGAATCGCCGTTGAAGCTAGACGGCGCTTACTATGGGCGCATGGGTGCGTTCGCGGCTTTTGTGGGTTCTTCCAGCAAATGTGCACCTGCTGCAGATGGTTGACGTAGAATGGCTTGAACCCGTTCCCCGCCAAGGGACAGATTCCTCCTTCGCTCGAAAGCCCTTTGGATATGGGTGAAAGGGCTATTCGATCAAAGGGGTATTTGGGGTTGTGTTAATCGGCGATGAGCCAATTTACCTCATTCTTCCAGCATTCCATGAGCGCTGGGTATTCACTTGCCGGAAGACCCATAAATCTCCACCCAAGGCCCAAAATAGTGGCGATTGATGGATAGCATTTCCCACCTTACGTCAGGAATTGGCGGAAAAACCATGCCATTTCCACGGCTACACCCAAAATGAGAGTTGCCGGA
This sequence comes from uncultured Syntrophobacteraceae bacterium, assembly GCA_937958025.1. Classification (GTDB taxonomy): domain Bacteria; phylum Desulfobacterota; class Syntrophobacteria; order Syntrophobacterales; family Syntrophobacteraceae; genus CALFXO01. The sequence goes on from CALFXO010000186.1 coordinate 10,397, forward strand.
GGAATGCTTCGCCGATTTCGTTTGCAGGATCGTCTGTGGTATAATAAGAATTTATAATGAAAGTCGGTCCGATCACCATCCTTTTTCAATAAAGCGGAGGCCTTGCCCGATGAATGCGTCCATAGCCCTGAATGCGGAACTGATCGATTCCCAGTACCAGCGCTGGAAGTCCGACCCGGATTCGGTTTCCCGCGAATGGCGGTTCTTTTTTGAAGGATTCGATTTTGCCGGAGCGGTGGAGCGGTTGCCCGAACAAGCCCCCGCGCCGGCGGAAGGCGCCGTCGACAAGGACCGGATCATCCTCCAGTCGCGCGTCGAGGACCTCATTTACCGATACAGGGACCTGGGACACCTCCTCGCCTGCCTCGATCCGCTCTCCTCCTGCCCGACCGACCACCCGCTGCTAAGCCTCGCCGCGTTCCATCTCACCCCGGAAGACCTCGACCGCACCTTTTCCACGCACCACCTCCTGAGCGGGCGCGAGGCGACGCTGCGCGAGATTTTGCAGGCGCTTCGGGCGACGTACTGCCATGCGGTGGGCGTGGAGTTCATGCACCTCCAGGACCCGTCGGAGCGGCGGTGGCTTCAGAACCGCATGGAGCCCGTCCATAATGAGCCGACGCTCACGCGGGAGGAGAAGCTCCGCGCCCTGGAGAAGCTCCACCGGGCGGCGATGTTCGAAAATTTCCTCCACACGCGCTACGTGGGCCAAAAGCGCTTTTCGCTGGAAGGGGCGGAAGGCGTCATCGCGATGCTGGACGCCCTCGTGATGCATGCCGGGAAAATGGGCGCGCGGGAGGTGATCCTCGGCATGGCGCACCGCGGACGGCTGAATGTCGAGGCGAACATCCTCGGCAAGCCCTACGAGGCGATGTTCCATGAATTCGAGGGCGCCTACGATCCCGAATGCCTGATCGGCGCGGGCGACGTCAAATATCACAAGGGCTACATGGCCGACGTCGACGCGGAGGGCGGCGGCAAGGTCCGCGTGCTCCTCGTCGCGAACCCGAGCCACCTCGAATCGGTCGATCCCGTCGTCGAGGGCGTCGCCCGTTCACGTCAGGAGCAGCTGGGCGACCACGACCGGAAGATGGTCCTGCCCGTCCTCATCCACGGGGACGCGGCCTTCGCGGGGCAGGGGGTCGTTTTCGAGACGCTCAACCTCTCGCAGCTCGAGGGCTACTCCGCCGGGGGCACGGTGCACATCGTCATCAACAACCAGATCGGGTTCACGACGCTTCCCGAGGACGCGCGCTCCACACGCTACGCGACCGACGCCGCCAAGGCGCTCATGGCCCCCATCTTCCACGTGCACGGCGAGAACCCGGAGGCGCTCATCCATATCGTGAAACTTGCCTGCGACTACCGGGCGGAATTCCAGAAGGACGTAGTGATCGACGTGGTGTGCTATCGCCGCTACGGCCACAACGAGGGCGACGAACCGTACTACACGCAGCCCCAGATGTACGAGCGGATCAAGGACCGTCCCCCTGTCAACCGAATCTACAGCGAGCAACTGGTGGAGGAGGGGGTGGCGACAACGGAATCCGTGGGAGAAATGACGCGGGCCATTCAGATGCGCCTCGACTCCGCCCTGGAGGCGGCGCGGCGCGGCGATGCGTGCGCCTTCGTCGAAGCCCCGTTTTATGAGGTCTGGAAGGACCGCTACGGGCAGTATTCGCATGACCTCGCGGAGACCGCCGTTCCGGGCGCGCAGCTCCTCGGCCTCGCAAAGCGCCTGAACGAGACCCCTCCCGGGTTTTCCGCGCACCCCAGGCTCAAGCGCATCCTCGACAAGCGGCTCGAGACCGTGGAAAAGGGCGAAGGGATCGACTGGGCGACGGGCGAGATGCTCGCCTTCGCAACGATTCTCGAAGATGGGGCGCCCATTCGATTGAGCGGCCAGGACAGCCGACGCGGCACGTTCAGCCAGCGGCACAGCGTGCTGGTGGACATCCACACCGGGGAGCACTACACGCCGCTCGCCAATCTGGGCGACGGACAGGCCCCGTTCCATGTCTTCGACAGCATGCTTTCGGAATACGCCGTGCTCGGCTTCGAGTACGGCTATGCCATGGTGCAGCCGCTCGGCCTCAACATTTGGGAGGCCCAATTCGGCGACTTCGTAAACAACGCCCAGACCATCGTCGACGAATACATCGCGGGAGCCGAAACCAAGTGGCTCCGCAAGAACGGGCTCACGCTTCTTCTGCCTCACGGCTACGAAGGGCAGGGGGCGGACCATTCGAGCGCCCGCATCGAGCGGTTTCTCTCGCTCTGCGCGGAGGAAAACCTCATCGTCTGCTATCCCACCACGCCCGCGCAGTTCTTCCACCTGCTGCGGCGGCAGGTGAAAGCGCCTTACCGCAAGCCGCTGGTGGTCTTCTCACCCAAGAGTCTCCTTCGCAACCCGCTCGCGGCGTCGAAACTCTCCGATTTCGCTTCCGGCGGGTTCCAGACGGTCCTGCCGGATGAAACCGATGGGAGGGACCCCAAAAGGGCGGTCTTCTGCAGCGGGAAGGTGTACTACGAGCTGATGGAAAAGCGGGCCGCGCTCGGAGCGGAAGACGTCGCCATCGCGCGCGTCGAGCAATTCCATCCCTTCCCGGAGGAGCGGCTGCGGGAGGTCGCCTCCGGGTGGAAGAATGTTTCCTCATGGATTTGGGCGCAGGAGGAGCCGGAGAATATGGGCGGATGGACGTTCATGCGCCCCCGGCTGGAGGCGCTTTTGGGCGTCCAGGTGCAATATGTTGGCCGGCCGGCCGCCGCAAGCCCCGCGACGGGATTTTCCCAGGTCCACAAGGAGCAGCAGGCGGCGATAGCGGAGAAGGCGATCCGGGGTTGATGACGCCTCCGGGGAGATTGTTCAACGAAGTCCAATGGATATTTCAATGTTTCCCGGTTCTCCCCGAGCGGGGACGCCGCGGCGCGAAAATGGCCCTTGAATGGTGATTCGCTCTCTTCGCGGAGCGGAAACTGGAGGAGGCGGCATGAAGATAGAGATACGGGTCCCATCGGTCGGAGAATCGGTGCAGGAGGCGCTCCTCACCGAATGGTGTTATCGCAATGGCGAGATGGTGAAGAAGGACGAAGTCCTCTTCGTGCTGGAAACCGATAAAGTCACGCTGGAGGTTCCCGCCGAGTCGGACGGGGTGTTGGAAATTATGGTGAAGGCGGGAGAGACGGTGACCGTGGGAGCGCTGGTCGGAATGCTGGATGCTTCGGGGGCGAGAGCCGGAGCCGGGGCGGCGACCGCACCCGCCGCATCGCAGCCGGAAGCGAAGGCGGAGCCCACGGCCGCGAGCGCGCCTCCCACCGCCGCTCCACCGCCGCCTCCGGAGCCAGCGGCTCGCGCCGCGAAGCCCGCCTCGTCCGCCGAACCTTCCGGCGAGACGCTTTATCCCTCGGTGCGCCGCCTCGTTACGGAAAAGGGGATCGACCCAACTTCCATTGAGGGAACCGGCCCCGGAGGCCGCGTCACCAAGGGAGACGTGCTCCTCCATCTGGAGGCGGCCGAAACAGCGCCCGCGCCGCCCCCCGCCCCCACGCCCGCCCAGACGACTCCCTCGCCCTCCGCCGCCGGGGAAACCGTCACCCGCAAGCCGATGACCCGCATAAGGCAGCGCATCGCCGAGCGGCTCCTCGAGGCCAAGCACGAGACGGCGATGCTCACCACGTTCAACGAAATCGACATGAGCCGCGTCCTGGCCATTCGGGCCGAGTACAAGGAGGCGTTTCGCAAGAAGCATGGCGTCGCCCTCGGGATGATGTCCTTTTTCATCAAGGCGTCTGTCGCGGCGCTTCTCGAATTTCCGGAAGCCAACGCTTTCATAGACGGCAAGGACCTCGTCTATCACCACTACTGCCATGTGGGGGTGGCGGTCGGGGCCGACCGGGGGCTGGTGGTCCCTGTGATCCGCCATGCGGAGGCGCTCGGCTTCGCCGAGATCGAGCAGGCCATCGTCGATTACGTCCAGAAGATCAACGACAACAAGCTGGAGCTGAGCGACCTCGAAGGCGGCACGTTCACCGTCACCAACGGGGGCGTTTTCGGCTCGCTCCTCAGCACCCCCATCCTGAACCCTCCGCAAAGCGCAATCCTCGGGATGCACAAGATCGAAGACCGCCCCATCGCCCTGAACGGTCAAGTCGTCATCCGGCCCATGATGTACGTGGCGCTCAGCTACGACCACCGCGTCATCGACGGCAAGGGGGCGGTGTCGTTTCTGAAGCGCGTGAAGGAGTGCATTGAAAACCCGGAGCGCATGATGCTGGAGATATAACTGGAGACATAAGATGGCGCAGGAAGAATATTACGATCTCATCGTCGTTGGAGGGGGGCCGGGCGGCTATGTGGCGTCTGTCCGCGCGGCGCAGCTCGGGATGAAAGTCGCGTGCATCGAGAAGGGGCCGCGCCTCGGGGGAGTCTGCCTGAACGTCGGCTGCATCCCCAGCAAAGCGCTCCTCGATTCGAGCGAGTACTTTTATCTGGCGCGGGAGCGCTTCGCGGAGCACGGCATCCGCGTCGGGGAGCCGGCGCTCGACCTCCCGGTCCTCATGGCCCGCAAGGAAAAAATCGTGCAGGGGCTGACGGAAAACGTCCGGACGCTCCTTGAAGGGCGCAAGGTGCGGGTCGTCCGGGGCGCAGCCCGGCTCCTCGGAGGAGGACGGGTGGAGGTCGCGCCCGTGGACGGCTCCGGCGAGACCCCTTCGACCCTGGCGGCGAAAAATATCCTGCTTGCAACCGGCAGCGAGCCCGTTTCCCCGTCCGCGCTTCCTTTCGATGGGGAGCGGATCGTCAGCTCCACGGAAGCGCTCTCTTTTGACGCAGTTCCCGGTCATCTGGTGGTCGTCGGGGGAGGGGCCATCGGGCTCGAGCTTGGCTCGGTATGGAGGCGGCTCGGGGCTCGGGTGACGGTGGTCGAAATGCTT
>CALFXO010000187.1 GCA_937958025.1 uncultured Syntrophobacteraceae bacterium
CGAAGCAGAAACAGGAGAAACTGAACTTAACAGAATAACCGGATTAATCTAGAAATTCAATGCGAAAGTTTGCTGCGATATTTCGCCGCCAACTGTCCGCAGGCAGCCCCAATGTCCGCTCCCCGGCTGCGCCGGATGGTGGTCGTGATATGCGTTTTCCTCAACACGTCCTGAAAGGCCAGCATCCCTTCCTCCGAAGGTTGATGGAGCGCCGATGCATCATGCGGATTGAAAGGAATCAGGTTGATCTTGGCCCGCACGCCGTGCAGCAGTTTGATGAGCTTCCGCGCCTGCTCCGGCTGGTCGTTCACCCCCTCGATGACAATATATTCAAAGCTGATGCGCTTCCGGGGCGGAATGGGGTAATCCCGGCACGCAGCCATCAGTTCCGCGAGAGGATAGGTGCGGTTGATCGGCATGAGCGCGTCGCGCACGGAATCCTCCGCCGCGTGGAGGCTGATCGCCAAGTTCACCGGGCTATCCTCCCCCAGCCGCCGAAGCTGCGGGGCCAGCCCCGCCGTCGACACCGTTATGCGGCGGTGCGAAAAAGCCAGCCCCCCGGGGTCCATCAGGATCTTGAGCGCGCGGCTCACCGCGTCGTAATTCGCTAGCGGCTCCCCCATACCCATGAAAACGATATTCGTTATCGGCTGATGCGAACCTGTGTCGCGTTGCACCTGGCACACCTGATCCACAATTTCCGCAGTGCTCAGATTGCGCTTGAAGCCCATGGCCCCCGTCAGGCAAAACTTACAGCCGAGCGCGCACCCCACCTGACTCGAGATGCACAGCGTCCTGCGCGGCGGATCCGGAATCAGCACGGACTCGATAAAATTCCCATCATGGAGTTCAAACAGATATTTCCTCGTTCCGTCTTCAGCTTCCAGTTTTTCCTTTAAGACCAAGGCGTCCAGCCGCGCCCCATACTCCAGTTGCACGCGAAACATTTTCCCGAGATCGCTGCACTCATCCCAGGAGCGAACCCGTCGGGCGTAAACATGGCAGAAAAGCTGGCGGGCGCGAAAACGGCGCTCCCCGATGCTCTCCACCCAGTCCTCCATCTCATGGAGCGTAAAATCCTTGATAAAAACCGTCTCCATTATAAACCCGCCAAACTTCCTTCAAACGGATCAGACGCAGCCACCCGTTCAGTTCTTCTTATGGGCAAAATATTGATCTCTTACGGCATCCTGCAAATAGATCCCGCCAAAGTCCTCGGAGGCTCCGGCCTCGCACCACTCATATCCGAGTTCCGAACACTTCTTGCACGCTTTCCTCGGGATGCGGATCGCGAGGATGCGCCGCCCGCTGTCCGTCGACGAGTCTATCCGCACCACGCCGCTGCAGTCGGGGCATATGCGGATGCGCTCCTTTTGGGTTTCCATGATGTCGTCGGTGTCGTAATAAACGGAGCGGTCCCTGTCCGAGAATTCCTTGCCGCTGTTCATGCTCTTCTCGTGGTACTCGCGCCGTTTTCCCCAGTACTGCATGATCTGCCCGGAAACGGTCTCTATCATGCGGGTGACGTCGCGCGACTGCTTGATTTTCTCCGGCTCGTAATCCGGCTCCTGCACCTTGCTGTAATCGAGCCCCGCCATCGCGAGTATAATGCCGACGTTAACGTACGGAAGCGCCCCCTCGATCGAATACCCCCCTTCCAGTACGGCGATATCCGGTTGGAGCAGTTCCGTCAGTCTGGCATACCCCTGGGCGGAGAAAAGCATGTTGGTGATCGGGTCCGTGTAGTGGTTGTCCTGCCCGGCCGAGTTCACGACCAGCTCCGGTTTGAACTCGTCCAAAATGGGCCGGACCACGTTTTCGGTCACGTACAGGAACCCCTCCGCTGAAGTCCGGGGCGGCAGCGGGATGTTGATGGTGGAGCCAATCGCTGTCGGCCCCCCCAGCTCGTAATGGAAGCCCGTTCCCGGATACAGGGTGCGTCCATCCTGGTGCATGGATATGAACAGCGTGTCCGGATCGTGCCAGTAGATATCCTGAGTGCCGTCCCCGTGGTGGCAGTCCGTATCGACAATCGCCACCCGGTTCACCCCGTATTTGCGCCGCAGGTATTCGATCATAATCGCTTCGATGTTGATATTGCAGAACCCGCGCGCGCCATGCACGACCCTCATGGCGTGGTGCCCTGGCGGACGGACCAGGGCGAATCCGCGGTCCACCTTCTTTTCCATCACCGAGATGCCTATGGTCTTGGCCCCCCCGGCGCTTATGAGATGCGACTCCGTGATGACCTTCCACTCGTCCGGAACGCAGAAATGCACGCGCCGTATGTCCTGCACAGTCGCTATGTCCGGCTTGAACTCGAACACGCCGTCGATGTCGGTGACGCCCTCTTCAAAAACCTGGTCTTGCGTGTAAAGCAGGCGCTCCTCCCTCTCAGGGTGCGTCGGACTGATAGCCCAGTCGAATGCGGGAAAAAATACCAGCCCCGTCTTGTGCTTGGCTCGAAGCATTTACTCGTCCCTTTCTGTCGCGTGGGTTCAAGGCGCCGGTTTCGCCAGGAGAGTTCCCAGCCGCCGATTCAGGAGCGTGCGCCGATAGGGCAATAGGAAGTCAGCATCCCCGCTATGGAGCGGTACTGGTGGATGAGTCCCGGTTTGATCTGGACTCTCACCCGGATGATCCTCCCGGTCGTATAGAAGCCGCGCACCATGTTAAACTCGACATCCTCCAGCAGCTCCACGTCGAGATCGCCCGGCTCCGCGCCGAACCGCAGCGCTTTTTGGCGCAGCATCTCATAGGCGAGCTCGATGGCCTTTTCCCTGTCGAAGTCCTTCTTGATCGGCTGGTAATAAGCTTCCTCAGGAATGGACGCTATCCCCCGCTCCGTGTCGACAAAAAGCGTTATCTCACATGTTGTTCGGGCAAGGGCCGCCCCGATGGCGTTGGCGACCTGCCATTGGGGCACCACGGTGACATGGAAATCCGTGAGGGCCGCGAAGCGCATCGCAAAATAGGGCGCGGGCCCTCCCAGCACCAGGACTTCCGTTGGCTTCACCTGATAGCCGTCGAGGAGTTCATGCACCGTGTAGACGGGCTTGCTGTTGACGTCGGCGATCATATCGGCGGCGGCCCGCATGATGGTCTTGCACGCGTGGTCGAATATGCGGTCGGCGGCCTCCTCTACGGAGGCGCCCATCTTCTCCGCAAGAGGGGTCAACCCCCTCCGCGCCGCGTCCACGTCTCCTCCGGAGAGCTGCCCCAGGACGAAGAGCGCATCCGTGACGGTCGGAGCCGGTCCGCCGTAAGCCATTGCCGGACCCTGGCGATCGGGGCCGATCTTCAACGCGCCGTCGGCGATGCGAACCACGCTCTCGCCGCCGAGCCCGATCGACTGCGTTTTGAGCGCCCGGATCAGCGTCTTGAAGCCCCCCATGTCTATCCCGACGGGGTCCAGCAAGGGGGCGTTCCGTATGAGCACCGCCATGTCGGTCGTCGTGCCGCCCACGTCGAGAACGAGCGTCTCCTCGGCGTCCGACGCGAAGGGAAGCGAACCCATAACGCTCGCCGCCGGCCCGGAGAGTATCGACTGCCCCGGATAGTCGAGCGCCGTGTCGAAGCTTATCGTTCCGCCATCCGCCTTCAGAACGTATATGGGGAAAGTGAAGCCCTTCCTCGCAAGCGAATCCCGGACGGCCTCAAAAAAACGCTTGTGCGTGGGATAGACCGCGGCATTCACGTGGGCCGTCGCTATCCGGCGTGGAAAGCTCAAGTTGCCGGAAATGCGATGTCCGAGGATCACATAGTCGAAATCGGAGCCTAGTATTTCTTCTATCTGGAGTTCGTGCTTGGGGTTGCGGATGGAAAACTTCCCCGCCACCCCGACATGGCGGACGCCCTCGCTCCGCAGTCGGGAGGCAATCGCCTCAATCTCGGCGGCGTCCACGGGCTGAATCTCCCTGCCGCGATGATCTATGGAACCCGCAACAGCGAAGTAATGCTCCCCCGTCCGGTAGCATTCGGGATCGATGCCCGGACCGCTCGAAACGATCATGCCCACCGGCGTCAATTTGCACTCGGCCACGCAGTTTGTGGTGAGAGTCGTGCTCAGCACCGCGCGGTGGATGGATTCGGGAGGAATATCGCGAGTGACTTCTTCCAGCCCCATCCAAACGCTGTGAAGGAGATCGGTTTGATTGGTTGGGACCTTCACTTGCCGTACGATGCCTTCGTCGTTCAGGAGAACAACGTCCGTATTCGTGCCGCCTACATCGAGTCCTATGATCATCGCTTTCCCCTAGAGTCTGCCATAGATGCAATTCATCACTCGAATGCTAACGGAAAGGTCGAAGCCTGTCAATGAGCCTGTTCCCGTATGCTCAAGATTTATTACCCATTTTTGGCATTCCGCCGATCCGCGGTCTCACGCACGGCGCGGTTCGGGCAGCGTAGCGCAAAGCGATGGACTTGACCCCGCAATCATGATATTGGAGCCATGATAATAGATTCCCGATGTGGAATGCAAATCAAGAATCTTAACGAGGAAGGCGCGATGATCCCCCTGCGCGACGCCAATCCGTCCCCCGGGACCCCCGTTGTAAATTACGCCATCATCGCCGCATGCACCATCGCATTCCTCCACGAGCTTTCACTCGGGCGGGAGCTTACGCGCTTCCTGCTGGCCTACGGGATAGTCCCCGTCCGTTATTCGGACCCGACGATCGCCGCCCATTTCAACCCGATAGAGCAGATCATGCCATTTTTCTCTTCAATGTTCCTGCATGGCGGGTGGCTGCACCTCATTGGAAACATGTGGGTTCTTTATATCTTCGGAGACAACCTTGAAAGCGCTCTCGGGCACGGGCGCTACCTGCTGTTCTATATTCTTTGCGGGCTCGTGGCAGGGGTGGCTCAGCTCGCCGCAAACCAGCACTCGAGTCTCCCGACGGTCGGGGCGAGCGGGGCCATAGCGGGTGTAATGGGAGCCTATCTCATCCTCTACCCGAGGGCAAAGATCCTGACGCTGGTCCCAATATTTTTCTTCTTTACGTTCATTGACGTTCCGGCTTACATTTTCCTGGGATTATGGTTCTTTCTCCAATTCCTTAGCGGAGCCGGGATGTTGCTCACAAGGTCGGCGGACGTCGGCGGGATAGCATGGTGGGCGCACTTGGGTGGATTCATTTGCGGAATAGCGCTTCTTTTCCTCCTCAAGCCCGGCGGCGCCCGGCGGAAATGGGGCGACTGATTCATGGACGCAATGCCATTCCTGCGTGAAAGTCCGGCGGGAATCCTGCTTGAAGTCTACGTCCAACCCAGGGCAAGCAGGAACGAAATCGTCGGCGCACATGAAAGCCGCCTCAAAGTCAGGCTCAAGGCCCCTCCGGTCGATGGCGAGGCCAACAGGGAGTGCATCCGCTTCCTCGCCGATTTTTTCAACGCTCCGAAAACCGACGTGGAGATCGTCCAGGGGCTAACCTCCCGCCGGAAGACGGTCTCGATCCGAAACATTCCTCTTGACGATGCTCAAAGCGCATTGAAAAAATTCCTGTAATCCTTTATAAACCGCACCGGCATAAGGCGTTTAGCCGCCGCCATCGCTAATGATGCAAGGAGCGCCCCATCGTGGATAGAGTGCTGGTGATCGTGCCGGCCTATAACGAGTCCGCCAACATCGCGAACGTCATCCACTCCCTCAAGGAGGAGAATGCAAGCTGGGATATCGTCGTGGTGAACGACGGCTCCAGAGACGACACGGGCGATGTCGCCCGGTCCACGCGCAAGGCCGCCGTGGTCGATCTCCCCTGCAACCTCGGGATAGGCGGCGCCGTCCAGACGGGCTTCCGCTTCGCAAGGAGCCGGGGTTACGACGTCGCGTTTCAGTTCGACGGCGACGGGCAGCACAAGGCGTCCGAAGCTCCCAAGATCTTGCAGCCCATCCGCGACGGACGATGCGACGTCGTCATCGGATCGCGCTTCCGCTGCAAGCACAAGGGCTGGAAGTCCACCTTCAGCAGAAGGATAGGAATCAAAATCTTCGAGATCGTAAACATGATCCTGCTCCGGCAGCGGATCACCGACAACACGTCGGGCTTCAGGGCTTACAACCGCCGGGCCATCGCGTTCCTCGCGGAAACCTACCCGACGGATTACCCGGAGCCTGAAGCGGTGGTCCTCCTCGGGCGCAACGGTTTCCGAATCCGCGAAGTCCAGGTCGAAATGCAGGAGCGGCAGGGCGGGGCGTCTTCAATCAGCGGATTCCGCCCCATCTATTATATAATCAAGGTGATGCTCGCGGTGATATTCAGCGCTCTCAGACCACGCGTCATTCACCACGAAAGATTGAAGAAATGACGCACCGCGAGGCGCTGGAGGAGACGGATTGAGAGCTGTTCTTTACGCGTTTCTGTGTTCTCTCTTGATTTCAACCGGCCAGGTCCTCTGGAAGGTCGCACTGAATCGCAACGGAGGCCTCCTTCCCGCCGGCGTTCCGCTGCTCGACAACTTCATGAGGCTCTTTTCCTCTCCCTACATGCTGGCCGGATTGGCGATCTACGCCGTGGCTACGGTCTTCTGGATGTTTCTGCTCGGAAAATACGATTACAGCTACATCTACCCCCTGCTCTCGATGGTCTACATCATCGCTCTCGCGCACGCCGCGCTTATCTTCCACGAGCAGGTGGGGATGAACAAATGGATTGGCGTTATCTTCATCATAGCGGGGATATTCTTCATAAGCAGATGATAGGGCGTAGGATCATGATTCAGCATTTGTCGATCGCCGGGAGCAGCCTGCTGCTTTATGTCATCATAAAGCTCATCAAGAACCGCAGGCTGAAGGAGGAGTATTCCCTCCTGTGGCTTTTCTTCGGCGGCATCTTTCTCGGGCTTTCCATCTGGAGGGAAGGGCTGGAGGTGCTCTCGAGGGCCATAGGGATCTACTACGCCCCCGCCACCCTCTTCCTCGTCTTCATCATGGCCATATTCGTGATCCTCCTTCATTACTCGGTGGTCATATCCAAGCTCACGGAGAACAACCGGAAGCTGGTCCAGGAAGTGGGAATACTGGCATTCGAGCTTGCGGAGCTGCGCAAGCTCCATCCGCTCACATCCAAAGCACACGACCAGCCCGAAACCGACCCCGATAGCGTCAATGGCGTTGGATAGGGCAGCGGACAAACACCCGCTCCGCCGCCCGATCCAGCTATCGTCAGCATCTTCCGCGGCCCACTACGAGGCTATTGCCCATCGTCGGTCAGGCTCTGCAAAAAGACCACTATGGACCATTCTTCATCCGCCGTCAGACCAAGGTTCCCCAGTTCCGACGTGTTGAGGTTCGCTGACACCTCCGGCGCGGGCCACCCGCCAAGATCTCTCGTGTTATAGAAATTCACTATATCCGAAAGAGCGGCAAAATAGCCGTTGTGCCCGTAAGGAGGCGACTTGGCCGCGTTGCGCAACGTCGGGACCTTAAACTTCCCATACTCGTTGGGGTCTTGGAGGCAACCGCCCAAGCCCAGATCAGGCGGCGCCCCTCCCGCCAGTTCATAAACTCTCCAGTTGGTCGGAATGCCAAGGTTGTCATACGTGTAATCGGTGAAGAGCGGCGGATGGGTCTTGCCGTCCGCGTCAACGTAGTTCACCGTGCTGTGGCAGGCGGCGCACTTTGCCTTATCATTGAAAAGCGCCAGGCCTTTGAGCTGCCGGATGGTGAGGGGCTTCTGCGGCAGGGAAGCCAGGTTCGTGTTCCTATCGATGGCGCTTACATCTATCCCTTTCGCCATGCAGGCAGCCCAGAACATATCGAATTTGGACGAAAATTTCGTCACGCCGCCAGAACGCTCAAAGGACGCTATGGCGCGCGCTATGTTGGCATAGCTTCCTGAGACGTCGCTAAAGTCGGTGTTTGGATAGACCTGTAAGAAAAGGCTCACGTAGTTCGAGCACGACACCCGCGCGACCACCTCGGCTGGGGTCAGCCCCATTTCCACGGGATTCTGAAAAGGCCCCTGCGCCTGCTCCGCCAGGGGATCGCCCAGCGTCTCTCCGGTCGCCCGTCCGTCCCAGAACATTCCGCCCTGCCATGAGCCATCGACTTTGCTCAGTATGGGACTAAACCCCGCATAGGCCGAAGAAGGCGCGTTGCGCCCGCCATACAGGCCAGCTACCGAGCCTTCCGAAACAGGCCAGACAGCGGGATCGCGACGATTATCCGGGTCCGCGAACCCAGCTGAAGGATGGTGACACGTCATGCAGGATTGGTTGTAATTCACAGACAAATTGGAATCCCTGTAGATCAGCCCGCCGAGTTTTTCCTCAAGGGTCAGGGCCTCGGCCGCTCTCACGCCAACAATGGCCGCAAGTCCCAGAACCGCTAGTCCGGAAATTGTCCTCCACTTCATCGCATCCTCCTATTCTGTTCCATCCGACAATAGATTCATTTTCTCCAGGAATTGCTCTTCGGCCTTTCCAGCACTCGGAACCGATCCAGATCTCGAGTGCGGCGATCCCTTCACCTCCTTTACTCGAAATTCCACCGGGAGCCCATGGCGCGGCGCATGGAAATTTTCCTAGCAGAAGTCCATTATCGAAACAACATCAAGGGTCTATGGGGAAAATGGGGGGGAAAACCTATTGAAGAGACTGCAAGTAACTGCGAAGATTAGTCTTTTTACCTTTAAGCCCCAACTTGGAGCGCAGGTTGTTGCGGTGGAATAAGATCGTGCTTTCGGAAAGATGCAGGAGGTCAGCGATCTCCTTTGTCGTCTTGCCCAAGCGGAGAAGGTCGGCCACGTGAATTTCTGTGGGAGTCAAACCGAGAAAAGGCTGCGACAGACTTTTCACGAACGGGGACGTGATCTCCCGCATGTGGGATTCCAGCATCTGGACGCAAACCGCCTGCGTCTTGTCAAGGCGCGTGCTCCTCAGCTTCTCCAGGTGCGGATATATAAGATTCTTGACATTGGCCAGGATGGCCTCTTCAAACTCCCGCCGATCTTCGTCGCGTTGCCTGAGCAGGGCCTTGAGCGCGGCGTTCGCCTCCTCGAGGCGCCGCGTTTTGAGGTTTAGCTCAATGGTGCGCTGTTCCACCAGGAGCTCCAGGTTGTCACGCGCCTGCCGCAGCACTTCTCCGAGGCGTTTGCGCTCGGTGACGTCCTGCGCGAATCCTTCAAGGCAAACAATGCTCCCATTTCCATCCCGGATGACCCGCCCCTGCACCTCCGCGACGATAATGCTGCCGTCCCTGCGCAGATATTGACCTTCAAACCGAAACTGGCTATCCGAACCGTTCACCTCGTCGATCAGGGCGTCTCGCTGTCCCGGACTTGCATGGACCTGGAGGGCGACGTCGTCAATCTCCGCCATGAGTTGCTCGGGAGATTCATAGCCCAGGCCATGTGCGAGCGCCGGATTGGCGGTCAGCAGCCTCCCCTCGAGCGAGGTCTGAAAAACGCCCACGGGTGCGTTCATGAAAAGGTCCCTGTACTTGGCCTCCGACTTCCTCAGAGATTCCTCGGCGCGTCTCCTCTCCGCATTTTCCATGCGGAGGAATTCGTTGGCCCGCGCCAGCTCCACGGTGCGTTCCAGGACTCTGGCCTCCAGTTCCTCGTTTGCGCGGCGCAACTCGTCCTGGGTTGCCGCCAGCGCTTCCAGCATGCCGTTAATGGCCTGCGCGAGGGTCGAGAGCTCATCACGTCCGGCGACGACGAGACGCTCACTTGTATCCGCACTGCGGCCAATGTCATCCACGTCCCGAATGATTCCTATGACCCGCGCCAACACCCCTTTTTCAATGAAAAGAAGAGTCGTTCCGCAATACACGAAGCCGATAGCCATCAGGGCGAAAACAAGATACCGGAGAGTGGCTCTCCCCTGCCGGTAGATGCTTCTGTCGAGCAGCACCCGCAGCACAGCTGCGGGCTTCCCGTAAACGTCCTCCAAAAGCGTATATCCGGCAATGGTTTCTTCGTTCAGAGACTGGGTAAAAATGGGATTTTCCAGGCCAAGGAAGCCGAGGCCCCCCGCCGCGACCAGCCCTTGCACGCCTCCCTCCGGCGGCAGGGGCTCCAGAGAAAAGTCAAGTCGCGTCTCCCGCCCCATATATTTAATCTTGGCCGCGTCAAGGCAATACCCCATGATGAGCGCCCCCCGGGCGGGCCCTTTGCTCTCGCTGGTCAGAATGGGACGGGACGTCGCCAGCAGGAGCCCGGTTGGAAGATTCACAAGTCCCGTCACGCTGCTTTCGAGGTTGGGAAGGCTCAGCAGGGGGCAGTCCTCCGCGCCAAGGCTTTTCTCCAGGCCCTCCGGCGCTGGACCCGCGACTCCCCGGACAAGATCAAAGGACTTTCCATAGAGTATCCTGTGCGACGCGTCCACGACGACAACGACATTCAGCTTGAGTTCTACAAAGGTCTTATCGGCGAAATTCGTTTCGACAAAGGCGGGATCGGCGCTTTCCGCAAACTGATATAGATCGTCCCAGTTCGCCCAGTCCCACACAGTGCTGCTGAGGTTGGCAAGGCTGTCGAAGATGGCTTCCCTGGCGCGCTCGACGTTTTGAACCGCGTCTTCCTTCTCGTGTTTGAGGAATCCTCGCATCATGATCGAGGAAATGGCAACGTACGAGACCACAAGCAAGCCGAGGAGGCAGACTCCAAAAATAAACACCGTCTTGCCGCGCAATGTCATTTCATCGGCCTCTTTCCCTTGCATGTCAGAAGGTCCGATTCCGTCCGGAAAAATCAGGCAGGCCCCTGGACGGTGTTTCCACTCTGGCCATACTACCTCAAGAAGCCAGGACGCAACAAGCGACTTATTCCCAATTCCTTATTCCTTCAAGTAGGTGCTCACCCGCCAATACTTTGATTTTGAACGGGTTGAAACTTCATGGTCAGCAACTCTCTGAAAGACCAGACATTATCGGTGATGCCCGCAGCCATGCCTGGTGTTCTCCGAATCCATTTTTGACAAAAGAGCCCCGAGGGAATCGGCTTGCTCCGAGGTGGTCTCAGGCTCTGGTGAGGACGGCCCCCGGCTGGTTCAGGTTTGACAGCATGGCCGATCTTTGCTATGTACGATTGACTTCAGCCCATCCCCTCTGATGGATATCCACTTTCTCGAAGGAGCGCGGGATATTGGCGGTTTCCGCTCTAGCGGCGTCGAAGGGGCGGGTGGTTATAGGCGGGAAGAGAGGCGCGAAAACTTTTCCCTCAGCCGCCGGATGCGGTCGTGCAATCCGGCGATTTGCATCTCAAGGCTACAAAACAAGACAAGCAGGGGTCGCCCCGGAACGGGAGCGGAAGGAGGGAGCATGAGAAAGCTGCACTTGGGGAAACTGTGGATGACAGCGGCGGCGTTGTGCCTGTTTTCAGGAACGGCGCTTTCCGCTGACACGATCAAGATAGGCCTTATGGCGCCGCTCACGGGCTCATGGGCAAGCGAGGGGCAGGAAATGAAGCAGGTCCTCGAACTCCTGGCCGAAAACCTGAACGCCAAGGGCGGCGTCCTCGGCAAGCAGGTGGTCGTCGTGACCGAAGACGACGGCGGAGACCCCCGGACAGCGGCATTGGCCGCGCAGCGTCTTGCAACCCAGGACGTTCCCTTCTCCATCGGGACGTACGGCTCCTCTGTGACCGAAGCCACCCAGAACATCTACAACGAAGCGAAGATTATCCAGATTGCCAACGGCTCCACCGCCATCCGGCTGACCGAGAAAAAGCTCGACAATTTCTTCCGCACCTGTCCGCGCGACGACGAACAGGCGAAGGTGGCCGTGCAGACCATCGAAAAACTTGGCTATAAGAATGTCGCCATCCTCCACGACAACACGACCTACGCCAAAGGGCTTGCCGAAGAAGGCAAAGCCCTGATCGAAAAGGACGGCGACAAGGTGGTGTTTTTTGACGCGCTGACCCCTGGCGAGCGGGATTACACGGCAATCCTCACGAAGCTCAAGGAAGCAAAGCCCGACATCGTCTTTTTCACGGGCTATTACCCCGAAGCGGGCCTTCTCCTGCGCCAAAAGAGGGAAATGGGCTGGAACGTTCCTTTCATTGGCGGCGACGCAACGAACAACCCCGACTTGGTCAAGATAGCCGGCCAGGACGCCGCGGAGGGTTTCTACTTTCTGAGCGCCCCGCTGCCCAAGGACCTCCCCACGGAAGAAGCGAAAGCTTTCCTCGCCTCCTTTGAAAAGAAATACGGCGCTGCTCCCAACTCGATCTATTCGGTGCTCGCCGGCGACGGTTTCCGGGTCGCCATAGCGGCCATCGAAGCCACGAAATCGACGGATTTCACAAAACTTGCGGACTACCTGCACAAAGACCTGAAGAACTTCCCCGGCCTCACGGGCGTCATCTCCTTCGACGAAAAGGGCGACCGGGTGGGCGAAGTCTACCGCGTCTATAAAGTCAACGCCGAAGGCGCCTTTATCCTCCAGAACTAGGGAACCGCGGGCCCCGCGCTTGTCGCGGGGTCCATCCCAATAAAAGCGACAATCGGCGGCATGATGGAAGTATTTTTCCAACAAGTGACAAACGGACTGGCGGTGGGAGGCATATACGCCCTCATCGCTCTCGGCTACACCATGGTGTACGGGGTCCTCAGGCTGATTAACTTCGCCCACGGAGACCTTTTCACCATGGGGGGCTACCTCGGCCTGACGCTTCTCACGTCTTTCGCCCTGACCGGGAGACTGGGACCTCTTCTCGGCATAATCGTCCTCGCGATCATGGTGATGGGGCTTGTCGCCATTGCAGGCGCCGCGCTGGAGCGGGCGGCCTACAGGCCGCTTAGGGAGTCTCCCAGACTTTCCGCCGTGGTTTCAGCCCTCGGGGCTTCGATATTCCTCCAGAACGCCATCATGCTGATCTACGGCGCCAAAATGATGGTCTACCCCCAGGACATTCTCCCCAAGGTCGCCATCAACTTATTCGGGCTCTACATTCCTCTCGTGCGCATCATCATCCTGTCGGCCTCCGTTATAATGATGGCCGGCCTCTACGCATTCATACAAAAGACCAAGGTGGGCGCGGCGATTCGGGCGGCGGCGATCGATCAGGGGGCAGCGCGCCTCATGGGAATCAACGTGGACCAAGTCATCATGATCGTGTTCCTGGTCGGGCCGGGGCTCGGAGGGGTCGCGGGGCTCATGGTGGGCCTTCTCTACGGGCAGGTCAACTTCACCATGGGATGGGTGTACGGTCTCAAGGCGTTCACGGCGGCGATTTTAGGCGGCATAGGGAACATCCCCGGAGCGATGGTGGGCGGCATCCTGCTGGGCCTCATAGAGGCGCTCGGAGCAGCATACATCTCCATCGCATGGAAGGACGCCATCGCCTTCCTCGTGCTGATTCTCATCCTCATCATACGTCCGACGGGCCTTCTCGGCGAGCGGGTGGCGGAGAAGGTATGACGACCGGAAAACGCATAGCCTTCTGCATTGCAGCGCTTCTGGTTATGGCCGCGCCGCCGCTTTTCCTGAACGCATATTGGGTGGACGTTTTGAACAGCGTCGGCTTGTACGCCATCCTGGGGCTCAGCCTGAATCTCATCGTGGGGTCCGCGGGGCTTTTCAACCTCGGACACGCCGCGTTCTACGCAATCGGGGCCTATACGGCGGCGATCCTCAACACCACCTTCCACATCCCCATACTCTGGCTGTTGCCACTCTGCGCCGTCACAGCAGGGTTATTTGCGCTTGTCGTCGCCCGCCCGATCATCCACCTCAGGGGCGACTACCTGTGCATCGTTACGATCGGAGTGGGAGAGATCGTCCGCATCGCGCTCATCAACAATGTTTTCGGCCTCACCGGAGGCGCCAACGGGATCTTCGGCATATCCCGCCCTACCCTTTTCGGTCACGCCATCCGTAAGCCCGACGAATTCTACTGGCTTATCTGGTCCTTTGCGGCCATCACCATTTTCCTTTTCCACCGCCTCGAGAACTCCCGCTTCGGACGGGCGCTCAATTACATCCGCGACGACGAAGTGGCGGCCGAAGGCTGTGGCGTCAACACGGCGCATTACAAGCTCGCGGCTTTTATCGTAGGAGCCGCGTGGGCAGGGATGGCGGGAGACATCTACGCCGCGAAGATGACCATCATCGCGCCGGAATCCTTCAGCTTCTGGGAGTCGGTGCTCATGTTCACGCTCATCATCCTCGGCGGCTCGGGGAGCATTCCAGGAGTGTTGCTCGGAGCGTTCCTCATCATCGGCCTTCCGGAAGTTTTCAGGGAATTCGCCAACGCCCGCATGCTCATCTTCGGGGCGGCCATGGTCGTGATGATGATCTTCCGCACGCAAGGCATCCTCCCGGCCCGGCCAAGGCGCTACGCGACGCCTCCCGATCCATCGTGCAAGGCGGAGGCAGAGGCATGAACCTCCTCGGAGTCAAGCGACTCACCAAGAGCTTTGGAGGGCTCACCGCCGTCAACAACGTCTCCTTCGACGTCGAGCCCGAATCCATCGTCGGGCTCATCGGACCGAACGGGGCAGGGAAAACCACCGTTTTCAATCTCATCACCAATATCTACCGGCCCGACCAGGGAGAGATCGTCTTCAATGGCTCCTCGATCGTCGGCAAGGCAACGCACAAGATCGTGGCGGCAGGCATAGCGAGGACGTTCCAAACCATACGTCTCTTCCAGAACCTCTCGGTGCTCGAAAACGTGCTGGCCGGAAGGCACTGCCGCCTGCACTCCGGCGTGACGGGGTCCATGCTGCGTTTTCCCTGGCAGAAACGGGAAGAGGCCGCCGCGTTGCAACACTCCATCGAGGCGCTCGAGATGGTGGGGCTAGGCCACTGTCTGGACGCACCCGCTAAGAGCCTCTCCTACGGCAACCAGCGTCTGCTCGAGGTCGCGAGGGCGCTCGCCACCGAGCCCAAGCTCCTCATACTCGACGAGCCCGCCGGTGGAATGAACGAGCAGGAAACGCTGGATCTCATCGAGCTTATCCGCAAAGTCCGCCGTCGCGGCATAGCGATCCTCCTCATAGAGCACGACATGAACCTCGTCATGCGCGTCTGCGAAGCAATCGTTGTGCTCGAGTATGGGTCCAAGATCGCCGAAGGGCCGCCGGAGGCCATCAAGAAAGACCCGCGCGTGATAGAAGCGTACCTCGGCTCGGAGGAGGATTATTAGGATGCTGCTTCAGGTAGCGGACCTCCACGTAAAATACGGAAATATAGAAGTCTTGCATGGCATCGACATCGAAGTCGAGGAAGGAGAGATCGTCGCCATCCTTGGTGCCAACGGCGCCGGAAAGTCGACGACCCTTCTGGCCATCAGCGGACTGGTGAAGCCGTCCCAAGGCTCCGTAGGATTCGACGGCGCCGCGGTGCATAAGCTCGGAGCGCACG
>CALFXO010000188.1 GCA_937958025.1 uncultured Syntrophobacteraceae bacterium
GATGAGAAGCGGTGAGGCTTTACACCATGGACCGCGGGCGAAAGCGCATCACGGCAAAGCATCGCTTAGGCTACAACTATTAGCGCAAGTTCTCTGCAATCGCTCCAAGACTTATAACCGGCAGTCCCCACACCACCCAAATCCACATATCCGTAGTGTTGATATAGTTCAAGGTCGTCACAGTGCAACTGGCATACGCCGCAGCCAGGAACGCGGCGTAGCGGCGCACCTCGTGCTCGGGGTGGTTAAGGAGCGCCCGAAGGCTTTGAATCGTGCTGGCATGCAGGATCGCCAGCAAGCATATCCCAATGATTCCCCCTTCCAAGATCAATCGGACAAGGCCGGGCGCGCCTCCTTCGCGGAATATGAGGAGCCCCTGCCCGAAGCCGACTCCCCAGCAGTCCAGGATACCGGAGGGAACGCCCGCGTAGGCGGATATTCTCGATGCGGCGCTTTGCCGCAGCCAGTCCCCGGAAAGTGCGAAGCTGACGTTAGAGCTTCCCATCATCCCGCTTGCGGCCCATCCGCCGAGCGCGAGGGCGCAGACCGCGATGATGGCGGCTGCCATTCCCTTCCATATCACTCTCTGGCGGGCGACCGCCCCCGCCCTGAGGGCCCACCGGTCGGCGAGCGTGCACGCCGCGAACACTCCCGCTCCCGCCGCGAGCCCCAGCCATCCGGCCCGCGAGAGCGATGCGAAAAAGCCCATGGCGCTCACCGCGAGGCATCCCGCCCAAAGCCCCCTGCGCCTGCCAGTCGTCAGGAGGTAAAGGTCGAGAAACATCGCCGCCGCGAGAAAGCTCCCCGTCCCCGTTGGCTCGTAGAATGTCCCGAAGGGTCGGAGGCTCCACGGGTGCGACAGCGTTCCCGGAAGGAGAGGCAGCGGAAGGCCGTAAAACCCGACGAAAGACTGGTAAAGCGCATATCCCCCGGAAACGCCGCCCCCAAGCGCCAGCAGGGCCGCCCATTTGCGAAGATCTCCAAAATCCCTGCTTGCCCTCAGCAACTCCAGGACCATGCCGAGGGCGGCGGCCCCGCGCGCCGTTTCGAGGAACGACCGGAAAAAGGGCGAAACGTAATATTCGAGCACCTTCTCCACGGGCGTCTCGGTCGCCCCCGCGAGCGCCGCGCCGACCGCCCCGGTATAGAGAAAATAGAGGGACATGGCCGCGACAAACATCCTCGCCTCGCGGGGAAGTCGCGTTGCGCCGCCCTCCTTGAGATGCTTGAGGAGGAAAATCCACCCGACGACTTCGCTCACGCGCCAGCGGATCAGCGCCTTGAGCGTCGGGGCCTGGGTGAGGGGAAGGCATAGCATCCCGATGGCGAGCATCCGCTCGGCGTCCCTGCAAAAGGGGGCCGCCGCACCCAACGCTATCACGCCAACCGCGAGCGGCGCAAAATGCTCCGCCATCCATTCCCCGTAGGGAAAGACGACCGCGCCGAGCACAAACGCCGCCGCCAGGATTGCGGCAAGGGCAATGCGAAGCGGCTTGGATGGCGCGCGAAACCTCTCAGCCATGTTTGCCGCCGGTTCGCAGGCGGTCGAGGATGGCTTGCGCGCGGTTCTCCCATGAGCGCCCATGGATGGCTCGCAGGGCGTTCCCGGCAAGCCGCCGCCGGAGCGTTTCGCTCCCGATTAGCGCCGCGATTCCTTCCGCGAGCGATTCAATGCTCCCCGGCGCCGCAAGCCACGCGGTCTCGCAGCCGCCTAGCGCTTCCCGGCAGGCGGGCAGGTCCGTCGCAAGGATCGGCGTCCCGGACGCCATGTATTCCGGCAGCTTGAGGGGCGACATGAACCGCGCGTAGTGGGGTGAATCCGGGAACGGCGCCGCGGCGACGTCGAATGCCCGCAGCCAGAGCGGGGCGTCCCGGTGCGGGACGTGGTCCACGCAGCGGAGCATCCCGGCGGGGGCCCCCGCGCGGCGGGCTATTTCCTCATAATGCGCTACGGCGCTCATGGGGCCGCCCACGCAGAGCAAAAGCGGACGCGCGCCGCTCGTGGCGGCGAACCGGGCCGTCGCCCGCACCAGCTCGGGAAGGCCCTTTTCCTCGCCCTGAGTGTGGAAGCGCCCGAAACACCCGATGATCGGGCGATCTATCGGCAGGCCGAGCATCCGGCGGCAGGCATCCCTCTCCGGCGCCCCTTCAAACGGCCGAAGGTCCGCGCCATTTGGGAGCGTGACGGTCCGCTCCGCCGGAAATCCCATGTCGATGAATTCCTGCATCAGGAAAGACGTGACGGCGACGGTTAGGCGGAGCGACGGCTGGCGTGTGACGCGCCGAAGGAGCGCCCTCCGCCCTCGCCGGGGCAGGGTGTGCCCTTCGTACACCGTGGGCAGCCCGAATCGCGTGAGCCAATAGGCCGTCGCGACGTCACGGGTGAAGTGAATGGCCTCCCCCGCCGACGGGCCGCGCCGCCTCGCCTCACGCGCCGCGAAGCATCCCCACAGGAAGGAGTGGACAAAGAAAATGGCGGGTGAAACAGGGGAGGGGGCCAGACGGTCGAACGGCGTGGGGTCGATGTTCGGAAGTTGCTCTACCTCAAAAATCGGATCGGCGGCATAATAGCGGAATACGCTCTCTCCCCGTAGCGCCCGGTCCCGCTGGAAGCGGCGCGGGTGCAACAGCGCGACGCGAGCGCCCTGCCGCGCGAAAGCTTCGCACATCTTCGCGATTTGCAGCCCGTGCGCCTTCTCGGTCGGGAGACGCGCTCCGGTAATGTAGACAATCCGCTCGGCGTCCACTTCCCGTCTACCCCTTGCGCCCTGCCGCCGCTCCCCGCAGCACCGCCATGAGCCTCTCCGCCAGCCCTTCGAGCGAATGCCGCTCCAGAACGCTCCGGCGAAGATCCGCTTTCATGGCCTGCATCCGGGCGTCCTCCCTTTGACTCAGCCGCTCGATTCTCATCGCGAGATCGTGCGGGTCGCCGTGCCGGAAAAGCAGGTCCTCTGCCCATGGACCGAGCATTTCGCAAAACCCGTCGTTAGCAACCAAGCTAGGTTTGCCGCAGGCCATGGCTTCGAGGGCGGCCTTGTCGAGCGCCCCGTTCGGGCAGAGGTTCACGTGCGCGAATGCCCTCGCCATCCACTGCGGCGTCTCGTGGTGAGGCGTGCCCCCCGCCCATTGCACCGCGCCTTCCATTCCGAGTCGGGCTGTCTCCCGCCGCAGTTCCTCCGCATAAGCGCAGTCCCGCTCCGGGGATTCTCCCACGAACGCGCACCGAAAGAGCAGCCCTCGGCGCCGCAGCAGTTGCACGGCGCGGATCAGCGTCGTCTGGTCCTTGATGGGCGAGAGGCGCCCGACCGAAACGAGAAGCCGTGCATCCTCGGGCGGCCCTCCCGCCTTATCGGGGGCGCCGGGCCGGAACAATTCCGCGTCGATTCCCTGCCCGATGCACGTCAACTTGTCTTTTCGCCAGCCGTAAGACGACATGCTGGTGGTGACGACCCGGTCCGCCGCCCGGTGCGCGATTCTTAGAAGGGGCGGCGCCGCCCGGTGCGCGTGCCACATGACGATGGGGACGCCCCGCGCCTTGAGAAGCGGCGCGGCGAGCGCCACAAAAAGCGGGATCATGTGCGAAAAGCATACGTCTATTTCGCCGTCCCGCAGAATGGGGAAGAGGAGCCGGTAAAATTCGATGAGGCGGCGTGGCTCGCCGAACCCATTCTCCTTTCCCAGGGAATGCACTCGCACGTTGCCCGGAAGCCGCGCCGCATCGCCCCTGCGCATCGTGACGACTTCGATGCGGGACGCCCTTTTCGCCAGCGCTTCGATCCACCCCACGGCGAAGCCAAGGTTTGGGTCGAGGGCGTCGGTCGCCGGGTTGAAAAGCAATACGTTCACGGCGTCTCTCCTATGCGGCCCGAACGTCCCGCCTAACGATGCGAAGCGCCTCCCGGAAGACGCTGTCATATCCCCGGACGTAGCTCTCCACTGAATAGTGTTCCATCACCAAAGCCCGGGCGCGCTCCGCCATCTCCGCTGCTTCCTTTGCATGCTCCAGCACCCACCGCATACGATTGGAGAGGAGCGCTTCATCCCCCGGCGGGACGAGAAAGCCCGAAACTCCGTCCTCGACCAGCTCCGGGACGCCCCCGACGTTGCTAGCTATCACTGGCGCCCCGGCGGCCATGGCCTCGAGCAGCACCCGAGGCATCCCTTCGGAATGGGATGCTAGCACGAACGCCTGCGCCCCCGCCATCCACGCGGCGACTTCCTCCTGCGGCAATCTCCCGGTGAATGCAATCCTGCCAGCCAACCCCGCCGTCTCCGCTATGCGCTTTAGCGCTCCCTCGTATTCGGGATTATCCCATTCCCCCACGACCACCAGCCGAACGTCTGGAAAGTCGCGGGCGATGCGCGCGAAAGCCGCTATGAGATGGTGCGTCCCCTTCGCATAAGTGACAAGGCCGCAATAGAGAATATATCTGGCTTCTGCAGCAGTTTGCCTGCCTCCCGCCCTTGCGAAAACCTCCAAGTCCGTCCATGCCGGAAACACGAAAGAGGAGGTGACGGGCGCGTATCGCCGCAATTGCCGAAGCGTCGCTTCCGACACCGCGCGGATCGCATCCGCCCTGGACAGCGCGAGCCGCGCCGCCGCCTGCATCACGGCTCTATGCAGACCAGCGAAGCGGACCGTCCGTCGCAAAAACAAGTACTTCTCGAAGTCCCCGTGACTCTCGACGACCAGCGCCGCCCTGGGGCCTCCCGTCCGCGCCGCGAGCGCTCTCGCAATGGCTGCAACCGCCCCCTCGTAGGGACTCTGCGCAACGATGACGTCCACCTCCCCGCGCAGCAGGATTCGCAATAAGGCCCACCCCCCGCAAACGAAAAACCAAAGATGCCGCAACGCCCTCCAATCCATCGTTGGCGCCAGGATGAGCCGCGCCTCCTTCCTGAACCCGTGCGGCTCCGCATCCGCCGACATCGCCACCACCCGGACGTTGGCTATCTTCTCCAATGCCTCGAATTTCTTCCTTACTCCCGGAGGAAGCGGAAACCCGTAGCGCGTCGCGCCAAAAAAGCAGACGCGCGGCCTGGAATCGGACCTCACCGGAGCGTCTCCTCCTCCGCCCATCGGGAGCACGCGATATACACCCACCCCACGCCATGGGTGATGAGCATTATCACCATCGACCATGCCCCCACTCCCGTGCATCCCCATACGGGTGCTATCATCGCGACGCCAACCAGCGAGAGAAGGGCTGTCAAAGCGCCGATGGCGGTCCACTCCCGCACCTTCCCCGTGGCAAGGTAAAGCGGCCGCAGCCAGAAGAAAGCAGCCCACACGGCGGAACCGATGAGCATGAGCGCCGTAGCCGGGATCGATGGCGAATAGGCTTCTCCAAAAGCCGGAGGGATGATGACCGGCATGAGCGCCGCAGCCGCGATTCCTCCCGCGCCGAGCGGCGCCCCCACGGCAATCGAGAACTCCCGGACGCGCCGCCTGAGCGCGCCGGCGTCTCCCGCCGCCCACAGCCGCACCATCTCTGGATAGGTCACCGATTGCAGCGGCGCGATTATATTATAAGCCGCTCCCGCCAGCCTCTTGGCAAGCTGGTAGTAGCCCGCCTGCTCCGTCCCTCTGGCGTATCCGAGCAGGATGAGGTCCATCTTTTTGGGGATGATGCCTATCATGGTGTTCAAGTCGCTGAAAACCGTAAAGGAGAGCACTTCCCGGAGTCGGGTCCCGATGGCGCGCAAATCTCCGTGGATAGGCGTCGCGCCCCAAGCCCCCCGCGCGGCGCTTCGGGCGGCGAGCCACAGTAGAAGCCCATTGGCTGCTATCGCAAAAGCGTTGCCGAAGACCACGCCCGCGACCTGCCATCCCGCCGCCGTCAAGCCGAGCACAAGGACGACCCGGAGTGCGGCGGAGGCGATATTGAGTCGCGCAATGAGGGTGAATCTCCCGAGAGTCGTCAGCACGGCGTATGAAGCGCCCGTCAGGGACTGTAATAGGAACGAAGCCGCGTATAGAGTCAGCAAACCCGCCTCGGCCTCGCGATGGACGACGTTCCGCGCTCCCCACCCGGCGCTCGCCGCCACGGCCAAAAACGACAAAAGGGCGATGCCGAAGTCAACGGCATAGCCCAGCTTGCAGATCGCGAGCGCTCCTTCCCGGTTAGATTCGGCATGGTGCTGACCGATGTATTTCACCGCCGCGTCCGACGACTTGGCGTCGAAAAAGGTGTAGATTAGCGACGGGTAGCTCATGACGAGCGCCGCGACGCCGTATTGCTCCGGCCCGAGCCAGCGGGCCACTATGAGCCCCTGCACGAAGCCAAGCCCGGCGCCAACGACATTGGCGGCTGTAAGGGCTGTGGCGTCCTCGATAAACTTGCGCCCAATGACGCCGGCAACAGACCTGATCCACTCTCCCGGCAAGGACTTCATCGCCTCCCATGCCCCCGCCTGCCGGGGATGACCGACGCTGACCGCAGCGCCGCTTCCGTTCGCTCCATCATCAAGGGAAAACTCACCAACCGCACGGTCTCCTTCGCCCCCTCCGACAGCCGCCGCCACTCGGGGAGCGACGCCGCAACCGATGCGAGCGCGTCGAAAAGCGCCTCCCTATCGTCCACCGGCGCGAGCCGTCCATTTTCTCCGTCCCGAATGATTTCCGAAATGCCTCCAACCGCCGTCGCCACCACCGGGAGCCCCAGGCCCATGCCTTCAAGCGCGACATGCGGAAGTCCCTCATAGCTGGAGCAGATCGCCAGCATGTCGCAGGACGCCATCCAACCAAGGGCTTCCTCGCGCGATGCCGCCCCCGTGAAATGGACGCGATCCGCAACTTTCAATTCCTTCACCTGTTCTTCAAGCCTCCCGCGCTCAGGGCCGTCTCCCACCACCACAAGCCCGACGCCCTCCATTCGCGATATGGCTTCCAGGAGCCTGTCCACGCGCTTCCAAGGGACGAGTCTGCCTACCGCAGCAATCTTCACGGGAGTGGATAGGGGGTTGCTCGTTGGCAGGAACTTGTGAATGTCGCCCGCGCCTGGGACTTCCACGCCATTGGGAATCACCACGACCTTGCCGGCATCCGCCCCCCATCGACGCACACAGCCCGCCAGATTCCCGCTTGGAGTGATGACCCTATCCGCCCGCCGGATCGTCCAGTCTCTTAACCGCTTGAGGAGCCTCACACCGGCGGATGGACCTCCGGTCTGAAATTCCTCGAAAGACTCGCGCGTCCATCCCCATCTTGTCGCACGCTCCCAAGCAGCGTCGCCAACAATTTTCATGACGAGCGGCTTCCGCAGGAGGATATTCGCCATCGCGCTTTCGAGCGCGAGGCCAACGGAGAAGATTATATCTGAAGACGTCCCGAATCGAGCGATGGAAAAAAGAGTGCGCGCCATGCGAAGCGGTTTGGAGCCGCCTCGCGGGATGCGCGCGACGCGAAAGCCGTATGCCGAGTCGTCGTGTTCGAGGGAATCGCTCCACGCAACCACCGAAACGTCCCATCCACGGCCTGCCAAGGCTTCAGCGGCCATTGGCGAGTAAGTCGCGGGGCCTCCTACGTCCGGTGGAAAAATCCCGGTCACAATAAGGATCTTCAAACGGTTGCCATGCTTTCTACGCCAGTGAAATGCCGGATCACGTTCTGGAGCGCCTGCGCAAGCGACAGCCTGGGCCGCCAGCCGGTGAAGGTGAAGATCTTGGAAATATCAGGTATTCTTCGCCTCATGTCCTCGTATCCTGGAGCGTACGCCTTCTCATAGGGGGTGAAAACAATGTTTCCTTCGCATTCTCGCGAGGCTTCGTGGAAGCTGCCATGGGTGGAACGGGTTTCCCTTGCGCTTCGAGTCATGGCAAGAATGTTGCGGGCGAGGTCCAATATGCTCACCTCCTCCGTGGAGCCTATATTGAACACTTCCCCCACCGCGTCCGGACATGCGGCGAGCGTGAGAATTGCTTCTACGGCGTCGCCCACGTGCAGGAAGCATCGCGTCTGCAGTCCGTCCCCGTAAACTTCGATCGACTCTCCGCTGAGAGCCTGACGGATGAAGCGGGGGACCACCATCCCATAGCGACCCGTCTGGCGGGGGCCTATGATGTTGAATGGCCTGAAGATCACCACTGGCAGATTGCTCGCATGATGGCAGGCGAGCGCGAGATGCTCGTCGATCATTTTCGACGCCGCATACGCCCAGCGGCTGAACGTCGTCGGACCGAACACGAGGTCGCTTTCCTCCCGGAAGGGCAATGCAGCCCCTTTGCCATAGACCTCCGAGCTCGATGCAATGACGACCTTCTTCACGCCTTCGGCCAGCGCGGCCTGCATGACCGCCTCGGACCCAGCGACGTTCGTGTGGATGACAGCCGCCGGATCTTCGAGCACCAGCTTCGCTCCCACAACTGCGGCGAGGTGGAACACGATGTCACACTTGCCGACAAGGGGCTTGAGGGCCTCTCTGTTCACGACGCTTCCTTGAACGAACCGAAAGCCGGGATCTCCGGTCATGTAACGGATATTATCGAGCTTCCCGGTCGAAAGGTCGTCGAACGCGATGACGCGAACTCCCATCTGAAGAAGCGCTTGTGAGAGGTGACTGCCTATAAACCCAGCCCCTCCTGTTACGAGTGCGCATGTGTTTTTGTTAAAATATTCACAAATCGTCATATTTCGCTTCTCTTTGCGAAGACGGTGCTCCGCAAACTCGGTTGCGTCCGCAACCGTCAATAAAACTGGAAAGAATTGGACAAATAAAGGGACATTAATTCTTCACAATATATTTTGACGAAAAGTTGTCAAGCGTTATTCCTATACAGAAGAAAATGCATTAAAAAAAGCAGGGGCCGGACTCTCCGACTCCTGCTGATCCATATCCCGCCAGCACCTTTAGCTCGAAGCATGCTGACGGACGCGCTCTTGATTTACTGCAAATCCCTAGCGTGCGGACAAGCCCATTCCATGAAAGCAGACTAGGGAAATTCCCGTTCGCCCTACGTGGCGTTAAAGAACCGCTTGAAGCGGTTCTTCCCTATATTGCAGTATATCTCATAACTTATCGTATTGCAGAGTTTCGCGATCTCTTCGCCCGTGATGCGCTCCTCGCCCTGAGCGCCAAGGAGCGCGACTTCGTCGTCTTCCCTCGCTTCGGGAATATGCGTGACGTTCGCCATAATCATGTTCATGGAGACCCGTCCCACGACCGGGGCGCGCTTGCCGCAAATGAGCGCCTGTCCCCTGTTGGAAAGGAGTCTCGGGTAGCCGTCGTCGTATCCCACCGGGATGGTTGCGATGCGGCTCGTCCGCTCTGTCGCGAATGTGCGCCCGTAGCCGATGCAGGTCCCGGCGGAGACCTCCTTGAGCTGTAGAATCTTCGATTTGAACGCCATCACGGGCCGTAGGTCGGCGGGCCGGGCTAGTTCTCCGGACGGGTGCGACCCGTAGAGCACGATGCCGGGGCGGACCATCTGGAAGTGCGCTCCCGGCAAATCCAAGGCTCCCGCGCTGTTGGATATGTGAATGATGGGAGGGGTCATCCCCCGGGACGCGAACATTTCCGGCATCCGCGCTATTTGTGCGGCCTGACGCTCGCTGTAATTCTTGTCCGCCTCGTCCGCCGTGGAGAAATGGGAGGCCACCCCCTCCAGCCGGATGCCGGGCAACTTCGTTAGTGCGTCGAGAAAGGCTGGAGCGTCCTCGATCGCTATCCCCAAGCGGCCCATTCCGGTGTCCAGTTTGAGGTGCACCGGAGCGACGGCTCCGACGCGCCGGGCGGCTTCGCTCATTTGCACCGCGTGGTCCATACGGAAGATGAGCGGCCGGACGCCAAGCCTCACCGCTTCCTCCATATCCTCCGGGTCCACTCCAATGAGGGTCAGCACCGGAAGCCCTATGCCGTGCTCCCGTAGCTCCTTTGCTTCCCAGAACTTGCTGACCGCGAGGAAGTCCGCCCCGCACGCCGCCAACTCCCGCGCTACGGGGATCATGCCGTGCCCGTAGGCGTCTGATTTCACCACTCCCGAGGTGAGCGTCCCCGGAGCGAGCCTCTCCCGCACCCGAGTAAAATTGTGACGTAACGCTTCCAGATCGATTTCCACCCAGCTCGATGGCATTTCCTCTTTCTCCTGCTTTTGCTCCCGCACGCGCATGGCTCCATGCCAGGACGCAATGCGCTATTGCTTGTATTTCTATTACGTTTCCTGCATGCGGGCTCGATGGTTCGGGAGCCCCGCCGTTTTTCCGGCAATCGCGCCAAACCGCACCGGCGCCCATGACAAGCGTAATCCTTTGCAAATAAGGCAGGAATATGTTAGGCGATTTCTTTTGAATTTTCCAAGAAAAACCTTGGATAGGGAAACCGGAGGCGAGGAATCGATGCACCTGGAATATCTTGTCACCATGGTGGGACTCATATGCTTTTTTGAAGGGCTGCCCTATCTTGCCTTCCCCTCGCAGTTGAAGGCGTGGCTGGAGCAGATGACAAAAATGCCGAACAGCCGCCTGCGCACTCTGGGCGCATTCATGATGCTGATGGGGCTGGTCCTGGTTTATTGGGGGCGCAAGCATGGCGGGTGATATGGAAACGCGTGACGCGGATTTTCTCCTGAACTCCTACGACTACGACCTGCCCCCGGAACAGATAGCGCAAACGCCCGCGGAACGGCGCGACGCCTCAAGGCTCCTGGTGCTTGACCGGGCGACCGGCGCCGTGCGCCATCGACGTTTCGACGATCTCGCGGACTGCCTCTCTCCGGGCGATCTGCTCGTCGTGAACGACACCCGCGTCGCGCCGGCGCGCCTTCTTGGGCGAAAGGAATCGGGAGGTCGGATCGAGTTCCTTGTCTTGCAGCCCTACCTTGACTCCGAAACCATCGCGAGGGAAGGGGTGTTGTGTCTCACCAGGGCGTCCAAGCCCGTGCGGAAAGGGAGCATCGTCGATCTCGGCAAGGGCTTCCGGGTGGAGGTTATTTCACGGGAGGCGGAAGGCCGGGCGCGGGTGCGGTTCCTGAGCGACGCTCCGCTCCTCGACATCCTCGCCGAAATCGGCAAGGTTCCGCTTCCCCCTTACATCCGGCGCGAGAAAGACGAGCCCGCGGCGGAGGACGCCGCTTCTTACCAGACCGTCTATGCCAGGGCCCCTGGCGCGGTGGCGGCCCCGACGGCGGGGCTCCATTTTTCCCGGGCGGTCTTCGACGCGCTCCGAAGCCATGGAGTGGAAATCGCCTCCGTAACGCTCCACGTGGGCTATGGGACCTTCTCTCCCATACGCGAGGAGGACATCCGACAGCACCATATGCACTCCGAATATGCGGAGATATCCCCCGAGGCGGCGGAGCGCATCGAGGCGGCGCGCCGCTCCGGGCGACGCATTGCAGCGGTCGGCACCACCTCGGTGCGGATTCTTGAATGGGTCGCGAGCCGTCTCGGTAAAATAGAGTCTTTCGCCGGTCCCTGCGACCACTACATCTATCCAGGTTATCGGTTCGGCGTGGTCGGGGCCATGGTGACGAATTTCCATCTTCCCAAATCGTCGCTGCTCCTTCTCGTGTCCGCCTTCGCGGGCCGAGAAACCATTCTTGCAGCGTACCACGAGGCCATACGGGAACGCTACCGCTTCTTCAGCTACGGCGACGCAATGCTAATGCTCTAGCCCGAGGCCATAGAACGAAAGGACGAATAGACCGTGCCATTTGAACTTCTAAGCCGCGACGCCTCTTGCCGCGCCCGCCGGGGCCGCCTCGTCACGGCCCACGGCGTTGTCGAAACCCCCGTCTTCATGCCTGTCGGCACACAGGCCACGGTTAAGAGCCTCTCGCCGGACGAACTCGAAGCCTTGGGGGCCGGGATCATCCTGGGGAACACCTACCACCTCCACCTTCGCCCCGGAGCGGACCGCGTGGAGCGCCTCGGCGGCCTCCACCGCTTCATGGGCTGGAACCGCGCGATACTCACCGACAGCGGCGGTTTCCAGGTCTTCAGCCTCTCCGGCATGCGTAAAATCGAAGAGGAAGGCGTCCACTTCCAGTCCCACCTCGACGGCTCGCACCGCCTTCTCACCCCCGAATCGGCGACGCGCATCCAAATGCAGCTCGGGTCGAACATCGCGATGTGCTTCGACGAATGCACCTCCTACCCCGTGAGCTACGACTACGCTCGGGACTCCATGGAGCGCACGGTGCGTTGGGCCAAACGCTGCAAGGACGCCCACGATCACCCCTACCAGGAGCTGTTTGGCATCGTGCAGGGAAGCGTCTTCCACGACCTGCGAACCACCTGCCTCGAGAAACTCATGGAAATCGATTTCGCGGGCTACGCCGTCGGGAGCCTCGCCATCGGCGAGCCGAAAGAGGAGATGCAGGCCGTCCTCGATTCCCTCACACCGCAACTTCCAGAAGACCGCGCCCGCTACCTCATGGGCGTCGGGACCCCGGAAGACCTCGTCGAAGGCGTCCGCATGGGGATAGACATGTTCGACTGCGTGATGCCGACCCGCAATGCCCGAAACGGCAAGCTCTTCACGCGCTGGGGCAGCGTCCAGATCAAGAACAGCGCTTACGCCGACGACGACCGGCCTATCGAGCCCGGCTGCGCGTGCTACACCTGCCGGAGGTTCTCGCGGGCCTACCTGAGGCACCTCTTCATCGCGAAGGAGTTGCTCGTCTACAGGCTCACCACCCTGCATAACCTGCACTACTACCTCAGACTCATGGAAGAAATGCGCGCCGCGATCGAGGACGGCCGCTTTGAAGAATGGCGGAAGGGATTCTACGCGGAAAGAGAGCAGTCATAAGGCCTGCAACGCTTCTATACCCTTTAAGCCTTGAATGTTTTGATCTGGAGGGGCTCATTTTGTCGTAGAAGCGGCGAAATTGATCCGCTTGGGGCGCCTAAATCCCTGCCCCCACCGGCTCCTTGGGCTATTTCCGTCGCGCCGCTTCGTCCGAGCGGCTCTCTTCGATCTTTCCGCGCCGCAGGCAGTTTTTGCAAATCCCGTCCAGACGGATTTCCATCTTCTCGATCAGAGAAGGAAACGTCTTCTGAAAAGACTGAATGTCCACAGGGAGGCTCTCCGGGTTGAGGCATTCCATGCTTCCGCAGAGAGTGCAGTAGAAGTGAGGGTGGCGGGGATGGTTCTTGTTCGCCGCCAGCCCGTAGCGGAAGGATCTGTCCCCGGCGCTGATGCGGTCCACGATCTTGCCGTCGACGAAAATATCAAGAATGCGATAGAGCGTCACCCGGTTGATGGAGCCCGAGCGCCGCAGGGTCGTGTAAATCTCGGATGCGCTAAGGGGGGAAGGGCTGTCGCCTACGATCTTCAGGACCTTCAGTCGGTTCGGCGTGCACCCGACGCTTGACTCTTCCAGAATCGCGACGTAATCGCACTTCTGACACACGGTGCTCATCCTCCGCTTGCAAGAGCTTTTTGGGGCCGCCGCACCCGCCCGGCTTTCTTTTTATCTTACACCGATCGCAGTCGCACCACAATGAGATGCAGGAAAAAAAACAGGGCCGCAACCATTATGATCGATGCTCCGGAAGTCAGGTTGAAGGTGTAGGAAAACCAGAGGCCGGAAAGTGAAAAAAACGCGCTCAGGACAATCGAGATCAGCATCATCACGCCGAGCGATCCGGCGCGTCTTTCCGCGATATAAGGCGGAATCGTGAGGAGCGCGATCACGAGAATTAGACCCACCGCCTGGATTATCATTACCACCGCCAGGGCGATAAGCCCAAGCAGGACAAAATAGAGCGCCTTGACGGGGACCCCCATGGCGCGGGCGAATTCCTCGTCGTAGGACATTGCTAGAAAGTCCTTATAAAATGCAGCAACTGTTCCCATGATGACGACGCTGAGCAGGGCCATCAGCCAGAGATGGCTCTTGGGAACCGCCAGGATGCTCCCGAAAAGATAGCTCATGAGGTCCGTTTTATATCCCGGCGTGAGGTCTAGCAATATGATGCCAAGCGCCATCCCCGTCGCCCATAGCACGCCGATGATGGTGTCCGCCCTTTGCTTGTTCTCCAGAGTCACGCCGGCCATGACGAATGCTATCAGCATGGAGAAGCCGATAATACCCAGCATGGGCGAAAAACCGAGAAAAAATGCAATGCCGATTCCCCCGTAGGCCGCATGCGCGATGCCGCCGGAGATGAATACTATCCGGTTCACCACGACGAGGCTTCCGATAATGCCGCAGCTTATGCTGATGAGGAGTCCGGCGAGAAGAGCGTTTCGCATGAATTCGTAATGCAGGGCCTCAATCATCTTCTTCGTGATCCTTGTGCAGCTGGAGGACTCGGTGCGGAATCGGGCCATGGGCGATGACGTCCACCGGGCACTGGTACACTTGATCCAGGAGCTCTTGGGTGATCTCCGCATGGTCGTGGAAATAAACCGTGCGATTCACGCAGGCGATCGATTTTGCGTAGCTCGACACGATGCTGAGGTCATGGCTTATCACCACGATGGTGACGCGCTCGTTAAGCTCTTTCAGAAACCCGTAAAGATTCTCCTGAAACCCCTTGTCCACGCTCGACGTTGGTTCGTCCAGGAAAAGAATGTCCGGCTCGGAGGCTATGGCCCGTGCAATGAGCACCCGCTGGCGCTGCCCGCCCGAGAGCTTGCCGATAGGGCGGTCCCTGAGCCCCCACATGCCCACTCTTTCAAGTGCGGCGTCCGCTTTCTCCCGGTCGCTTGGGGAGTAGCGGGAGAAACGCCCCAGGCGTCCGATCCGTCCCATGAGCGCCACATCCCGCACCGATATGGGGAAACTCTTATTGAGCGTCGTTTCCTGAGGAACATAACCGATCCGGCCAGCCGTCTTGGACGGGTCCCCGCCAAGAATCCGTATGGAGCCCCGGTCGGGCTTCAGTATCCCGAGCACCAGCTTTATGAGAGTAGTCTTGCCGCTTCCGTTTGCTCCGAGAACCGCGAGGAACTCCCCCTGCTTCAGTTGTAGATTCACATCCTGGAGGATGACGTGGGAGCCGTAGGAAAACCATAGGTTTTCCACTTCCAAGGCCAGTGGGGTCATTCTTTCTCCTGAGGTTCGCGGAGCGACGGAAAATCCTGTGCGGCCCTCCAGGTGGAGAGTCGCCGTACAACCTTGCTATTATGCAACATACTTGCATCCGCCTTCAAGGATAAATTGCCGTCAACGTC
This sequence comes from uncultured Syntrophobacteraceae bacterium, assembly GCA_937958025.1. Taxonomy (GTDB): domain Bacteria; phylum Desulfobacterota; class Syntrophobacteria; order Syntrophobacterales; family Syntrophobacteraceae; genus CALFXO01. The sequence continues at coordinate 15,123 of CALFXO010000188.1, forward strand.
ATGCGCGTCAATTTATGCGCCAGAGATCCGGCGTTAAAGCGCCAAATCGCTCCTCCGCGCACGGGCCCCAAGAGGAGAAGCGAGGATGCAATGCTATTGCATCGTATGTCTGCGGTGCAAGGGTGTAATCTTCCAACGGATGGCTTTTTGCAATTAATGCTTGGCAAAGAGCGCAACCGCACTTATCATGACGTGTGTTTGTTTCCATGTCTTCCGCATTTCATCCGGGGGAATCCCTATGAACAGAATTCTGCCTCGCACAGCAGGTCCATTGGCGTCGAGGGCTTTCGCTCTCCTCCTTGCCGCCGCGTTTCTAATGTTTTCCGGTTGTTCCAAACCAAGCCCCTATCAATCCACATACTCTCCCATTGCTCCTGCTCCCCAGGTTTCCAAGCCGACGCAGTCGCCCTACCCGTCCTCCTCCGGCGTAAAAATCGTGCAACAGCCCCTCAACGGCGCAACTGCTACGGGAACCGTCTCCCACGAGGTTGGCCCCTTGGAAACGCTTTGGAGGATTTCCAAAATGTACGACGTCCCTGTGGACGCGATCTGCCAGGCGAATGGTCTGAGCCGCAATGACCCGCTTCGGATCGGCCAGACGCTCACCATTCCCGGCGCCAAATGTTTCCGCAACATCATCCCTCTCTACCCCAACAGCAGATGGACGTACATCATCGTGCACCACACCGCCACCGAAATCGGCAAGGCGTCCATCATCAACCGTGCGCACAATGAACGAGGATTCTGGCAGGGACTGGGATATCATTTTCTTATCGACAACGGAACGCTGGGTAAGGGCGACGGGCAGATCGAGGCATCCCCGAGATGGATCAAGCAACTTATAGGAGCGCATTGCAAGGCGAACGGCATGAACTCCAGAGCGATCGGCGTAGCGCTCGTAGGCAACTTCAACTACGAAACGCCAACGGCCAACCAACTCGATTCCCTGGCCTACCTCCTGCGGACGCTGATGGAATACTATCACATTCCATCCTCTAACATCATGGGACACAGGGACGTCGATGGAGCGAGCACGGAGTGCCCCGGCAAGCTATTTCCATGGCCTCAGCTGCGACAATGCCTCGTGAGATGACTCCCGTTTCCCCATTCGGAAGCGGGGGGCCTGCCCATGGACATCCCCTCTGCGCGGGCTGCGTAAAGTCGCGTCGGAATATTTGATTGCTCTCTTGAGCAAAAATTATTATATATTACGATACACATAGAACGTATGAACTGCTTGTGGTCTTCTCCGCCGAGAGCTGTTGCTGGTCTTGCATTCTTTAGGAGGATCTCATGAATGAGCTGCTGGCGCCTGGTGGCGGGCTGGAAATGGTTGAAGCTGTCTTATCCAATGGCGCCGATGCGGTCTATGTGGGCGCAAAGGGTTTCAGCCGCCGGAAGTGCGCATGGGAAATGGAGGACTCCCAGATACGCGAAGCCATTGAAGCCGCAAGGCCGCACGGAGGCAAGATCCGCATAGCCATAAATGCCGAAGTTCCCGCCGAAAGGCAAATGATTCTTCTCGGCAAGATCACAAAGTACGCAGCCTGGGGCGCTGAGGGAGTCATTGTCAAGACCCCAGCTGTCATCCAGATGGTGCATAAGAATTTTCCCGAACTACTGATCCATGCCAGCGTCGGATGCAACATACAAACGGCTGCACAGATAGCCGAGTATAAGCGATATGGGGCTTCACAAGTGGTTGCGAGCACCGAGATCGACACTGTCGAAAAACTTGCCGTATTCAAGGCCGCAGCCGATGCGCTCGGCGTCGGGACGGAAATCCTCGTGCATGGCAACCGTTGCGTCGGAGGGGTTGGCAACTGCGCTTTCCATGAACTCATCAGCGATTCCTACATCGTGACGACTCACCGCGACGAAGACGGAAACGAAATCGTCGAATATGAAGGCTGGCCAGATCGGAGCGGAAGCTGTTTCCGCCTCTGCCTGCTGACCGACGAGCAGCGCCGCAAGGTGCTGCGCAAGCGCAATCGGAGCGATTCCGAAATTGAGAGCATCAACGAACGCATCCGCCGCCGTCCCAACGCGGCGTTTGTAATCAGCGGTGAGGAGCTTTGGCGGTATATGGATCTTGGCATCCAGACCCTGAAGGTCCAGGGGCGGGAATACGCTGTCAGCATGATAAGCCGCATGATACGGATATACCGGAAATTGATCGACGCCCATAGGGCGGGCCGCCCCTTCGACGACCCGGCGCTGCTCGACATGCAGCGCGAGCTGGATGAAATAGGCCGGGACAGAGACCGGGCGAGGATGGAAAAAACCGCCGAGCTTCACCGCAACATCAAAGGCCTCTACGCATAAGGCGGCTCGGTAAAGCCTCTCCGGAGGCTTTACCGAGCTTTATCTTTCCTTGTACAAAGAATCGTCGAACAGTGGCTCGCTTAAGGTGTGCAAGATGGGTTTTTATTTTGCTTTGACGTACTTAACAACCTCACCCTGTGCATTAGTCAAGGAAAGCTCCTTGTTCGCCAAGGCGACGTCAACCACCATTGCTCCCAATCCGTTGATGTAAATTTCCATTCTATTGTCGTTGGTGAACATATATTTGGCTGTCAGGCTGGAGTCGCCAGAAATCAGCGTGAGAACGCCGCCTTGCTCGATTTCAAGCACCGCCGGTCCGCCTACTTGCTTCCATGTTCCGGCGACGTTGCTCATGGGTTTGAGGTTACACGATGCAAGGGCCAAAAACAGGGCTACGGCAACAAAAATGCGACTCATCTTCATAACATCCCTCCCCTTTTTCTCGATTGCATGAACACCGGTTGAAAGCGGGTCGAGCGCGCCGCCGCTAACGACCACCAGTTTAACGACAGCTAAGGAATTGAACTTATCAATTAACGCTCGACGCTGCATCACTCTTGGAAATCTTCTACTATGTAAATTAACAGGCGTCCACATCAAATAAGGAGGCAAGAAATGTTTTCAGGGGACATTCCAACGAGTATACGGAGCCCCGGCCCCATGCATGCCATTTCATGAACCTTGGCTATCCTCGAAGCGCCAGCGTTCCTGCGATCCTATCGTGCAACCCCTGTTTCTTATCACTCGATGTTCAAGTTTTTCAGAAAAGCGAAGAAAGGAAAGTAGGCCCCACCCGTGTTTTCCGCCTTGTGGCTCCGTAAGTCATTCCGGCACAAACCCGCATGGCCACTA
>CALFXO010000189.1 GCA_937958025.1 uncultured Syntrophobacteraceae bacterium
CGCTTGCTAGCCATCCCGGCCTCTATTGGGGGGCGTCTGCCAAGATCAAGATCTTGCTTTCCAGCAAGGGAGCTGGAACGGCCATGCAAAGACGGTGGTCGTCATGCCTGTGCGGCCGGCCCAGAAATCGTCGCTCTGGTGATTACTTGTCGGCTTCGGCAAGCGCTTTCTTCGCGGCCTCTTCGATTTCATGCACTGTCAGGTCTTTCGTATGAGAGGCGAAACTCCAGGTATAACCGAAGGGGTCTTGCACGGTTCCAACCCGGTCGCCCCAGAACATGTCCTGGACGGGCATCATGGATTCAGAGCCTGCTTCCAGCGCCTTATGGAAGGCTTCGTCTACGTTCTCGAGATAAATATAAAAGCTGACAGGAGAACCTTTCAGTGTTTCCGAGCTCTTACAGGGCTCTCGCGGATTTTCCTCCCCCACCATGATGATCGAATCGCCTATCAGAAGTTCGGCATGCATTACTCCTTTGCCGTCTGGCCCCGGCATGACGCATCGTTCCGTAGCGCCGAGGGCGCGTTTGTAAAACTCGATGGCGTTGCGTGCGTCCTTGAACATGAGCATCGGAGTAATGCTGTGATAACCTTCGGGTATTGCTCTCGTCATCGGGTATCTCCTTGTTTCCTGCTCCACATCCCATCCCGCGCTCTGGAAAGATTCGCGCGCGTACTTCTTGAGGAGTGTTCGGGTATTGTTGCTCCTTCTCGGGGCACCGTTGGTTGTGTGGCTGAATTCATAAGCACCCTCTGCGCCTTTATCAGTAGTTGACAGCGAACCATAAGCGACCGAAAAATTCTAGGATATGGAGCGTGGGATTGCAAGATAAGGATGTGGAGGTTTTCCGATCCTGCGCCCATGAATGCATAGGATTGGCATACGAGAGCCTGCTGGCGATTTGCAGCGGTCAGTCTCCGGATGGCGACTGTACGATTGGCGACAACGGGCGGTGCTGGACAATGCTGAAATCGCCTTCGGCATACGAAAAAATGTTGGAACCGTTCCTCCTGCTGATTCTCGGTCTCAAACGTTCAATTATGTATATATTGCATCGTAACTCAGTTTGTAATTGTATCTAAATGGTTGGTAAAAACTCTGTCATCATGTTCGAGGTTGTTGCAATTGCCTGCACCATCACACCTGTTGCATTTTCCCATTTATTCACCTTCTTACCAGCTATCCGGTTGCCTTGAAGATAACCTTTGACAAGGCTTGCTCTATAAGTTACTAATTCCCTTTGATATTGCTTTGTTCCGGGTTCAATGATGGCTTTTTGCGGTTTGGGAGGCGCCTGATCGAAACTGCTTGCACAATTCAATTCATTGCCTGCCGATGTTTTCCTGATGCTGGCCGTGGATGTGAGATAGCAATGCTCTCATTTCGGTTGGCGCAAGTTCTCCTCGTCTGCCAAAACGCTGTTCGGGATGCCGGTTCAAGGTGATGAACTGGGATGGTCAAGAGAGACGCGCAGGCTCAAATGCGTTGTAAGTCTTTAGAATCAAGAAGGAAAAGGCCGATGTGGGATGGCATAAGCATCAGCGCCAGGAAATACGGCGCGGATGGAGCTCTTTCGGCCGAGGTGCATGTGCCGGAACATTCTTCATGGTTTGACGGTCATTTCCCCGACTGGCCGGTCCTGCCGGGAATAGCTCAGCTCGACATGGTGTTTCAACTTATCCGTCACGTCTTGGACAGGCCGGTGCGTGTCGCCGAAGTGGGGCGGGTGCGTTTTAAACAGATGATTGTTCCAAACGATTATCTGACTGTGTCGGCCGAATCGCGACCGGGGGACGACGGCAGATACTCCTTTCGCATCACGCGAGGCGATGAAGTGGTGTGCACCGGCGTCATGACCGTGGCGGCCGTGCAATATCAAAATCCGACAACGGCTGAAGGTCTGAGCTGAAAGAAAAGGCGCGCTTAAAGGACTGGCGGGCGTCTTCCCGGAACAAACCGCTTGCCCTTTATGTGTCAAAGGGCTATATCCGGTCGTGTTCTGATGGCTCGGCGCTAACCGACGGGTTGACAAAATATTCAAATGCATCGCCTGATCGCGATTCAAATCACCGACGATTTTATACTGGCCGCCGCACTCAGAAGCTGGCGCCGCCGATAGTGATATCATCGAAGACGGGATATATTGGAAGGAGGAATATGTACACGTCGGAGGGAACGGAGCTGAACCGGATTATTCTCGATATTGCCGAAATTATGATCCATGAGCTCAAGTTGGAGGATGTGAGCCCGGAGACCTTTGACCCGGACATCGATTTGGTGGACGAAGTGGGCATCGACAGCATGGATCTGGCCACCGTAGCGTTGGTGTTAAGGGACCGGTATGCGGTGCGCATCGATGAGGACGACTATCCCAAACTGGTCACTCTCCGACTTATCTCGCAGTATGTTTTTGAGAGACTGTCCGCCAAGGGGTGAACGTGAGGATCGGCGGTGGATGCTAATATTCGGATGCTTCGACCCGACCTTGATTAGTGAGTAGACCGGAAAAACAAGCCCTTTGCGGCCCAAGGAGCAGATGCGTGGACGGCGTAGACTCAGCTTCACCCGCTATGGAAAAGAGCTCAAACGCCAAGGAATGGAAATTCTCCGATCTGATTGCCGACCCGGTGGTGCATGAACGATGGGAAAAGGTGCGCCGTTGGTTTTTTTTGCGCGAATCCACCTACGACATGACGCGCCGCTGCAATATCCGCTGCGAGGGGTGCTATTACTTTGAAGGGGAGAAGCAGCATACGGCGGAGGTTCTCGACCCGGAGGCATGGCGACTACTGATGCAGGGGGAACGGGAGCGGGGCGTCACGTACGTGGTGTTGGCCGGCGCCGAACCTTCGCTGGTTCCGGAGCTTCTGGCGGTTTGCTTTGCCGAAATGCCTCTCGGCGCAATTGCCACTAATGGCCTCCGGCGCATTCCCGAGAATGTCGGCTATAAGGTCCACATCTCCGTGTGGGGCAATGACGACACCAGTCTACGCATCCGGAAGGCCGGACATATGCTCCGTCGGCAGATCGACAACTACCGCGGTGATCCGAGAGCGGTCTTCGTTTACACATTTACGCCGTATAATATTCTTGAAGCCGGTCAGGTTGCTGAAATGCTGGCGTGCGAGGGATGCAAGCTCACCTTCAACGTGTTTTCCGCTCCAGTGGGATACACCGGCCCGTTGCGCCATACACCCCGATCGCTAGGTCAGGTGCGCGAAGCCATGCTCGACTTGCTGGCGCGCTATCCTCAAAACGTTCTCTATTCTCCTTATAATGCCGTGGCTCATACGCATCGGTTGGGGTTGCACGATCTGTTCGGATGCTCCTATCCTCGCTGCAACGCATCGACGGATATTGGCCTGGGGCGATCCTTCCGCCAGTACCGCACCGATCAGAGCTGGAACCGGGAGGCGGCCTGCTGCGTGCCCGACACCGACTGCTCCGACTGCCGGCATTATGCGGCCGGAAGCGCAGTAGTCACAGCGCGCCTCTTTCGCCACGCCTGCGACCCGGATCGCTTCAACTCCTGGTTGGACTATGTGGACGTTTATCTGGCCGTATGGGTTATGGACTATGCCAAGGGGGGCAGCCTTTGCCAAGCTCTCGCGCCTCCGCCCGGTTTTGACCTCTAGGAAGACAGCAGCCTGAGAAGATGATAAAATTAAAGGAATTTTACAGATAGCAGGCTTAAAGCGAAAGGCAAGGGGTTTCAAGTGAAGACCGTCAGTTCTCTGCTGGATGATCATTGGCATGAACGCTACAAGAAGATTTCCAGACTGAGTATACGCAGTTCTATTTACGATGTAACTAATCGCTGCAATCTGCGTTGCAAGGGATGTTTTTTCTTTTCTTCGGATGAGCACATGGTTGCTCCCGAGGAGATGGATATCCATGAGTGGGAGGCATTCGTTGACCGGGAGATTGCGCGAGGGGTCAACCTTGCCATCCTCATAGGCGGCGAGCCTACTTTGTGTTTGGACCGCGTGGAGGCCTTTTATAAACGTCTGCCGACTTTTTGCGCCACCAACGGATTGATTCGCGTGCCGCGCGATCGCTTTCCGAACATGATGGTCGGGATCTCCTTGTGGGGCGATGAGACGGACGAGTTAGTGCTGCGAGGAAAGGACGCCTTTTCCATTTCGAGCAAGAACTACGCTGGCGATCCCTACGCCTATTATCTCTACACCGTCACCCCCAAGCAAATCGGCAAGACCGAGCGCATCATTCGCAAGATCAGGGACGCTGGCTTAAAAGTCCATCTGCAACTGCTTTCCAACGACGAAGGCGTATCGGGCTTTACTTGGACAGCTCAGGAATTGGCCGATATCCAGGATGAAATGGACGCCATGCTGGACGCCTACCCGGATACGATGATAAGCTCCAAATATTACCACAAAATCATCACTACGGGGAAAATGCAGGGCAGGTCGTTTGGATGGATGGAATGCCCATCGGTGACCCAGCCGCTGGACAGGCGCAACCCCGTTCCAAAACGCCTGATAAACTTCATACGCTGGGCCTCGGATTTAAAAACAATGCACCGTTGCTGCACCTCAGAGACGCGCGACTGCACCACTTGCAAAGATGGAGCGGCTCATATGAGCTGGGTGATGGTGAACAAACGGGCGCACATGGGATCGACCAAGGATCTGCAGAACTGGATCGAGGTTTACGAGATGTTCGCCAAGCTTTACCAGTTTCTGCCGTGGTAATGGCATCGTCCATGGCGGACAGGCTGCGGAAAGATATGGCGCGCCACTGGTCACAAAAGCAGGTGGACGCCTTGGGAACTCCCTCTGAAGAGGGGGGCGATTCGGGAAAACCCTACGGACAATAAGTTGACGACAAACGCCGGATGAACGATAAACGCGCGGTGATCATCGGCTACGATGCGGTTTCGCCGCTGGGATTAGATCTGGAGGAGCAGTGGCAGCGCGCCGTGCAAGGGCGTGGCGGCGTGGGCCCCCTGACCCGCTTTGAAGTGAACGAGCGCTTTCCTGTCAAAATCGCCGGCCAGGCTCCGGACATCGATCATCTGCCCTATGATTTTCTCAAGCCCAGGGAACAGGTTCGCTGGCCTTCGCCGATTTTCAAGTATGCCCTGCTGACCGTACAGCGGGCGTTGGCAAGCAGCGGATTGCAGATAACCCCCGCTTTGGCCCCTCGCGTGGCGGTCACCTACAGTTCAGCTGTCGGCGGGCTGGATGCGGTGCTTGACGCCGACCGCAAGTTGATCGCCCACGACGCTCTACCCCCTCCTTGCACCAATCCCAACTCCTGCATTAACATGGTTTCCGGCAAGGTTTCGATGTTCACCGGGGCCACTGGGCCTATTGTCTCCACGGTTACGGCGTGCGCCACCGGAATCACTTCCATGATAGCGGGTGCGATGCTGCTGGAGTTGAACCGTGCCGATGTGGTGATCTGCGGCGCCGTGGATTTCCCTTTGGTGGCTCCCATCGTAGCAGGATTTGCCACTATGAACGGGGCCTATACACCCAAAGAGGGACAACCCGAAGAGGAGCCGGCTTCGGCCAGCAGACCCTTTTCCATCCATCGGCGAGGGTTTGTGGCAGCCGAAGGCGCGGGTTGCGTCGTCCTGGCATCGGAAGCTTTTGCGAAAGCCCATGGGCTGACTCACAGGATCGCCATCGCCGGCTGGAGCATGACATCGGATGCACACCATTTCGTGGCCCCCTATTTTGAGACGGTCCGTCGCTGCATTGCCGAAAGCATCGAGCAAGCCGGCATTCCACCGCAGGCTGTGGATTCGGTCAACGCGCATGCAACCGCTACGCGGGTGGGGGACAAAGTGGAGTATGATGCATTGAGGGCGGTGTTCGGCCTAAAGTTGCCGCCGGTGACCGCCAATAAATCGCTTTTCGGACACGCTATGGGAGCGTCCAGCGTCATTGAATCCATCCTCGCCTTTCAGGGGATGCTGGAGGGGGCGTTGCCGCCCACTATCAATTACCGTCCCGACCCGGAAATTCCCATTGATTGCGTTGCCGAAGGGCGACGCGCGTTAGATCAGACTTATGTGCTCAAGAATGCATTCGGTTTTGGCGGTTGTAATTCATGCATCGTATTTGAGCGGTTATCGTAGACGGTTCGATTGTTTTCCGTAATTGTGCATCGTGATTGGTGGAGGCGTTGGAGTGAGGGCCCCTTTAAACCGCAAGGTGTATGTCGTTGGTTATGATGCCGCCACCGCCTTGGGCAATAATCTTGAAAGCACCTGGCAACGAGCTGTGAACGGCGAGGCGGGTTTTCGCCGGGTGACGCGCTGTCAAACCGACTCTCGAAGCAATGTCGTCGGTGAGATCCCTGACTGGGACCCTGGCAACCTGGATTTTATCAAACGCAAAGACGCCTACAACTGGAACGCCGGCTTTATCATCCTGACCATGTTGCTGTGCAGGAGGGCGCTGGCCCATGCGGGCCTCACCATGGACGACGGCGCTTCCGCGCGCACTGCCTGCCTCGTGGGCTCGGCCCTGAACGGCAGCGACGCGCTACGCGTGGCCTTTGAGAACTATAGTCAAAAGGGGCCGACCAAGGTGAGCCCCTATCTGTTGCCCAACCTTTGCGCCAATGTGCCGGCGGGCAAGGCCGGCATGCTGCTCGGCTTCACAGGGCCGGTTTTTTCACCGCAGGGCGCGTGCGCTTCCGGCAATCACGCGATCGCCATCGGAGCGCGCATGATTCGGGATGGCGACTGCGATTTCGCCATAGTCGGCGGAGTGGAAACCTGCATTATTCCCGAAATTATACAGGGCTTCGCCAATATGTGGGCCACCATCAAGGTTGAGCCCGGGGACCGCGCCTACGATGATCCCACCCAGGCCTCGCGGCCGTTCAGCATTGACCGCAAGGGATTCGTGCTGGCTGAAGGCGGCGCGGTGCTGGTGCTGGCGGCCGACGAGACGGCGACCGCTCTCGGACTGAACCCCAAAGCGGAAGTGTTGGGAATCGGCTGGTCATCCGACGCCCATCACTTCACTTTACCCTACGAACCGACAATATTGCGGGCCATCACCGGCGCCATAGCCGACGCAGACCTGGAGCCCCAGGATATAGGCGCGATAAACGCCCACGGCACATCGACGCCAAAAGGCGACACGATAGAGGTAGAATGCCTGCGCAGGGTTTTTGGCCGATTCCTCCCCAAGACGCCCATTTCGTCCAATAAATCCCAGGTTGGTCACACTCTGGGCGCCGCGGCGGCCATCGAGGCTGTCCTTGGCATTGAGGCGATGCGCCAGGGGCTCGTGCTGCCCACAGTCAACCACCGGCCGGACCCTCAATTCTCCGATATCGACGTGACGCCCAACCAGACCCGGCGTCATCCTCACGAATTCTTCCTGTCCACCGCCTTCGGTTTCGGCGGCACCAATTGCTGCATCGTCTTCAGAGGAGTATAGAGTGCGACCGAGACCTTTTGTTCCCGAGATGCTTGACGGCGGTGGGGTCTACGTGCGAGACCTCACCAGCGGGTTGGTCTGGCACCGTTGCGGCATGAGAACCCTGTACGCCGACACGGACCGCTCCAACGTAGTCTACCATGCCAACTATCTGCGCTACTTTGAATTCGGCCGAGCCTCGCTAATGCGCGATGCGGCCTATACCTACCGGGAAGTCGAAGAGAGCGGCTACATTTACCCGATCATCGCCACGGCGATTGACTATTATCGGCCGTTACGGTACGACGACGCCATGTACATCCACACGCGGCCCGGAAATCGGGAGCGGGTCAAGCTGCAGTTCGACTATGTAATCACCCATGCTCTCGACGGCGATATTGTGTGCATTGGTTTCACCAAACACTGTGCAGTGAACGCCAAGGGCATTCCCGTGGCAGTTGACGACAAGACCGTACACTTATGGCAGACTTTTCCAGCATAGCGCTCGGTGAGCGGGCGACGCTGACCGTAGACGTCCCGCCGTATTGGGCCGATCATCATTTCCTGGGGCGAGCCGTGTTGCCGGCGGTAGAGTCCATGCAACTCCTGGCTCACTGGGCTCGACGGTCCCGGCCGGACCTCAATGTGGTCTGCATGCGAGATGCGGCCTTTGACAAGTTCCTGGAGTTGCCGTCCACGGGTGGACGCATCGAGGTTTTGTGCGAGATGCAGGACTTGGCGGATGGCGGCCTGCGGGCGGCGTTGCTGACCAGAGCCCGGTCGGGAGCCAGCGGCATGACGCGAACCAAGCTCCATGTCCGGCTTGATTTCTGTCCGCCTGCGGAGCTATCTCCTCCAATTGCCTTGGACCTGGTTTCTGCCCTGGAAGGCGAATGCTTCAGCGTCGATCCTTGGCTGCTTTACGAAGAACTGGCGCCCTTCGGACCCGCTTTCCAAAGCATCTGCGAACCTGTCCGGCTCACGGCCGAAGGGGCGCTTGCCGTGATAAAGGCCCCTGAAGTCGTCGACCGGCAGACCGACCTGATTCTGGGTTCGCCCTTCGTCCTGGACGGCGCCTTTCATGCCGCATGCGCGTGGTCCCAACGCTTCGCCGGGGTTACAGCCTTCCCAGTGAGAGTAGACCGCCGCCTTGTTGTTGCGCCAACAAAACCCGGCGTCTCTTACGTAAGCCGCATATTTCCAGTGCACGTCGAGTCGGGGGTCTTGACCTTCGACATTTGGATTGTTGGTGCAGACGGCAGGCCGTTCGAGGTGCTTGAAGGGGTGCGCATGCGGGACGTGAGCGGTGGGAGAGTCCTTCCGCCGGATTGGGTTCGGTCCCGGAACGGCGCCGGGTTGCTGGACCGCATTGCGGGACATGCCGCGGCCTTTGTCATTATCGATCGCGCCGCTTTGACGCCTCTTGCCGACCTCTGCCTGACTGAGTCCGAATATCGGCGAACGCTTCATATGGGCGTCAAACGCCGTACAGATTACCTATTAGCTCGTCTGGCGTGCAAGCGGCTCTCACGGCGTCTTTCCGGGGAAGATCGCCGCACTCCGCCCTCGGAAATGGAAACCGTCGCGGCGGATGGAGTTCGACCTATGTGCCCCGCAACCGACGGTCGCACCTATTACTGCTCCGTTTCCCATGACCAGCGTTTCGCCGTGGCCGTGGCTGGCGAGCAGCCGCTCGGAGTGGACGTGGAGGCCCTCGACGATAAAGCGCTCAGGAATCTGCGCCTATTCATGAACGCCGATGAAATGGAGATCGTCAAGATAGCGAAGCCGGGGCGGATCGGCGCGGCTGTGCGAGCGTGGACTGCAAAGGAGGCGGTGGCCAAGATGCTGAACATCAACCTCGCCGATGCCTGGGGGCGGACCCGCGCGCTTGACATAGGGGTGGAGCAAAGTCATTTCCAGATAGATAACGGTCCCGCGGCCACGGTTGTACACGAGACGCTGGAAGATCACTTGATCACGCTGGTCCACGCGGTGTAGGGCTGGGGCGTTTGGATGCGATCCTCTCCAATGCATGGTATTGGAGGAATGTTTGCGGCGTGGAGGCATTGGAATGAAGCAGGCGCATTCACAGCGTCATACTGTTGTAGTAGGCATGAGCGCAAGGGGGATGTCCATGCCGCCACTTGGTGGGATGAAGGTCATGGAGCCGACGTGATGCTTTACTCATTGGAATGTTGGGGGCATGTTTGGCCGGGTCCCTATTTTACCGCAAAATTGGATGCGCGGGATACTCTGCCAGATCTTGATGCTGCACGCAGCATATGGGATTTCATCAAGGAACGTACACGATGACCTCTGCCGTGCTGCTTCCTTTCGGCCTTTTAGGCGCCTACGTGGCCGGGTCGATCAACTTCTCCATTATCCTGTTCCGCCTGCTTGGCAGGTGCGACCCGAGGACCCGCTACAGTGGAAACGCGGGTGTGACCAATGTCTATCGCCAAGCCGGCTTGCCTCTGGCCGCCTTGGTGCTGACGCTAGATATGGGACGGGCGATGGTGGTGGCGCTGCTGGCGGAGCGCTTAGGGGGCGCTTCCCTGGCCCCGTGGGCCGGACTGGCGCTGATCCTGGGCAGCCACTTCTCCTGCTTTCATGGCTGGCCGTGCGGAAAGGGAGTGGCCAACTACCTGGGATTCTACGCGCTGCTGCTGCCGCTCGGCGTTAGTCTAGCCTTGGCCGTTTACTTGATCATCTTCTTGCTCACGCGGATTTCTTTCCTTGGCTCGTGCGGCATTGTAGCCACTTTAACCGCTTTCGGCTGTGCACGCTGGATTCATGAGCCATCCGCGCTGGCGGCCGTCTTGATCACCTCGGGCAGCATTCTTTGGTTCCATCGCGGCAACGTTGCATTATTATTGCACCGCAAGGGCGTCCGCTGAATGGGGCCAGTGGCCGTTTGGGCGGCTCGTTGGCTGGCTTTTGAGAGATGAGCGAGCCGATCTCTTATGTCATTGGACAGGTGGGGCCGCATCGGGGTAACGCTCGAATAGTTTGAGCATGGTCGCGCGGGTCAACCAGCGTAGGAAGATCATAGAGTAGCGAGCACCGGCTAGGTACATGCCAAGCATAAATACAAGGTGGGAAAAGCCATAGGCCAGTGGACCTCCCACCAGGATGATGGCGGACCGCTTATAGTAAACAGCCGCAGCACCCAGCAGGGTGATGAGGGGCCAACAGATCACAAAACTGATGACAATAGCGGAAACCCCCAATATCACATCCAGGGAGGGCTTGCCTTTGAAGGCGTTCAGATCCGCGTTTTCCTCCAACGCCTTGCGGACGAAGGGAGCAGCGGCTAGTTTCACGACAAGTTTTTTCATGGATTGATGCAGCTCGTTTGCGTGTTTGTTTGAATAATCGCGGGCGCATGATAATGGATGCGCCGAGGAGAATCAAGGATTTTGAGTTCACCAGTCGGGAATGCCGAGAACCCGGAGCCTTCTAACGATGTGTGGTCTTTTTTTGATCGCATTTACTGCATCTCGCTGAAGGAGCGTCCCGACCGGCGGGCTCAGGCCGTCTCACAGTTCAAGCGCGTGGGGCTTGCCAACAGGGTGAACAATGTGGAATTTGATCGTCACCCCACGGATCGCGAGCAGGGGATTTATGAGTCCCATATGGCTTGCATCCGCAGGGGACTGGCTGAAGGCGCCGTCCATATTCTGATCTTCGAGGACGACGTCGTCTTTGAGCGGTTCAGTCCCGCAAGACTTGACGCCGCCCTGTCTTTCCTGCGGCGTCAACCAGAATGGAAAATCCTCTTCCTGGGGTGTTTGGTTAAAAGCAGTCGTGCTACGGAGACGCCGGAGGTGAGGAAAGTGGCCTATCGCTGTCTGGCTCATGCTTACGCTCTCCGTCGTTCCTGCGCCGAGCAACTGGTGGAAAAGTCCTGGTCGGGGATTCCGTTCGATGCTGTGTTGAGTGGAATTAAGGACGGTCTTTTCGTCTGCCACCCTTCCTTCGCTTTTCAGAGCAATGCGGTCTCGGACAATTTGCGTCTCCGCAGGTTAGACACGTTCAGACGATGGTGTGGTGGGTTGCGGCGCATCCAAAAACTCAACGAGTGGTGTCACTGTCACAAAGCCTTGTTGGCAGCGGTGCACCTGGCTGGCTTGGGAGTGTTGCTGTGGCTGGTGGTCACGTGGAAGGAAGTGGCGCCATAGGTTCGCTTCCTGAAAGGGGGGATGAATAATGGACGCAGCTGCCTTTTGTCACCGTTGCATGTAAAAAATAAAGAAACAAAATACTTATAGGCTGAAGTCTGCAAAAATGAAATCCATCCGCACCAATCTGCCTCTGCTGTTTATAGTGCTCGTTGCGGTCACCGCAATGTTTGTCGTCGGTTGGAAGCGCATGCGCATCGACGCCGATGTCGTCTCTTCACTTCCCCACAGTGATCCGGTTGTCAAAGACGCTTTGCATCTCTTTGCAAACCACCCCTTTCGGGATCAGTTAACCATCGACGTCGGACTGGACGGCAATGACCCGGATCTCCTGGCGGAATGCGGCGATGCGGTGGAACAGTCGCTCAGGGAGAGCGGACTTTTCCGAAGCGTGGGCATGGAGGCGATCGCCAAGGGGTTGCCCCAACTTATGGAGACAGTGGTGGAGCGGCTGCCGGTGCTTTTTACGGCCAATGCGCTCGATGAACAGGTCCTGCCGTTGCTGACGTCCGAAAAGATAGCCGAGCGCATGGAGAACTTGCGAAATAGCCTGCTCCAAATGGATGGGGTCGGGCAGGCCGCGGCCATCGCTCAGGACCCGCTGGGGCTAAAGGACCTGGTCTTGTCCCGCTTGTTGTATCTGGCCCCAACGCCCAACGCGCGCATCTACAAGGGACGCCTGATTTCCGAAGATGGCCGCCATCTGCTGGTGACGGCCGTGCCGGAGGGTTCGGCGACCAACACGACCCTTGCCCGCCAACTCGCACAAGTTGTGGATCAAGCGGAAGATCGGGTGCGCCGGGTGTTTGAGCCGCGCGGCGTGCGGGTGACGCTGACTCCTGTTGGCGCCTATCGCGCGGCGCTCGACAACGAAGTCATCGTGCGAGGAGATGTAGAATACGCCCTCTGGCTTACGACCCTGGGGGTTGCCGTTCTGCTGCTGCTTGCTTTCCCAAGGCCTCTGATCGGCCTCTTATCCATGTTGCCAGCAATGGCGGGGAGCATTGCGGCTTTTTTCGTCATAAGCCTGTTGTACCGCTCCGTTTCCGTGATGGTGTTAGGTTTCGGCGGAGCGATCATTTCTATCACCGTGGACCACGGGGTGGCTTACTTCTTGTTTATGGACCGCCCCAACGAGTCATTTGGCAGGGAAGCGGCCGAGGAAGTCTGGTCCGCAAGTCTGTTGGCTACATTGACCACCGTAGGCGCTTTTGGAGCATTGATCTTCACTGGCTTTCCGATTTTTTGCCAGCTCGGTTTGTTCGCCGCCTTGGGGCATTTTTTCTCGTTCTTGTTTATTCATTGGATTTTTCCGTATATTTTCCCGTCGCTGCAGGCGTCGAAGGATCGTTGGCGGCCATTGCCGTCCCTTGCCGAACGGCTTTTTTCGTTCGGGCCTAAGGGCGCTGTGGCTGCGTTGGTTTTCTTCGTGGTGATGGCCGTTTTCTCCAAACCGGACTTTGATGTGAATCTGAGCGCCATGAGCACCGTCAGCCAAGATACTCAAGCCGCCGAGCAGACGATGCTGAAGGTGTGGGGCAACATCTTCTCCAAAGTTCTCTTGATGACCGAGGCCCCCAGTCTTGACGCCCTCCAGGCCAAGGGAGACAGGTTGTTGTCCATGCTGGAGACGGACTCCAACCCCGCGGTGTTGGAAAAAGCGTTTTTTTCAGCGATGGTTTTTCCTGGACCCCAGCGCGGCGCCTCTAACCTGGCGGCCTGGAAGAGCTTCTGGAGCCAGGATCGCATCAAGGCGGTTCGGGCCGCACTTCAAACGGCAGGCGGTCAAGCGGGGTTCACCACCGACGCCTTCGATCCTTTCCTGAACTCTCTGGGGAACCCAAAACTGCCGGCCGATACCGGTGAAATTCCGGCCGACTTTTTCACCCTTCTGGGGATTTACAGCGACCAGGGCTCCAACTCCTGGCGGCAGATCACCAGCCTTGCGTTGCCTCCCGACTATTCCGGCAAACAGTTTTATGATCGCTACAGTTCCATAGCGAACGTTTTCGATGCGGCGCTGTTTTCAAATCGATTGGGAGCGCTGTTTTCAAACACCTTCACAAAGCTGCTTCTGATAATCGCACCCATGGTGGCGTTGATGGTGCTGCTCTACTTCCTCGACCTGCGATTGTCACTGATAGCTTTTTCGCCGGTCCTTTTCGCCATGGTGTGCACCCTGGGAACCCTCCATCTGATGGGGCGACCGTTGGACCTGCCTGTCTTGATGCTAACTATCATCGTGCTGGGCATGGGAGTCGACTTCTCCCTCTACGTTGTCACCGCGTACCAACGCTACGGCCGGGCTTCTCACCCTTATTTCGCTCTGATCCGCTCCGCCGTGCTGGTGAATTCCGCCAGCTCCATCATCGCTTTCGGCGTGTTGGCCTTATCTAAACACACCCTTCTGAAGAGCGCTGGAATCACTTCTCTGCTTGGGATCACCTATTCGGCGGTCGCGACATTCCTGATTCCACCACCGCTGCTGAAGCGGCTATTCGAGGAGCCCAAATCGGCAACCGCTCGATCGGGCTCCGCTTCGGCGAGAGTCATGACGCGCTACCGTTGGATAAAGGCTTACGCGCGCATGTTTGCCCGTTTCAAACTGCGGCTCGATCCCATGTTCGCCGAGCTGCCAGGCCTCGTTCATTTCGCCGCGTCCCCCAAGACGTTTTTGGACATTGGCACAGGCTTTGGGGTGCCTGCCTGCTGGCTTGCTGAGACTTATCCCACGGCGCGAATCTATGGGATCGAACCGACCGCCGACCGGGTGCGCGTGGCATCCATGGCGCTCGGCCCCAGCGGCCAGGTGGTTCAGGGCAGCGCACCCGATCTGCCGGCAATCCAGGAAAGTGCGGACGGGGCCTTCATGCTCGATATGATGCACTTTCTGTCCGATGCTCAATTGACTCTCACTCTGGAAAGGCTGCACATGCGTCTCGCCCCCGGCGCCTTGCTGACGATACGGGCCGTGATGGAGCCCCGCCGTCGCGTCGCCTGGTGTTGGTGGATAGACGGCCTCAAAAATCGGCTGAACGGTCTCGAGACTCACTGGCGATCGACAGATCATATCCAGTCACTGCTGAAGCAGTGCGGTTACCACGTGCGCAATACGGCTCCCTCGGGAACAAAGGGCGATTTGTTGTGGATATGCGCTGTTAAAGATGGGCGGGAGTAAATCAGATCCGTGCTTTGTTTCAATAGTGAAACCAGCGGACCGCACTAGGGGGGAAGCCGAGCGGATGGCAAGAAGGCTCAATGTCGAGGCGCATGGATGACGGGACCAAGCAATGTGCAAAAGATCGGCGTTGCCGCGCTGGCGTGCGCTTTGGCAATGGCCCTGGTTGATGTGCGCTTGGCGCTGATTCCTGTCTTCCTCTATTTACTTCTCTGTCTGACCGCTCCCTTTCTGTTTCGTTTTGGCTTCTACCTGCCGGTCATCAGCCGCGGCCGCACAGGGCAACGGGTGGTGGCCCTGACCTTTGATGACGGCCCCGATCCAGCGACCACCCCGCATTTGCTGCGGCTGCTTGCGGACTATGACGCACCGGCCACTTTTTTTGTCGTGGGCGAGCGGGCCGCGGTCTATCCTGAGTTGATTAAGGCCATTCTTGACGGCGGCCACACGATCGGCAATCATTCGTTCAGGCACGATGCCTTAGTGGCATTCAGGGGAGCGGCAAAAATCAGCGATGAAATCCTTCCCGTCCAACAATTGCTCGAAGGACTGGGAGTAACGCCCATGGTTTTCAGGCCGCCCGTCGGCGTAACGTATCCGGGGTTGCGCCAGGTCTTGGACGGGTTGGGGCTGGTGGCGGTGACTTTCAATTGTCGGGCTTTAGACCGGGGCAACCGATCGATTGGGCGGTTGGCCGAGCGCATCCTGGAACGGGTCCGTCCCGATGGCATCATTATGCTGCACGATCATCTCCCTCTGGGCAGCCGAGCGAACCTTCCGCTTTGGCTGGCCGAAGTGGAAGCGGTCCTGGTGGGGATTCCACGCAAAGGCTTGGCGTTTCGGCCCTTGTCCGAGCTTATCGGACGCCCGGTGGACTGTCGGCAGGGGCAACCACCCTACATCGGAGAGGCTGGTCTGGCCGATAATTGCGCCAGCATAGGGGATCGGAAGCCAGATAGTCGCCAGTGATCTGAAAGGCGGCCCCTCGGCAGCCATAACATTCCGAGGCCCGGTTGCAAGCGGCGCAAGGGCCCTTGATGGTCTGGCGGTGGTTTTTGAGGTCCTGGAGAACCTGGCTGCCGGCAAGGATGTCCGCCAGGGGGCGGCGCCGGATGTTGCCTAATGAAAGCGTGACGCCTACGCACGGCTGCACCTCGCCTCTTGCCGTCACCAGACAGGAAAAGTGGTGGCGCATGCATTTGTTGCCGATCAACGGCGGCTGAATTTTCCAGGTCTTGCCGAACAGCCGGTGGTCGAGATCTGCAATGGCGCGGAACAGGCTTTCCAGTTCGGGTGGCGCGACATAGAGCCACTCGTTCAGGCGGGCATTGGCTTGGGGGGTGATGATTTCAAAATAGGGCGCGATATTTTGTTCACGGAGCCACTGCCACAAGCGCGGCAGTTCCGCTATGTTCTGGCGGCAGATGATCGAACTCACGGCCAAGAAATGGTCGGAGGAAGGGTAGCCAGCCGCCTTCAGACGGGATAACGCCGATTGAATGATTCGATAGGCCTGTGCATGTCCGGAAAGCCGGTTTTGCAGCGCCTCGTCAAACGTGTTCATCTTCAGTACGACGCGCACCTGTTGCGCATAGAGCATCTCGGCCAAATCGTCCGTGACGCCCGAACCGTTGGTGAACATCTCCACGGTCAAGCCGTTGGTCCGCATGAAGCGGATCAGCTCCGGAGTGTGAGGATAGATCGAAGGCTCTCCGCCCAGCACAATGATTTTAACGGCCCCGAGCGCCTTGGCCTGGAGGACCGCCGCCCGGATCTCTTCGGGAGTAAGTTCATCCCGCAATCGATCCTCCCGGGGAGCGTAGCAGTAGGGACACCTGAAGTTGCAGCGCAGGCTGAATTCGATCTCCATCGATAGCAGCCGATTGAGGCGCGCCGCTTGGGCGATGGCCTCCGCTGAAAACTCGAAATTGCCGGTTGTTGTGAATTCTTGAGTCACAAAGACCGCCTTCGCGTTGTTAGAGTGTAGCACCCAATAAGCGAAGGCACTCTTACATATGTTAACGACTTCTGTCAAGAAGCCCGCCGCGAGGACGCCTTCGTTGGGAACCGCCAAGCCGGAGGCGGCAGCTTTAATGCTCCACCGCGGCCAATAACGGTCATCGCCGCCTCAACGGAGAATGGATGGATCTCATGGATGCCTTCTCAGAAAACACGCTCCAGTCTCGCCAAGCCGCACTCGATGCGTGCATCGACCGGCTGCTTGCCGGACCTGGATTTCCCCAAAAGGAATTTGTCATAGGCCAGACCACCTATTCGGCGCTCTACGCCATGGCGGCGGATCTGAGGATGCGCCTTGGGCCCGGCGCCGAGGCGCCTCCGGTATGCTTGTTTGCCCAGGACAAGGCCGTAATGGCCGCCGCTCTCCTGGCCTCACTGGCCGGAGGCCCCACTCTGGTGACCCCGCACGCCTTTACTCCCGCAGTGTTGAAGGAATTGCAGCGCTTAACAGGTTTTCAGACTATTGTAAGCGATCTTTCCACCCCCGCTTTGGATGGGGTCCGTTGCATTCAGCCTACGCCGAATGTTGAGAGTTTGGCTCCCTGCACGGCGCTGCCCCGCAAAGCAAGTGATTCCGAATGGGTTCGATTGTTCACCGGCGGATCTACTGGCGCTCCCCGCATGTGGACCAAGACGGTGCGCAATCTGCTGAGCGAAACCATCTCTATCGTTTCAACCTATGGAGTGACCTCGGACGAACGATTGGCGGCCACCGTCAGCCCCAACCATATTTATGGCCTCCTCTACGCCGTCTTGACCCCGCTTGTAGCCGAGGCTGCCGCGGTGCATCAGATTCCCTCCTATCCCGCTGAAATAGAAGCGGTCGTGCGGGACAACAGTGCGACTATCCTGATAGGCGCCCCAGCCCATTTCCGGGCGCTCAACGGCTATCCTTTCACCCCGCGCTCCCTGAGGTTGGCTTTTTCGTCGGCTGGCATGCTTGCAGTCGAGGATGCAATGGCTTTTAGCGCCCAGACCGGCGTGGGCATAGCCGAAATCTATGGCTCCACCGAGACCGGCGGGATCGCGTTCCGTATCCGGGCCAATGGAGAAAGCGACTACCAGCCCTGCGCCGGCATTGACGTCAGGATAGAAGGTGAGCAGCTGAAAGTGCGCTCCGACTATCTTTCCCCGGAGCTGGCTTTGGACAGGGAGGGTTATTTTACTGTCGGCGACCGTGTCAGGGAGGCCGCCGGCAATCGGTTCGAGCTGCTCGGTCGGGTGGACGGCATCGTCAAAGTGGGCGGCAGGCGCGTGGATTTGGAAGCTGTGCGCCAGAGCCTCAGGCGGCAGCCGGGCGTCATCGACGCTCTGGCTATTTCCCTGCCCGTGGGCCGGGGCCGGGAGAACCAGATCGTGGCCATTGTCGAGGCTTCTGCTGCAACCGTGAATCCAGCGTCACTGCGACTTGATGACTTGGAAACGTGCGCCAGGCCCCGCTGCATCAGGGTTGTAGACAAAATCCCGATGACCGCGGCTGGCAAATATGATCGCAAGACCATTGAAGCGTTGTTCCGGCCCGGTGGACGAGGTTTTGAGAGTGAATGACGCCTCGAGAGAATTATTGGCATCCCCAGAAGAACTGGGCATGGAGCATTAGGAGCAAGGACGCGCTTACATGAGAACATACACGATACACCTGCCAGCGACATTGATGCTTGTTGCTTTCCTGCTCGTGGGAATTCCCCTAGGGGCTATTGCGGAGACGAACGATGAGGACCTTGTCCCAACCCGGTTTGGCATGGGCGTTGTTGCCGGGAACACTTATGATCCTGAAAACGACATCCGTTTCGTACAATTAACCGGATTTGCGTTGTTCGACTATGATGCGGTATGGCCTCACAGGGCTCCTGAAGCGTTGCGATTCAAGGTCGAATGCGGGCTGGGAGGCTCTGTAGAGCCAGAATGCCGCCTGATGGCTTCTCTGGGGTTTATGGCGCTCTACTATATCAGGGCGTTAGCCGGAGATGTGTTTTCGCCGTATATAGAAGGCGGAATAGGCGGCATCTACACCGACTTCAGGGTGGAAGGGCAGGGATCAAGGATTAACTTCAATCCCCAAGCCGGAATAGGCGCTGACATAAACGTAGACGGCGGCCCGCCGCTTTTTGCGTGCGTGCGAGCTTTCCACGTCTCTAACGCCGGTCTCGACCACGACAACAGAGGGATCAATGCGGCTACTCTGAGCATCGGCTGCTATTTCTGAATTTCAAGCAGACGCCCATCTTGTTTCGCGACCGATTGTCCGGTCAACGTATCAGATGCTCCCAAAGTGGTCCTGTCCGGCCTCTGCGATACAGTCGATTCAGGATCTGATTCGTATGATCGCCGCCGGCTGCTCTCACCCAGTTGTCCTTTCCTTGGGCGCGTCCTTCCACCAGACGGGCTATCTCGGCCAGGCCTATGGTGGGCGGCTGGTAGAAAACCGGCTCCAAGATGCTTTGGTTTATTGATAATTGCCCCTGCTGCAAAGCGATCTCGTGGAGAGATGTATGGGGATAAATGCGCATGCCTGAAAAAAGAAAGAGGACTGTCCTCTCGAGCGTCTCCATGTGGGAGAACGTGTCGGCAATCGTTTGCGCGGTTTCTCCTGGTCCTCCGAAGAGAAAATAGTGGGCCACGTGGAGGCCTGCAACGTTGGCCGCCTGGTGCGCCGCAAACACATGACGGCGCGCGAATGGCTTGCGATAGGCCGCGAGCACGGAATCGCATAGGGATTCCGTTCCGAACTCCACGTGCTTGAGGC
>CALFXO010000190.1 GCA_937958025.1 uncultured Syntrophobacteraceae bacterium
TCAGGGTCTAGTGGCCGTACGGCTGTCGGGGTTCGAGTCCCCGCTTCGGCACTAAGGAAATCAAGGGGTTACGGACAATCCGTAGCCCCTTTTTTGTGCTCATTTGCTGCTTGGGTAACCATTTGGGTAACATTTTCCAGAATGGGTAACAGGTCGGATTCTACGGCTCTACTTGGGTAACATCTTTGGTAACATCGGAAGTGGAGCTCAAGAAACCACGGAATTTTTCAATTGCTTGGCGTTTGTCGTCATGGTCCACCGTGTTGTATCTATCGAACATTTCCCGCGTGGAATGCCCGGTAATCTCCATGATAACAGACTCTGGCACCCCAGCCTTCCGCATGTAGGTGTTGAAGGTATGCCGCAGGTCGTGAAATACGAAGCCGTTCTTTTCAAAGCGTCCGTAAACTATTCCGGCCTTCCTACAGGCATCACTTAAGCCCGTTCGGATGTCCTTAACCGGCTTCCCCTTGAAAAGAAAGACGTGGTTGTCGTGAAGCGCCCGTGGTACAGCTTTCAGAACCTGGAACAGTTCATCGCATACCGGGATGACACGCGGCTCCTTATCCTTGGTGTCCGTCGCCTCCAGACGGATGACCCTTCGCTCCATGTCTATTTTGTCCCAGGTAAGGGAAAGAATCTCACCCCGTCGCATACCAGAAAAGAAACCGGCAACGAGAATAGCCTTTGTGTGGCGCGGAAGGCATTCCATGAGTAGATTCACCTCCTCAAGGCTTAAAATCCGATCTCGGGCGTTTGCATTACGCTTGAGGAGTTTCTTGACCCGCTTGAACACCTTGACCGTCTCACCGCTCACGAAGTCATTATCGAAGGCTTTGTTGACCACGGTCTTTGCTGCGGTCACTTCCTGGTCCACGTAGGAATCGGAGTAGCCGGCGGCTTTCCGTTTCGCCTGGTAGTTCTCGAGGTCTACGGGCTTGATCTGAGATATGATTTTTGCCCCCAGCTCTACGTTAAAGCTGGCAAGATTGATTTTCAGAGTAGGATAGTAGGCTTGTGATTTCACCTTTTCCAGCGATAGATACCACTCGGTAAGTTCCTGGAACGTCATCTTCTCTTCGGGTATTTTCTGAAGTATGCGGGGGTTCTCGACCTTTTGTGCTTTGCGCTTCCCCTCGGCGGCCCGAGCCTCTTCAATAGAGGTCCCGACACACTCTTTACGCTGCTTCCCGTCGGGAAGCCGGTACTGAATCCAATATTTCACTTTCTGCTGCTTTTTGAGCTTGTCGAGATTGCCGCCACAATCCCCACATAACTTATTCGTCACTTTTTGCTTGAAATGACATTGTGGACACTCGGCCAAGATAGCCATGATAGCCCCCTCAAAAATGCGTTTTTGTCGATGCACTCCTGCTAAACCCGCTAAAGTCGCTAAAGCTACTCGGCCCCCGCCGCCTCACGTATCCGCTCCTCAAGCGCTCGGATCTTTTCCTGAGCTGCCTCGATGGAAAACGTCTTCCCGAGATAGAGCGTTTTCCCCTTGCCGCCGATCTTCTTGTGCAGCCGGAAGTAACCGTCTTTCCCCTTGGCCACCGTCCACCCGAGCACGTTCTTCGTTTTTTTCTGTGTAACCTGTGTAACCGAAGCCTTCTCGACCATCGCGGCGAACAAGGGGATGTACTGCTTGAACGTGTTGTAGCGCATCGCGGCTTCTATCTCCGGGAGGCAGGCCTTCAGCCGTTCCCATGCCTTCGATGGGCTTCCGTTCGCCTCGCGGTGCGCCGTCACGATCTCCGATGTGTTCTCGATCATAAATTGGACTGGTCCCCGTTCCATGTGCTTCCCCCGCGAATTGTGTAACTGATAGAGAAGGGGAGTGGCAAGAGGATTTTGTGTAATTATTGTGTAACCGGAAGGTGGATGGAAGAGTAGGACCGGAGCATGGCCCCGAGCGACCGGAGATTAAACCAAGGGGAATGGATCATTCGTCCAACCCACGCAGAGGAAAAGCCCTCCTGATCTGCCTTTTAATCCTCTGAAGGAGATGAGAGTAGCTTAGGTAGGTAATTCAATGCTTTTGGATCTCTTTCTTTAAAATAATTCTCGGCATGTTGAGTTATCCATACGGTTTCAACATACTCAATGAATTCTGGAAGGACAATGTTGGCGTATTGGCGGGCTCGAACTTCCATGCCATCAGGTAAGCGATGGTTGTAATGTTTAAATGCTCCAGCAAATTGCGGATGTCTTGCTTCTAACCATTTGGGGAATAGCTTTCCGACACTCACATCAGGGCGGAGTTCAACACCTTTCCTGGTTTTATCCGGCAGCACGTATCCAAGTTGTTCCAACTTTCCATAAACCCTAATAAAAAGCTCGTTGATAACCGAAAAGTAGCCTTTATCAACTCTGTCCCAATTATCGTTAAAGCGTCTCACAAAAATCGGTATCCCGGCACCGCGCAAACCATAAGACCCAGTTTTGCGAATTTGGGGGATTACTTCATGCGTAATCCATCGCTTGAATCGTTTTGCTTCTGGCTTATCGCTCCTTATGATTAGAGAATACATACCTGGCTCATTAATAATCACCATCTTTTGTAACCTTCCGATGGAGTCCGCCAAATCTACCTCATCTTTTTCGTCGTTATCCAAACGACTTACAGCGTTTCTATGATTTGAAATGCCGAGCACTTCACAAACGTCCTTTGCGACCCACCATACCTCACCATCCTCCATTATGATGGTTCGAACGTTTGAGAGTCTTTCATCTTCTTCATACTCAAAAATCTGAAGCTGTAAAGCCATCAACACCCCTCCTCGAATAATCGATTTGTTTGTGACGCTCTATCCCACCTATCCCACTTTAAACATAGAATTTCACAGACCCCGAGACTAAACAATCAAGTGTATTTCCAGATACCACGGCGGAGGATGATTGCAAGAGGAAAGTGCGAGGGTAGGGATTCATACGCCCCCCCCCCGGAAAGTCGATCCTACGCGCTGGAAACCAAGCTCACGGCATGAAATGAAGGCGCTTTTGGCCCCATGCCCGCCCGGCTGGGATTCGTTCCCATGCGGTAAGGATGCAGAGCGCATTTTGTCTCGGAGCACTCCCGAACGAAGTCGGCGCGGTCGCCCTGGCACCATAGGCATATCTGCCGGATCGTCTTGACGGAAGGACGGCCACGTCCAACAAGCCGGTATGGATAGAAGAGGCATACGCCGTGCTCGTCACATCCGCCGTTCAAGCACTTGTCGCCTCCGCAAGTTTTGACGTCGTGAGCGTTTCTTGCACAATCGATGGAAGGCGGAGTCACAGAAAGGTTAGAGAGTCGGGCCGGGTGTTCCAAGGATGGGAGATTCACCCTCGACCGGCCCGACTCGACGCGCCCCGGTCCTACGCTATTGGACGATGGTTACCGTGATTCCAGAACCACGGCCCATGACTGGGCATCGCCGTTTTGCGGCGTGTAAACCTTGCTCCACGTGGGCTGCCCATCAAAGCGAACGATGACCCTGAACCACGTGGTATCTTTCAAAAAGCCCGCATGCATGCTGCGCTCGATTGCCATTTCTTTTCTCAAGCCAATGGCGTATTGACTGAGGTCCACAAAGGATATGTCGCCGCGATTCCCCAGGGTCGGCATGATCGGGGAGAAAAGCACGGGGCGCCCAAAGATGGAGTATGTGCCGTTCGATTCCTGCAAGACCGGCACATGACTACCGCCTGTCCCTACCGGGACGGAGAGTTCCAAGAGTTGCGGGATAATCGTGTCGTTCATGATCCAGCAAGCCCTCTGCCGTCCGGCGGAATACATTCTCGCCCAAAGCTTGCTGAAGTTCTGGTACAAGATCGTGTCTGCCGCCTGCCCGGTTTCTTTCGGCACCTCGATCACGGATGAAGAGTTCAGGATACCGATGGGTTGCCCGGCACCCGTCCCAGTGAGGAAGGCATTGTCAAAGCCGTATCGTATGGAGCCCTGAAGAGCAAGATCGAGCTGCGATTCAAAGCCTAGGCCGTCGGCGAGCAATTCGTTGCTGACTTCGGCATAAATCGCGCCTTTTTTTGCCGCAAGGGTCATCAGTCGGAGCTTACCGGACTGGGGGGCCCCGGTCTGCTCCTCGGCCAAAAATTCCATCTTGAAGCCGCCGAACATTGCCCCGCTGGACTGGTCGAGGTCATCCCAACCGGGGATCTTCCTCGTGTCGCTGGTCATCGGCCACACCTGGCAACGTGGCCGGATAATCTCCGTAGGCAACGAGTTGTCGAGCCATGTGGAAGAAAATTCTTCGGGAACGGAGAATCCGCCGCTCGAGCCGGTCCCGCTGGTCATGGATGCCCGGATAAGGCGGGGATCGTGCATATTCGCGTAAACGACGCCCATGAATTCGGCCTTGCTCTTCCACTCGCCATTGTCGAGCCCGGAAATTCGCGTGTTGCCGAACATGCCCCGGTATGTGCGGTCTTGCACCATCCCGCCAAGGGAGTTATGAAAGCCGTCAGAATTTACACCATGGGCGCGAGCTAACGTTTGCGCTGTTTCGTCTAAGACCTTTTGATGTCGCTGGATCTCGGCATCGAGGTTGTCAATCTCTGTGAGGAGCGCGTTGTACTTGGTGTCGATTTCCGGCGTCCACTGATCTCCCGTGTGAGTATCGACAAGATTGCGAGCCTCCAAGTATTTCTTTTGGCGCGCTTCACGCAATTCCCTGATTGCCATTTAGTTTCCTCCTCGCTTATTGTCCCGGCTCTTGCGAGACATGTCCCTGTGATGCTCCATGCCCTCTTTAACGACTTCCAGCTGCTCGGGAGTTAGTGCTTCGAGCTGTTCCTGAAGACCCCGGCGCGGTTGCCCATATTTTGCGGCCAAGTGCCCCATGAGAACACTGAACATCCCATCTTCGAGATTTCCTGCGTCGTGGTCCATGACAAGCTCCGCAACTTCCAGAAACGGCGCTTTCTGTGCGACCGCTGGCGGGATCTCGCCATCTCGCAGCGCCGCCCCGAGACGGAAGTTCACGGCGTCGACGATGAATTCAACGATGTCTCCCACGTTCACACTGGATTGTGAGGCCCATTCCTTCAAAGTGTCATGGACATCCGGGCGAAGGGCGATCTGGTACTTCTTCTTGCCTGATTCTTCGGTCATAATTAAGCTCCCATGCGTTTTGTGTTTACTTAGGTACTATTATGGATGTACCATGGATGTACCTAAAGGGCAAGCAGAATGTTGAAAAGCGCCCTATGCTCCCGAAAAGAAGGTGCCGATGTTGGAACCTATGGAAAAATTCCCAAATTACCCCGATTTTTACAAAAACTGTGCGTGAAGGGGGGCGCACGGTTACCAGGACGGGCAAGTCAGAGATTTGACACCCCCCCCATGCGTCAAAATATTGTCGAATCGCAAACCAGCAGCCACGGCCAATCTACATGTGCCAGCATAGGAGTTGATGCGCGCGGATTTGTGCGCCCAGTCACCCTGTGTGATCGTCGCTTCGCCCGCTCGAATCTTTGGGATCAGGTCTGGAGCTTCGGAGGCTGTGTCTCGGGCTTGATCTTCACGATGTTTTGATTTTTTTTCTATCGGACTTGCGGTCTCCGCCCGATGCTATCTGTCTTTCCTTCGCTTCGGCTTCACA
Organism: uncultured Syntrophobacteraceae bacterium; assembly: GCA_937958025.1. Lineage (GTDB taxonomy): Bacteria > Desulfobacterota > Syntrophobacteria > Syntrophobacterales > Syntrophobacteraceae > CALFXO01. The sequence goes on from CALFXO010000190.1 coordinate 5,604, forward strand.
GAACGGCAATATATCCAGCGCGATAACTGCTCGCTGGCTCGGCGTCAGATGGCGGCGGTGCAGGACGCGCGTCCCGCCGCTTAAGAGTCCTTGTTCTACTCTCCCGCATACGCATGGTAAGTGCCCAATTTCTCTTGTATTTCCATTTATTCTTCCTTTTCAATCAAGTTGTACTCCCGCCGCCTGCTCTTGCAATGAGAAGCGCGCGCGCCCAGGAAGTCGCTGGGATTATCGTCGCGACCGCCGCCGCCGTGAATATGGCGCATCCCGCAAAACGGGCAACGATCAACAACCCACGCCCAGCCCCAACCGCGCCCGTCCCTAACCTTTACTAGATTCGCTTTTACTTCCAGCACGTTAGCGCTCATTATTGGTTTTCCTTGTCGAATCTCTCACATCCCCGCCCATCCGGTCTTTCGGCCCCTGGCCCTTCGGAATGCGTGCACCGAAAACCGCGCATCCATCGGCAAGGCTCATAAACCCGCGCGCCGCCAGCGAAGGGGATGCGGGGAAGCTCATCCACCGCGCGGGGCGTGGGATGTTCCAATATCTCCGCGTGCGCCAGTTCTAGAATGGCGAAGTGCTCCGGTGTCAGCTCTCGGCGAAGAAATTCGCGCATCTGTGGGTACAGCCGTCCAAGCTGGCTGTTCATCTCGATACCCTTGAGTGCGCAGGCGAACAATTCCAATTCTTCGGACGGCTGCTCTTCCCGTAGGATTTGTGCGACCAGCTCGTCGCGATGTTCGTGGATCGCCCGGCGCATTTCGGGGGTCATCGCCCCACGGGGAGCACGGTATTTGAGACGCCCGCCTTCTATGCGGAGCACGATTTGCCGCTCTTCGAGCAAAGCCGCTAGGGCACTCATATCGTGCCCTCCTCGATCTCGAGTCCCTCGTCTTCATTTTTCAATTCACTTGGCGAATTATGCGAAAAAAGCGAATTAATGTCATGAGGATTTGAGCCGCACCCTTTTTTCGCTTTCTTCGCTTCTTTCGCTAACGAAATTATTTTTTTCGGTCTTCCACCCGTAGTCACATCCTCGATTTTTATCTTGCCGGAAGATGCAAGCTCCTGCAAAGCCGCCTGTATCTCGCGCTTCGCCGCATGGTTGGACAGCAGCTTGTGGATGTCCGTGAAGCTCGCCGGTCCCCGCTCCACCGCGTCAAGGATTTTTTGTGCGATGGGGTTCGATTGCCTGCCGCTGAAAATGTACTCGGCTGACTCCCTGGCGTAGTCCCAGAACGCAAGGGCCGCCTCCATGTGATTGATGTCTATCGTCCTGTGTCCCGACAATAAGCAATAGGTAAGGGCTAGCCGCAGCACCATCGCCTCGCCGCGATTGACCACACACCCGACGAGTCCCGGCTGTTCTGTGGACAGGTCGGAGTATATGGAAGTCCAATAGTCACGGGTTGATGGATGCATGCTGACGCGCCCGATGCCCTGCGCGGCCCTGAAAATGCCAAGAAGGTCACGCTGAATGCTTTTTAGCTCTTTTTCGGGCATCGGCTCCGGCAGCGGAACGAGTTTCTGTCGGCGAGAACACACCCACAGGAAGCGATTTGCGAAGCCGTTAAGCGCCTCCGTTTCATCGAGAAGGTAATTGAGTTCGGCTAGCGTTATGTGACTCACAATTCCGATGTGGGCACCATGTGCCTCGATGCGGTTGGTTTTGGTTAATGGGCTGAAGTTGCCATCGTCGAAAGCGGAGCGGACCACCACTGAAAGCGTGTTGCCCTCTCTTTTCGTGCATTTAAGGGCCGCTGCGAGCTCCTCATCCAGGACAAAAAGGCGCTTATCGTCCACGCCGGGGTCAACGGTAACCCATTCTCCCCCCTTAGTTTTTTTGTCCACCTGCCAGATTTTAACGGCGTCTCTCACAGCATAGATCAAGCCCTCCCCCGATGACAAAGGCCCCGGCGTTTGTCGCGCTGGAAGGTACAAATTAGGGCTATCCAGCGTCACGTGTTGGCTATCAAAGCGAAATATGCGTGTTATGGGCTTGGCCGATGTACCTTTCCGGGCTTTTGAGCTATTGCCCACGATTATTGCGTTAAGTCTGGCGCTGTGGCGGGAGTCCCCGACCATAAAATAAGCATCTCGTCCCAACTCAATCGAGGTCCGGCACAGGAAGGTTGCGAGGACTGCGGCTGGGTCAGCCTCGCTGCTCCGCGTCGCCAGTTCCACTACTTCGCCCGCTATCCCTCGGAGAGCTGCCGGTGGCAGGGTGGGCCACACTTTTATTTCATAGTCCGGCTCTTCCTCCGTGCTTGCGTCTGCCTGCGTTCTTTTTCCGACCACAGGGAGGGATGCGCCTCTAGGGCTATAAGTCACATCCGTTGTGCTAATGGCCCTCTGAATCGTGCTCTCGGAATAGTCGGTTCGATCCCATTTGGGACGATGTAGGCCCGACCGCCGAAAGAGTCTGTCGATTCGCTCCGCATCATTCCCGGTGTAGAAAGCGAGCGAGTTACACAACGCTTGATCCGCCTCGGATTGGGAAGGGTATCCCGCCCCCGTCCAATTTCCAGCCCACAACTGAGAGAATTTGGCCCCATTCGTTGCGTTGCGCGCTATTTCTAGCAGCTCCTCATCGTCGGGGCGGCTCAGGTTGCAGCCCCTACCACCTCCCGCCCCCACAGGCGGGAGGGAGGGCTTCGTGAACACCTCCCCGTGAAAAGCGTCCAGCTCCCGGCTACGTTCTTCGATGCGCCGGGAGCTTCCGTCGAAGATGTCGCCAGTCACCGTAAAGTAGCGCCCGCGACTATAGACCTCGAGAGGCCCCCGGCGGTTGCCGCCGGGCGGCAGAGCGCCCTTCACGATGATATGAAAACCCTTTCCGGATGGGGTAATCTCGGTATAGCTCTTGAAATGATCGATCCATTTTTTTGCCCACGGTTCGATGCTGCCGGTTTCGGGGTCAAAGCACTTATCGAGGTCAACGCCGACATAGGGATCGGCGTCCGTAAAGACGAAGCCAACGCCGGAACACTTCAAACGTGAGACGGCCTTCACAGCCTCTTCGAAGCTCCCCCAGGTAGCCGGGTTCACACTTTGCGCCTTACTTCCGATACGTGGGTTGTACGGAATCTTTGTCGGCTTGCCGTCACGCTCCTCAAGCTTCCAGCACAGCCACTGCGGAAGTGCCTTCAGCTCGGGAGGAATGTTTTCCACTTCTATTTTTGTCTCGCCAATGGTATGATGATTCATCTTTTTTTGTTTTGCTCCCGCCCGTTCGGTTGCCGCCGATCGGGCTTTTTCATCCTGTCCTCATGCGTATTCATCCCTCGCCGCCAATAACGTTCCCGTCGATGATTTGCTGGATGTCCGCTGGGCGATACAAAACGCGCCGACCAATCTTAACATACGGCCAGCGCCTCCGGGTTGCCCTGTCGTTTCTCAGGGTTTGAACGCTCAACCCCAAAATTTCTGCGGTCTGTCTCTCATTCAAAAGCTGATCGATTTGCATACTCCCTCCTGTATTTGTGGGTTATTTCTTCAACGCAGGAGTATGATAGAGCAGCGCGATAGACCTCGGAAGATGGGTGGGGGACCATACGTGGGGGGTATGGTCCTATGGTGGGGGTATGGACGCTACTTTCTGACGCCCTTTACGCCTAAGCATCGGCCATAACGGCGTGCGATAGGGGCAAGTTTTTCCTTTAGTGAATTCCGGGACACGAAATGCTTTTTGGCTAGCAGTGTTGCAAGCTCATTGTGCAATCGCTTATCGCCTCCCTTCCATAAAGCGTCGGCCTCGGCGATTGCTGCGGCGTAACCGTTGCGCATTGGCTGGTGCTGAGCGTCTGCAATCTCTGTTGCTCTGCATGAGTGCATCAGCTTTAGATTGTCGTCAAGCCGTGAAATTTGTTCGAATTTCTCCGTGGCCTGTGACATGCAATGTGCTGTGATCGGCGTATGCCACACCGTTAACGGGGTCAAACCTGGATTATATTTTTGCTGCTCCAGTAAGCTTTTGAACAAAATATGGACACCTAGAATAACGTCCATATATAAGTCCAGTAGAACTGCTCTTCGGCCTGTAGCTGTGACTAACTCGGCCTCATAACTATTGTATCTCGTCTTCAATGAAGCCACGATTTGTTCATAGTCCTGATTCGTTTTAGACTGACCCTCTGTAGTTGCTATACCTCTCTCTTCGACTAGCTTGGCGATGTGCGCTTTATATTTCACATTTATTGAAGAGATTATCGCTTCGTTGTCTTCTTTCGTTTGGGGGCGGGTTTCTTCTATGATCTTTTTATAGTCCAGCTGTGTCTTGCGCCAAGCTTCCTGCTCGACCTGCTCATAGTCCTCGGTCGGTCTAGGCATGGCGCCAATCATTAGCTCATTCATTTCGATGAGAAAATCTCGTTCTTCGTCGCGCATCGCCTACCTCCGCGTATTGCTATCGGTACACCTCGCGCCGATGACCGACATTAACCACAAGGATTGTTATTCGCGCATCCCGGATGCTGCAAATCACCCGGTAATTCCCCACACGGTACTTCCAATATTTTCCAAGCTCTTTCCCGCGCAACGCCTCTCCGATGCTGCGTGGATCGTCAAGCCCGGCGACTCGCTCCCGCAAGAAGGAAAAAATCCTGGCACGCTCCGGCTTGTCTATGGCGCGCATGTCCTTTTCCGCCTGTGGGAGAAACTCAATCTTCCAGCTCAAGGCGGCGCTCCACTTCGTCAAGGGGGATTGCAGGAAGGTTGGTTTTCATGCGCGCTTCCGCAAGGCGGTAGTCCTCCCAATCTTCCAGGTAATCCGTAATGGCTTCGCGGATGCAATCAGCTTCCGAGCGTCCGGCTTCCCTCGCAAGACGCTTTAGCCGCATCTGCATTTCATCTGGCAAATCTACAGCAAGCGTATGATTCGTCATGACTGTTTTCCTCCATCCCTCAAGTTGATAACCTTCTGCTTCTCCCCGCCATTCATCGCCTGTTCGACGATATCCCCGGCCAGTTCCGACGCTCGCCGCAATGCGTCGTCCCGCAAATGAGCATAACGCGCCGTCATGTCGGGGCTCTTGTGGGTAAGGAGTTTTTGAAGCGTGTAGAGGTCCACCTGACCGCTTGACGCCAGCATGGACGCAAATGTGTGTCGCAGCCCGTGCAGCGGACGGAAGTCGTCGGGAAGTCCGGCGGCCTTCTTGATCCTGTTGACGGCTTTTCGGATTTCCACGCGTTGGGTGCCCCCACGACCGGGGAAGACAAACTCGGAGTCACCGGTTCTCGGGTGGTTCGTCAATACGGCCCTCGCTGATGCGTTGAGCGGGATAGCTGCGTCCCTTCCGCCCTTTGGCGCTCTTAGATGGATGTGACCACGCTCGAAGTCCACGTCCCCCCATTTCAGGCGGAACAACTCCGAGCGCCGCATCCCCGTACACAGAACAAGTCGCATCATATTGGCTGCCTGGATGTCCGGGTCTTGGTCGAGCGCTTCCATCAGGCGCGCCATATCCTCGTCGGAAAGGTCTTCGGTTCGCAGGTTGTTGATCTTTGTGGGCATCTGGATGACAAATTCCGGCCCCCTACAAAGGCCCTTCTTGCAGCCGAATTGAATAATGCGCCGAAGCAAGGCAAGGATGTTCTTGACGGTCTGCGGTGTCTTGGATTTCAGAAGCTTGATCCGCAACCTGTCGATATCCAGGGAAACAAGCTCCTGTGGCTCCTTCTCGCTGAAATGCGGCCCAACATAGAGACGGTAACGGCTCTCATCCTGCGCCAATCCCTTGAGGGCGTGCTGCGCCTTGTATTCTTCCCAAAGCTTTCCAATGGTCCAACGGGCGGCTTCCGCATCCTTTATTGCCCGCTCCTCTTCTCGGCGCTCTTCATTGGTTTGCTGCGCCCCGCTAATGCGTTCTGCGCGGATTCCAGCCGCCCGCGCTGGCGTCATGTCATCTCTGTATTGACGGCCAGCCTTTTCCTCAATGAGCCGACCGTTTTTACGATACATGATGTAATAAATGCGCTCCGTCTTCCCGTTGGGAGCCATGCCTTCAATGTAGGTGACGCCCGCATACTTAGTTTTGAACCGTTGCTGTTTCGGCATCCTCCGCCCCCTTTAACCAAAGGTCCCAAGCAGAAACCAAAGGGTTTTGTCCCCAACACTATCCCCAACATTTTTATTAAATATACGGGTAAATTTGAGTATGTCAACGGAAATGTCATGCTCGTGGAATGGCTGTATTCAAGTGCTTAGAGAATATGGCGGGAAATTGCGGTAAGTGTATTCCTGTGGTCTCCGGAACCAAAGGCCACGGGTTCGATCCCCGGATCGCCATCCAAATAATACAATGAAAACAGCGAGTTGCAAATGGCAAATCCTTGTGAGATTTGTCCTTTGTAATTCGTGCTACCACCATGCTCCCACCCTTCAGGTCGTTGCCGTTTATTTTGGAGTAAGCCGGGAGACCTACTCGCTCAAATCTTTAGTGCAACGCCTGCCCGTTGAGCCGCATGATGATCCAACTCTAGAACTCCAGCGCCTGAGGATCACCTAATGACGCTTCGCCCAACGTCTTCTCATGGGCGACCGGGATGGATTGCTGGCCGGTTCCCGGTCGCGGGGTGGCTTAATCGGCTACGGCTCAAGATTCGCGAATCATACCGTGAGTAAACGGTCCGGTCCTGATCTCAGGATTATTGGAAGCTCTACGGACTTTCGGCGCGCCTAAGCAGTCGGGCGGCCCGTAAATCATGCACCACTGCCCAGAGGATCACCCCCCGGCCCATTTTTCCCATAATGACCGGCCTCGATCATCCCAGCGCGGTAGCGTCAGAAGAATAGGAAAAGATTTGGAGGAATCAAACATATCGTCTACTTGGTATTATGAGACGCGATAATGTATTTTTTGATTAACGCTCCTACCGTTTATTTCCGATTTAGATTAGGCAACCCCTGAGCATCAGCCGGCGCTATCTTCGAGATCTTTTTTCGACTTTACCAGGCAACCCCGGGTGCACGGGAAAACAGGACTACCGGACATTTCCCCATACTCAGTTTTTCGTGTTCCGTCGATGCGATGCAACAACCTTTTTGGAGGAGCACCAGTGAGCATTTGAAGAAGAGATTTTTTAAAATATTGCGCTGGCTCTACGGCAGTTCTCGGACTTCAGCTTCCGCCCCTACCCATCCTGAAAAAGGCGTTTGCCGCCGGGGGCCCGACCTATCCTATTTCCACAGATGTCCGCACGACTTTGGACAGGACCGTCATGGCGCCCTTCCCCCTCCCCCCTTTGGGACCAAATGCGACGATATATCCCTGTCAAATCTCTTTATACAAGGCAAATGGCTACGGAGAGTGGATTCAAAATCCGGAGGGCGTTCCGGCAGGGTATGGCTCCCCTTACTGTTCCATCGATATGGACACTGGAAGCACGACTACCCCGTCCTTCCCTGATCCATCGGCCGCAGGGCTCTTGTCATTTTTCACCTTCAGCGACGCCCATATCTGCGACAAAGAATGCCCGGCTCAGGTGATTCGCAACGGGTGCCAATATCCCCTGCCGCTGCTGGACAACAAACCCGTCGGTGAACCTTCGAGCTATTCAGGCGTCATGCTCTATACGACCCACGTTCTCGACGCCGCCATCCAGACAATCAATGCCCTGCACAAGATGGCGCCGTTTGATTTCGGCATCGCTCTCGGAGATGCGTGCGACAACACTTTGCACATCGAGTTGCGATGGTATCTTGACGTCATCGACGGCGGCCCCGTCTCCCCCAGTTCTGGCGCTCACGCCGGAGCCGCCAATGGAGCTATCAAAAACCGTACATAGCAGCCGGGCTCGACAAATCGATCAAATGGTGCCAGGCCATTGGGAACCACGATCAGTTCTTCAAGGGATCGACCTATTGGACCGAACATCTCCGGGAAATGGCGGTCGGGCCCAACATCCTCAAC
>CALFXO010000191.1 GCA_937958025.1 uncultured Syntrophobacteraceae bacterium
GCTCCTCAACACCGGAGGGTTCGATTTCCTCGGGACGGACAGAACGAAGATCAAGTCGGCCGGCCAGTTTGAAAAGGTGAAGGAGACCGTCCAGAAGAACAAGCTGGACGGCCTCGTCATCGTGGGCGGCGACGATTCCAATACGAACGCGGCGGTGATAGCGGAATACCTGCTGGGGGAGGGGATTCCATGCAGCGTTATCGGCGTGCCGAAGACCATCGACGGCGACCTCGCCATCGGAAAACTGCTGCCGGTGTCCTTCGGGTTCGATACGGCCACCAAGCTTTTTTCGGAGCTGGTCGGGAACCTCACCCAGGATGCGGCGTCCGCCGTGAAGTACTGGCATTTCGTGAAGCTCATGGGCCGCACGGCCAGCAAAATCACACTGGAGGTGGCGTTGCAGACCAAGCCCGCGATAGCCCTCATATCGGAGGAAGTCGCGGAGAAGAACATGTCGCTCGACCAGATCGTCGACTACATTGTGGATATCATCGCCCAGCGGCGTCTGAAAGGGATAAACCACGGCGTGGTGCTCGTGCCGGAGGGGCTGATCGAATTCGTGCCGGAGATCCGGGCGCTCATCGGGGAGCTTAACCGGATACTGGCAGAGTACGACACGGACATCAAGGACCTGCCCACCCTCAAGAACAAGCTGGAGTACATCTACCCGCTGCTCACGCCCGCGTCGGCGCAGCTCATGGCGTCGCTGCCGGACGAGATAGAGGAGATGCTCATCCTTGACCGCGACGACCACGGCAACGTGAAGGTGTCGCAGATCGAGACCGACAAGCTTCTTATCGAGAAGGTGCGGTACAAGACGTCCCAGATGAAGCGGCATCCCGACAAATACTATGGCAAGGGGGAGGGGATGATCGACGCCACCCCGGAGCAGATAGAGCTTTTCAGGAGCATGACCCTGGCGACGCAGGCGCACTTCCTCGGCTACGAGGGGCGCTGCTCCAAGCCGACCCTCCTCGACCAGGCGTTCACCTTCATCCTGGGGCTGACGGCCGGATCTCTCGCGCTTGCCGGGAAAACGGGATACATGGCCTCGGTGACGGACTTCGACAAAGGAGGCAGGGCGCTTGCAATACCGCTCTCGGGCCTTATCACCGCAGAGCTGCGCAAGGGGAAGGAAGAGCTGGTCATCGAAAAATCGCTTGTCAACACCTCTTCGGCGTCCTTCAAGGCGTATGCGTTCAATCGCAGACGCTGGGCCGTCGAGGATATGTTTTGCAACCCCGGACCGATCCAGTATTGGGGGCCGACGGCGAAGCAGGTCCCCATATCGGTGGCGCTCGACCAGGGGTATGCGGATTACGCGGACTTCAACCTCGGGGAGGAGCGTCCGGTGTGTTTCTGACGGCTTCCGCCGGTTTGGGGGAGGGGCGTTGACGGGATAGGGCGCTATACTCGTTGAGGATTGAAAGTTGCGCTTTTGTAGATGCAATGGGCGGCATCCTGCCGCGACGTTGCGCCAGTCGCGGCAGGATGCCGCTTCTACAGCAGGATAAGCCAGCCAGATCAGTACATCCAACCCTTAGGGTAGAGTAGGGGAGGCGCGTCGTTGCGCCCAATGCCGGAATGGGGGGCTTTGGCGCGCCCCGTGGACCGAGCCGTTTTTGCGCGGGGATGGAATCGATGGAAAAGATAACCGGGGAGATATTCCAGGTGGGTGGCGAAGGTCTGAGTTCTCCGGAAGACGCGGCCATCTACCTGATAAATTTCGGGGGGCGGGCGGCATTCGTGGACGCGGGATGCGGCGGCTCCGTGGAGCGGGTGCTGGCGAATGTTCGCGCCCTTCCCGCGCCACCGGACGGCGTCGATTACATCCTGCTCACGCATTGCCACTTCGATCACACGGGGGGCGCGAATGCGCTGCGGGAGGCGACCGGAGCGCGGACCGTCGCACATGAATTGGACGCCCGCTATCTGGAGGACGGCGACAGCGAAGTCACCGCAGCTTCCTGGTATGGGCGGAGGATGACGGCGTTTCCGGTGGACGAGAAATGGAGCGGCTCCGAGAGGGAATTTCCGCTGGGAAGCGGGGTGGTGCACGCCATTCACACTCCGGGGCATTCGCCCGGCTCCGCCGTGTATTGGGTGGAATCCGAGGGGCTGAAGGCGCTCTTTGGGCAGGACGTCCATGGCCCGCTGCACCCAAGCCTCCTTTCCGAGAGGGGCGATTACATCGAGTCGCTCCGGCTGCTGCTGGAACTGGAAGCGGATGTGCTGTGCGAAGGGCACTACGGGGTCATCCGGGGCAGGGAAGAAGTCAGGCGATTCATCCGGAGATTCATCGACGCAGGCCTTCGCTGACGGGACGCATCACTCATGTTGGGGTTCGCATTCGCTCACCCCAACCTTGTATTATGATGAGTGTGCAAGATGAAGGCTGGCAGGCTGCTAGCCGAGGAGCACCATTCCGCAAACCATTCCCATCGAGGGGGCTTCGGGGTCGGATGATTTTCTCCCCCAGTTCATGGTCCAGCCTCCCGAGCGCATGAGTTTCCCGACGTCTATCCCGAAGCCCGACATGGACGGCTTGGCGCGTCCGGGATGGCGGCATTCGCCCTCGCCGCTCAGGACTCTACAATCCGGATGGTCACCGCAGAAAATCTTCTTGCAGGAGCCTCCCGCATAGCCGCTGGCGTGGGGAAAACCCATCCGGACGGCGGCGTTTTCGATGTCGGCGGCGATTTCGTGGAGCAGCCGGAAGACCTCCCGGCGCTCCATCGAGAAGAGAACCTCATTCGGAACGTCGATCTTGAAGATCAGGGCATTTCCCACCGCCGCGATTCGCTCGCGGAAGCCGGATGGGCCCGGAACGTGCGGAGGACAGCCGGGGCCAAGCCCGTAGTTTTCGCATTTCGGCTTGAGGCAAAGCTCGGCCAGTCGGTCTTCCACGACTATTTCGGATGCGGGGACCACCGCCGCGCCGCTCGCCCCGAGCCGGAGCGCGAGGTGGATCAGCTCTTCCAGGTCTGTAGGTTTTTCGTTGTTCTCTTTCGTTGCGTTCATATCAGGATGCGACTCTTCTCCCGGTCGGGTTGACGGCGGAGTTTTTCATCTCTTCCCGTGCGGCTCGATAATTGACGCTCATAAGGCCCGATCGACCAGCTTTTCAAATTCGACTATCTCATCACACTTATTCAATTGCCGGTGCAGCATGCGCAAGACCTCATAGCTCTGTATTCCATTCAGCTTTTCAACGAGCCTTTGGGAAGCCACTCCGTATCTCGCTTCTATTATTTCGAGTATCACATCCCGGACAGCCGAAAGCATTCCTTCCTGCTTTCCCTCCTGCATGCCTTCTAGCTTTCCTTCTAGCTTTCCTTCTAACTTTCCTTGCAGCTTGCCTTTTTCCAATCCTTCCTGAAACCATTGTTCCGCGAGCGTGGGCACGATGTTCTCTCCTTCCTGGATGCGGGCCGCCGCCTCCTGAAACGCCTCACCTGTCACCTTGTCGGAAGCCTGGGCAAGATAGCGGAAGAGCAGCTCTAGGCATTCCAGTCCCTTGCGCTTGTCGGCGAGGGTTGCCAGCAATTCTATGATATCGAAAAACTTCTCCTGAAGGTCCTCGCGGAGAGCGTATTTCATGGCGAGGGTCATCGCACGGAAGATGACGCCCCCGCGAATCTGTTCGTCGCTGTATGCGGAGAGGTCGCACAGGAGGTATCGGAAGTCGGGCGTGTAGGGGAGCATCCGATCCGCGCCCTGGACATCCTGGATGTCGCGGAGCGTGCTCCCGAACCTCCATGCCTCCACGCCCTGGTAAAGCACCAGAGGCAAAATGATGGGAAGCTCCGGTTTTGGCGACTGTCTGAGGTGAAGGTCCCAAATCCTGGTCATGTACTTGAGAAGCTGAAGGGCTGTATAGCGCTCCGGGTGGCTCTTGTGCTCGAACAAAATGTAGATGTAGCCTGTGGACCGGGCGAATTCGACCTCGTAGAGGAGGTCGGAAAAGGCCTCGCGGAATTCCTCGTCGATAAATGAGTCCTTGCTGATCTTTATGGACGCGAGGTCCACTAGCTCCGCCAGTTCGCGCGGCAGGAAATTGACGAGGAAATCGATCGCCCTCTCCTTGTCCGAGAAGACCTCCTTGAAAAACTTGTCGTGGGGATTGGCTATGTTTCCCATGCGGCTCCGCCTGCTCCGGGAGTTGAATGCACTGCCTATTCCTATCATATTAACTGTACCGTCCAAGCGGCGCCGAGTCAATTGCCGATGCGGGTTGCGATGCCACCGGGCTCCGCTTCGGAAGATTCACGTCCTCCAATTCACCTCTTTGTCATTATTCCGGTTCTTGACAGAATCCGAAGGATAGATTACAAGACACAGTGCGCAGATAGCGCAATGAAGACTTTGAGAGGATTTCGCGTGATGCAAAGCATGTTCGCAATCGCCGCCGCCGCGTGCAGCACAGCCCGGGCGACGGTTGGAAATAGAGTTACGAAGTAGAGCTCTTCCAACATTAGCCATGGGCTGGGTGACCGGCTCGTGGCGCGCTTCCGCCCCGGCCGGTTGGTTCGGGGTTTTTTTGTCCCCGGAGTTGGGGCTCCCGCCTTGTACGCGTCAAGTATGCATCGAAGATGAATATCGATGATTTGCTGCAATCTTATTGGGATAATCGAAGAGGAGAAACGCAATGCCGGAAGAGTCCATCGTTCGTTTTGCTCAGCGGATGAGTCAATTGCCGCCTTATCTTTTTGGGACGATCAACAAGATGAGGATGGAACGCCGCTGGCAGGGGATAGACGTCATAGATCTGGGGATGGGCAACCCTATCGATCCCACGCCGGACGTGGTTACGAAGAAGCTCTGCGAAGTGGTGCAGGACCCGAAGAGCCACCGTTACCCTGTTGCCTCGGGGATGCGGAACCTGCGGCGGGAAATCGCCCGGTATTACGATCGTGAATACGGCGTGTCGCTCGACAGCGAGGCCGAGGTGATCTGCACGATCGGGTCGAAGGAAGGGATTTCCCACCTCAGCCTGGCGTTGGTCGGCCCCGGCGATACGGTGCTCGTGCCGACGCCCGCCTTCCCGATCCACATCTATGCGGCCATCATCGCGGGCGCCACGGTGATGCGGATTCCCCTGGAGGACGAAGAGGCATTTCTCGCGCGCATCGCCACCATGTGCGAATCGCTCTACCCGAGCCCGAAGGTGCTCATCCTGAATTATCCGCACAATCCCACGTCGGTGGTGGCGAGTTTGGATCTCTTCCGGGAGATCGTCAAACTGGCCAAGAAGCACAGGTTCATGGTGGTGCAGGATTTCGCCTACGCCAAGATCACCTACGACGGGTACGTCGCTCCGAGCTTCCTGCAAGTGCCGGGGGCGCGGGACGTTGGCGTGGAGTTCGGCTCCTTCTCGAAGTCGTTCAACATGGCGGGGTGGCGTCTCGGCTACTGCGTCGGAAACCGGGAAATCATCCAGGGACTCGGCAAGATCAAGGGCTATTACGATTACGGGATTTTTTCCGCCATCCAGATAGCGGGGCTTGTCGCCCTGCGGGATTGCGCCGACGAGGTGGTTCAGCAGGCCAAGATTTACGAGAAGCGCCGGGACGTGCTGTGCAGCGGCCTGGAGCAGATGGGGTGGCCGGTGGAAAAGCCGAAGGCCGGGATGTTCGTGTGGACCAAAATCCCCGAGCCGTACGCCAAAATGGGTTCACTCGAGTTCAGCGTGAAGCTTATGGATGAAGCCAATGTGGCAGTTGCCGCGGGGATCGGGTTTGGCGAGGAAGGGGAGGGGTGGCTCCGCCTCGCGCTGGTCGAAAACGAGCACAGGATACGTCAGGCGCTGCGGCAGATGAAAAAGGTGCTTTCCAGCTGGCCCGGCGCCGAGGGGCTCGTGAAGGACGATGATGCGGAAGCCCCCGCCGCCGGAGCGGGCGCGTAACGGGTCGTGGGGAGAGTCGATGAGTAAACTTGCAAGTACATCAAGTATGCATGCTTGTTGAGGATTGAGGATTACGATTTCGTAGGAGCGGCATTCTGCCGCAACGTTGCGCCAGTCGCAGCAAAATGCCGCCCCTACAGCAGGATGACCCCCATGGGTCAAAACATCTAAACTTTAACGGGTATTCAAGAAGATCCTCCTACAGAGCGTCTATCCGCTCCTCCAGCATTTTTCTTTCCTCGCGGGTGGGCTCCCGGTCCTTGTAGTAAATTTCCTCGAAGGGAATCACGAACCGATAGGCGCGGTCCCGCAGGGAGCCGTCCTCGATGCGGGCGGTGAATTCCTCGAGCCCCTCATTCTTTCCTCTTTCGTATCCGTATTTTTTCATCTTCACAAAAAAACCGGAGGCGAGCCGATTCGGACGGGTTGCATGCGCTTTCAGCCCCATGTAAAGGAGGAGCGAAAGCGCAGCGAGTCCCAGCGCCGCCCCCACGCCTTTCGCGATCGCCGAGCGGTCCACCTCGAACAGGGAGGACGACTTGGCGAGTCTTGTCCGAAATCCCTTGTAGATCGCTATTTGCCGCCGCAGGTCGTACGTCAGGATGAACCTGTTCCAGAAGTGATTGAAGGCGTCCACCATGAGTTGCGCTTTGAGACGCAGCCTAGACCAAACAGACGCCGCCCCGCCTTCCAGGGAGACTGGCGTCGGGTCCAGGCGGATCCACCCCGAGCCGCCGACGTACGCTTCCACCCATACGTGCGCGTCTTGCTGGCGCACCATATAGTACCCCCCAGCCTCGTTGTACGCCCCCCCGGCGTAGCCCCCGACAAGACGGGCCGGGACCCCTACGTCCCGAAGCAAGACCGCCAGCGCGGATGCGAAGAATTCGCAATTTCCCTTCTTGTTTGTAAACAGGAAATCCTCCAGGGCGTTGTCCCCGGTCGGAATGTTCTCTATGGAGTATTTAAATGAACCGAACTTCAGATAATCGAAAATCGCGGTGACCGCATCCGGCTCCGTCTTGCCCGCGGAAAGCTCCCGCGCCAACTGTTCTATCCTCCCCGACGGAAAGGCCGGGAGCTGAAGATAGCGCTCGCGGTCTATGTTCCGCTCCGGCAGAATGGTGGACAACACGGAAGTAGCCTCATACTTTGCCTTCTGGAAAAGTTCCTCATCAAGCGAAAAGGTGCGTCCAGCCGATGGCTTCGCTTTCGGCATGTCGATCTTGAGGGGAATATCCAATGCGAAAAGCCGTTTTCCTCCATTTGGCTCGATATAGATCGTCTGCCGGATCATTTCCCCCTGCGGCTCCCCGGCAGGCCCCTCCGAATGGGGAGGCTCCTGACCGCTGCTGCGCCACAACCGCCCGTCGAAATGATCGAGGACGATCCCACGCCAATAAGGGTCTACGCTCCTGAGGCGCGCCATCTCCGCGCGAAAGGCCACGGAGGAATTTTCCTGGATCTCCGTCACGCCTCCAAGCTCCACATTGTCGCTGAATCCCGACCGGACCCGGCCAAGCTCTATGTTCAGGAAGTTAAAGATGGGGACCGGGGTTCTCGGCATTATGACAAAAAAGAACGCCGTGAACGGAATCGAGAGGACACAGAGAAGAAGCGCATTGCCGATAAGGCGCGTCGTCGCCTTGTAGCTGAGCACAGCCTCCGGGTCGATCGCAAAGTAGGAGAGCAGAATGAGGGCCGTCGTCAGCAGCAAAAGGAGCAGCAGGAAATAGGGTAGGAATATGCTGCTGAAGGAAATCAAGGTGGAGCCGATCAACAGGAACATGCTCAGGGTGAAAATCTGGAGGTAATCCCTCGCCTTTTTGGTTTCGAGCAGTTTTACGGCGATGAGTCCCACGAGGGCGTCGAGAATGGGCTCTATCAGGAAGCTCTCGCTCACCCTCGCGAATGCGGCCCCGACAATGAGCACGGCAAGGACGCCAAAGACCCAGCGGGGCGCGGAAAAAGCGCTCCGGCGATGGTCCATGTAAAGCGCGACCGCAAAGCACGGGGCGAAGGCAATGGCATAGGGCGGGCCGATATACCGGAAAACAGCCGTAAAGCCCGTCGCAACGCTCGCATACGTCGCGGCGTTCAGTAAAGTCCTAATCCTTACCATAAAGCGCCAAATCCCTCAGCATGCACCATCGGTGATAGCTCCCCAGGCCAGGCTTGTACACCTTTCCGCCGATAACGAGGCCAACCGGCGATCCGGCGCGGAGGAGCTTTAATATGGTGTAGGTTGCGCACGATATGACGTACTCGAGCCGTCTCTTATCCGTCTTGTCGAAATCGATCATCACCTGCCGCTTCTCGATCGAAGAGTGCTCGCGAGTCTTCAGCCGCCCCGTTTTCGCCGTGGACTTCCAGCTTATGTAGCGGATCGGGTCGCCGGGGATGTAGTCGCGGATCGAGATGATATCCGCATCGTGACCCAATGCGTTGGACGATTCGTCTCCCCGCTGTCTGTTCGCGCGGCTCCTGGGATCGTCCCAGGCGCACCTCTTGGGTTCGGGCAACACGATGCATTCGCACCGCTTTTTGATCTCGCGGTATCTCGTGAAGTAATTGAAAGGGAAGACCGAGGAAGCATGCAGCGTCTCGATGCGCCAACGCCCGCGCGCCTCGAAGGTCGCGTTATAGCTCCGGGTGACGGAAGATTTCGGGTCCGCATAGGGGAAAAAGACGCGCTGCCCCTCGATATCCGCTTCGATCAGGAAGGCGGGGAAAAACCGGCTGCGGTTGATGAGCCGCACCAGGACAGGCGCGGGTCGATGCGCGAAGACCTCCCGTGGAAACTCCAATTCAATGTCGACGCTGAAGAGGTTTCGTCTCCCGAAAACGCCGGAGAGCAGCATGTAGCTGAGCAGCGCGGAGTCGGTGATAAAGATGAGGTTGTTGCCGGTGTTGACGGCGGCGAGCCCGATGGCGATCGTGAGGCAAATGTAGAGCCAGCCGGACTTGTTGACTTTTATCACACGGGGATGTTTACGTCCTCTATCAACGATTTTATGGTCTCCTTCCTGTCGAGATGTTCGTACTCCTCCCTGAATATCACCCGGTGAGGAATGACGAATTGCGCAACGTCCTTCACGTTCTCCGGCACGATGAAGTCGCGCCCCTTGAGGTAGGCGTCGGATTTGGCGGTGTGGATGAGGGCGAGCGCTCCTCGGGTCGAGACGCCGGCAAGCAGATGTTCGCTGGTTCGGGTGGCTTCTATGATATCCATGACGTAATCGAGCATCTTGTCGGAGACGGTCACGCCTTCCCTCACCTCGTCCTGGATCTCAAGGACTTCTTCTTTATGGATCGAGGGCTCGATCGAATAAATGTCCCGCCGCTTGCTCCCCCCGCGGAGAATCGTCCGCTCTGCGTCGCGGGAGGGGTAGCCGAGGCTGATTTTCATCATGAAGCGGTCGAGCTGCGATTCCGGGAGAGGAAAGGCCCCGAATTGCTCCACCGGATTCTGCGTCGCAATGACGAAAAAAGGCCGTGGAAGCTCGTAGGTGCGCCCTTCGATCGTCACCTGCTTTTCCCCCATGGCCTCGAGGAGGGCGCTCTGCGTCTTGGGAGTGGCCCGGTTGATCTCGTCCACCAGCACAAAGTTATTGAAAATCGGCCCGGGATGGAACTCGAACGCGGACGTCGTCTTGTTGAATATCGAAAGGCCCGTGATGTCGGAGGGCAGAAGATCGCTCGTGCACTGAATCCTTCCAAACGTGAGGCCGAGCATTTTGGCTATGGCGATGGCGAGGGTGGTTTTCCCGAGCCCGGGGTAATCTTCGATCAGCAGATGTCCCCGGGAGAAGAAGCAGATCAGGGCAAGCCGGAGCGCCAACTCCTTTCCATGCAGATAGGGAGCGAGAGACTCCGTAGACCGTCGAATCACGTCCTGCTTTGCGAGCATCGTCTGAAAGCCCTAAGCCAACACTTCCACGGAGGGGCCGCCTTCCTCCCTCGGGACGATTTCCCCTATGTGGAAGGACTTGCATCCCATGGCGTTCAACCGTTGTATGATCTCTTCCGTATCCGTCGCATCCACCACCAGGATATAGCCGATCCCATTATTGAACACACGGTGCATCTCATCCCTCGACACGCCGCCCCGCTCCTGGAGGAAACGGAAAATGGGCTGAGGCTCCCAGGCCTTCTCGCGGATCAACGCCCTGCATGCCTTCGGGAGGATGCGCGGAATATTGTCATGAAAGCCGCCACCCGTGATATGGGCCATTCCAGCAATGCGGAACTGCCGCAGCAGCCGGAGGATGGGGTCCACATAAATGCGGGTGGGCTCGAGAAGCTCTTCGGCCACGGTGCGCCCGCATTCCTGGATGAAGCTCTCCGGCCCGAGGCCGAGCTTATCAAAGACGATCTTTCGCACGAGGCTGTAGCCGTTGGAATGGAGACCGCTCGAAGAGATCCCGACAACCTGGTTCCCGACGCGGATCGTGGAGCCATCGATTATGTTGCTGTTATCGATGAGGCCGACAGAAAACCCGGCTACGTCGTACTCGCCGGGTTGGTAGAAGTCGGGCATCTCCGCCGTCTCGCCCCCGATCAGGGCGCAGTTGGCCTCCTTGCACCCCGCCACGATCCCCGAAATGATCTTTTCGAGCATATCGAGGTCCACTTTCCCCATTGCGAGGTAATCGAGGAAGAAAAGAGGGCGCGCGCCCTGCACGATGATATCGTTCACGCACATGGCGACGAGGTCTATGCCTATCGTATCGTGCCGGCCGGTGATGAATGCCACCTTCAGCTTCGTTCCCACTCCGTCGGTGGAAGAAACGAGCACGGGCCGTTTCAGATCGGCGCAATCAAAGCCGTAGAGCCCCCCATAGCCGCCGATGTCGGTGATGACCCCGCTATTGAAGGTGGTCCGCACCAAGGGCCGAATCCGGCTCACCAATTCGTTGGCTTTCTCCAAATCCACACCCGCATCGCTATAAAGGCTATTTGACATCGCTGGTTGACACCCCTCTCCAAACAGATAGTATGCTGCGTCGCTGTGACCGTGTCGCTATTCTAGCCGCCAAGTATTTCTGAAGTCAAAATATTTGTAGTCCGCTCCCCGCAGCAACGGACCCTATCTCTCTCCCTGGCCTCAACGCCCTTTCGCCTTTTCCACCAGACGCTCCGTCACTTGTTCGCAGGCGAAAATGAGCGACTCGAGGTCGAGCACCTGCATTACTCGCGAATCGAACACGATCTTCACTGTCGCCGGAAACCCTTCGGCGACGTCCTCATCCCACCAGTGGATGCGAATGGAAAGACGCGGCAGGACTTTTATTTCGGCGGCGAAATCCACTTTTTCATCCACCAGGTCCAACACCCGCCCGACTCCCGCGACGGCTTCCGGCAGAAGGTCCATCTTCCCCGCGAAGGCTCTGGCGAGAGGCTCCTCGCAGTGCGCCTTCAGGCTCTTCACCTTCGACACCGAATTGGGGAGGCTCTCCATCCCGACCCAGGAGCCGGACGGCTCCACTGCCCCGCCGATAGTGTAATTGTAAAGAAATATCTTTTCCCACGGGTTCAGCTCTTCGCCGCCCACGGCGAAGACGTCATCGGCGGAAGTGACGATCTCTCGCCCGAAGTAAACGAGCTTCACAGCCTCGCGCCCCTCGTGCCCGGTCATCTCCCCCCCAAGGCTATCCACGATGCTCCGGAGATTGCACTTTCCCATTTCCCCGCGAAGATGCTGAAGCGCCTTGGTCCACCCTTCCCGCTTCACGCCGATTCCGTGGCGCTGCTGCTCCGCGAGTTGCGCACGGAAAGGCCCCAGGGCGTCCTTGTCGAGATATGGGCAGGCGTCGATATCGATCTGCCCGATAATCGTCTGCGTCGCAAAGGCCAGGCACGTCGGAACGCCGCACTCCCCGCAGTTGGTCTTTGGCGTCAGCTTGTAAAGATGCATCGGGGCCAGCCGGTTGCTCAATCGCTTACGGTGTTCGTCTTCCATACTCTCCCGCCTGTTTCAAACAAGAAAAACCCATCTTTATGGAGAGCGCCCCCAAGGGGTCGTCTCGTCCTCCGCCCGGTGGCAATCCGCGCCTCTTGAACCGCTGTCGCAGATTTACAGGATAACCTCTCCCTACTCTCCATTCAATAGAAAATCGCCGACTTGCACCGTATGGCATCGTTCGTTGCTCTCCGGGTTTTGGCATGCCATAGGCAAAATGACAGCTATCGGCTCATTGTAATTGACATAAAGAATAGAACGCACTAATGATGCACCTACCGTAGTCCATTAGGGATAATATGTTTCACTGAAGCAGGCTTTGCCGTTTCCATAAAAGTGGAAACGGCGGGGCATTCGCCCCGACTCCACCTTTGTGTAAGCCGGCTTTTTCGCGGGCAGGCGCCATTTTAAGGCAGATGCTATGTCTCCAGATCCCAGTAAGACGATCGACGTTTTGATCGTTGACGACGAAAAGCAGATCCACACGCTCCTGACCCGGATGCTGAGATCTCAGGGGCTAAAACAGCTTTACTGCGCCTACAGCGCCAGCGAAGCTCTCCGGGTGCTGCGGAGCAGGCCCGTCAATTTTCTAATAACCGATTGGATCATGCCCCAGATGACGGGCATAGAACTGATACGGATCATAAGAAAAGACCCCGACCTGTTCAATATTCCCATAATGGTTCTCACAGGACTATGCAGCGCCGAAGGAGTCATCTGCGCCATGGAGGAGGGGGCCGACGGCTACGTCCTAAAACCTTTTAGCGCACGCAAAATCCAGGAGACGATCCATCAGATCAGGGAAAAACACGCCAATTGTCTCCAGAAAGCAATAGATGCGATGGCGTCCCTCAAGCTTCAGGGCAAGTTCCAGGATGCTGTCGCAGTGGGCCGCAGGATACTGGAGACGCAAAGAGACCCGAATGCGCTGTTTCTGCTCGCCGAATGCCTCGGCGAGCTCGGCCAATACAAAGATGCCATGTCCGTCCTCGAAGAAACCGCCAGGGCCGAAAAATGCGGAAGGTCCAATAACCTGCTGGGAAAGCTCCACATGAAGCAGGGCAACCACGAACAGGGCCTCACGCGCCTCAAACTGGCGTCGGAACAGTGCGACCTCAATCTGGCCAGGAAAGTGGATCTGGCGCAGGCGTATTTTGAACTCGGCGAGGACGCCAAGGCGGAAAGCGTGATTGGCGACATTTTAAAATCCAAGCCGACCAACCTCATCATGGCGGACCTCGGAAACGTCTACCTCGCCCATGGCGACCTTGAAAAGGCAGCCTCCTTTCTCAAGGACGGAGCGACGCCCACGCCGGAGACAGTTCACGTATTCAACAATTACGCCATTGCTTTGAGACGGCGCGGCATGTTTCGGGAAAGTGAAGACATATACAAGAAATGCATCACCCTGATTCCCGATTCATATGCACTTTACTTCAACCTCGGCATGCTCTACAACCAGACGAAGGCATTCGGCAAGGCTGCGAAAATGTTCGAGGAAACGCTTCGAATAAACCCGGCGTGCGAACCCGCCTCAGTGTTGCTCAATGTCGCAAGAGAAAAGAAGAAAGCGAAAGCCGCGGCCTCCCCCTCCTTATCGTAGCTCGCCTAGCCTGGATTTCCACGGAGCACAAAATGCTTAACGCGTGTCGCCTTCCCGCT
>CALFXO010000192.1 GCA_937958025.1 uncultured Syntrophobacteraceae bacterium
CGTGTGTCGGGGCACGGCTTCGCAATGGCCCGTCTGTGGATTGCACCAAAGGGAACGCTCGCCGCCTTCCCGCTTGAGATAACACCCGTATCTCCGAAGGTGCCTCAGCAGGGCGCCCCGCTCCCACGTTCAACTAAAACGACCAGGGCGAGTCGCGCCAGCAGCTTCCCATGAAGCTCCTCAACGCTGGACCGCTGGGCTTCATTTTTGCACCTGCCGTGAAGGTGATTGCAGGCCGCATCCACATCCAGGCGTTTGAAAAGTTCGTGGAAACGCACGTAAACCGCTTCGAGTAGTTCATCACCTGAACTCATCGTGTCTCCTGTAAACGCTCCTGGTGAGGTGATCCAGGGAAAGCCGGTCCAGGACAACCGGCTTTGTCGGGCAGGTTCATGACGCCCGCCCTATCCCCGGAAGCTGGAAAGTCTTACATTTCGGTCAAGGTCTGTGCATCCGAGTAAGGAATCAGCATCCCGTTTGTTTT
Organism: uncultured Syntrophobacteraceae bacterium; assembly: GCA_937958025.1. Taxonomy (GTDB): domain Bacteria; phylum Desulfobacterota; class Syntrophobacteria; order Syntrophobacterales; family Syntrophobacteraceae; genus CALFXO01. The sequence goes on from CALFXO010000192.1 coordinate 485, forward strand.
CGATTCCCAGGCGCTTTCTCGATGCGACGCAGCGAAGGCGCTCTTGTCGGTGGGAAAGGTCATGGCGACTCTGCGGATAATTCGTTCTTCCTCGTCGGAAAGTGGCTCCTCCGCCGTCGCGTCGGCGCTGCGTATTAGCTCCACCAATTCCCTGTAATTATTGACCTGCGGACCAAGAGGAAGGGCGGCGTAGGTTGCCCCGGTGATGCTCCGGCCCGTCTCCCTATAGCAAACCATGTCGGCATACCAAAGGTGCTTGGCGGCATAAAGGAGACGGTCCCCTTTTGCCAGCAAATCCTTTTTTAGGTGCTCTCCAAAACGCTGCAACACAAGCTTGATGCGTCCAAGCGAAAGCGGGCGATTCCCCGTATAGGGGTCTTGGTTGAGGCTGTCCCCCTCGAAAGCTCTCCGCAACACCCCGTCCATAACCGGGGTCTGAATCTGTCCCCGCTCCCACCTCTTGACGCTGGCAATTCCCACGTTAATGGCTCTGGCAAGGTCTTCCTGACTCCATCCCAAGCGCTTCCGCTCCGCCGCGATTTCTTTCCCTGTCAGCAGGCCAGCAGCTTGCCGGTAGGCTTCCGACAGGGACCGCTGGTTATCGGCGGCAAGGGGGAGGTCTTCCACTTCAATCCCGCAAGTGGAGCAGGTCCAAAGCTCCACCTCATAGCGCACCACAACCCCACGGAAGGTTGCTTCCTCGATGCGCCGCGTCTTCTCCATTTCCCCATGTTCGTTAGGGCAATTCATTCTCTTCACCCCCTTCCGTCTTCCTGTCCCTGTGAAAAGAGACAATCCAAAGGGTCTTTTCTTTCAGGGCAAACTTGAAATAGACCGAGCAGCCGAGCGCCTTACTCATCCAGGAGAACGCATAAAGCTCACGGCCAATGATGGTCTTCTCGTAAGATTTCTGCGGGGGGCGCGTTCCCCGGTACTGTCCTGGCTCCAGTTCGTTCAAGATCGAGGGAAGAAGCTCTAAAAGCTCATCCATGAGAAAACCCAAGTCAAGGAGGTCTCCCCTTATGGCCTTCGCATTCACCAAGAGCACGTCCCCGCTCTCCACGGCTGCCCTGGCGCTCAAAAGCTTTCTGCTGATTTCCCTGTGCGATGGTCGTTCCATACATTTACCAGTATAGTATCATTTGATACCGTTTTCAATGTCGAAGGCGGAAATAATTGCAACTACCTCTTCAGGTCGATCACATCGGCCTTCTGTTTCCCCATGAGCAATTTGCCGCTCTTGAGCGCGGCGCGTTTTACGGCGTCCGGCGCAAGGTGCGCGTACCGCTGTGTGGTGGTCATATCCTTGTGAGTCAGAAGCTCTTTGACCACGGCCAAGTCCACGCCGTTGCTCACGAGCGTTGAAGCGAAGTGGTGGCGGAGTCCATGGAAGCGGAAGTCTTCCGGCAGTTCGGCAGCTTTCCGAATGCGAACCCATGGCCCCTTGAAGTCGTACCGTTCGCCTCCGCTCTTTCCGGGGAAGACGTGCTCGCCGGTGATCTCAAGACTGCGCAAGGCGGAAAGAGCCTCCTCGCTCAAGGGTATGGTTTGCGTCTTCCCGCCCTTGGGGTCTCTAAGCGTCACCATGCCGCGCTCGAAGTCCACATCGTCCCAGGTCAGCTTGATGATTTCCCCCCGACGCAAGCCGCTGAACATGGCGAAGCGAACGAACGCGGCGGACACCCTGCACGGCCACTCATCGAGGACTTTCAGAAGCCTGTTGGCCTCCTCGTCGGTCAAGAACTCCGTCTTCTGGTTATCCACGCGAACCGGCTGCACCTTCTTGACCGGGCTCTCCCCGTTGAACATTCCCCACTTGATAGCCCGATTGTAAAGTCGGCTGAGTAAGTTGAGGTTGTGCTTGATGGTTTGCGCCGAGTAGGGCTTCCCGTGGGGGGTGAAGCTCTTCTTCATCTCCAGTTTCATGCGCTCGATGTCGAGCGGCGTGATTCCGTCAAGCGCCTTCTCCGCGAAACGTGGAGCAATGTGCTTCCGGTAGAAGCCTTCATCCGTCCGCCAGCATTTCAGGTGCTCTTTCGCCCAGGGGAAGAACTTCTCCCACACGTCCCCCAAGGTGACAACCTTCTTTTTCCGGTGGGCCGTGATGTCGAACTCATCCCGGAGCATGTCGGTCTTGATCGCCGTTTCGGCCTCACGGGCTACGGTCAGGTTGTCGCACAGCCGGGTGACTCGCTGCCCCTTGACCGAGACGCACACCCGGTATTTCTTGTCCCTGGTGAAGACCGCTCCGCACTTGGAACATGACTTCGCCGCGAGTGCGTTGCTCGTCTTGCACTCCAGGCAAAAAATCTGAATTGCCATTTCGCTCCTCCGTCAGGGTGTGCACGTGGTGTGCATCTGGTGTGCACGGACGCCCGCAAACCCGCATTCTTCGGTGTGCATATAGTGTGCACGGATGCATAAAAAGGGGGCAAAACGGTCCAAAGCCGTCAAGAGGATAATGGTAATAAGTCGTTGATTTGTCAAGAGTTATATCAAATGGTCAAAAGTGGGAAAAAGGCATTTCATCAGCCTTCCAAGCTGAGGGTCGCGGGTTTGAAGCCCGTCTCCCGCTCCAGAAAAACCCTAAGGTTTAAATACCTTACGCGCATAGACCTCAGACTTTCACCGTGACTTTTCCCAAAGCGTAGAGTGAAAGCTGAGGTTCTTGTTTTTATAAGCCAAAGAAGTCATTACCAAAATACTACCTAATCTGTCCCGTATCCTTCCCGATATCCTTCACGTACTTTCCATACACCTCGTAAACCATCTGTTTGGAACCATGCCCAAGCAGCCTGATCAGCCTCTCAGGATGGATGCCGCCGATGAGACACCATTCTGCAAACGAATGCCTTGTAGTGTACGTGTGCCGATACTTGGCACCAGCCTTGTCAAGAGCCTTGCTCCACGGGGTCTTCCTGAATGAGTTGATGTTGAAGTGTTCGCCATCTTCCATTGAGAAGATATAGGAGCCGTTCGCACGTTGAATCGCTCGATCCAAACGCTCTCTCAGAGCACTGGTTATCGGAATCTCACGCCGCCGATACTCCGTCTTCAACTCTCCTATCCTTGCCACTCCCCTGACAATCGAATCTCGAACATAGATGAAGCCGCCGTGGATGTGCTCCTTCTTCAAGCCAGCCATTTCCGAGCCGATCATGCCGGTCACAGCGATTCCCGCTGCAGCACCAGCAATAGACGGGCTGGTTGTCCATTGGGTTTATGGATCATGAAGCGGGGGATCGGAGAGCAATTTTAGGCCCCATTCCAAGTCGGACGTGGATGGTCTTGGCCATTTAGATGCACCCGGTGACGGATTGAGGCCATGGAAATCCGTTGAGACCGCACCAGGGTCCAATGAAAAGAGATCGGATGAAGGGATAATGAGGGGCGATGCACGTTGCGGGCAGCCTACGAGGTGTCCAGGAGAAGACGGCCGCAGATCTTCTGGGCTCCGAGGAGGATCACCCGGTAGAGCATCTCCATGGATTCCACGGCAACGAGGTGGAAGACCGCCCGGACTTTTTCCCACAGGTCTCGCTTACAGCCGGCCTTCTTCCAGGCGGCTCGAAAGAGAGGACATGACATCTGCTGGATCTGGTCCGCCAGGAAAGCGAGGAACATGAGCATCACGAAGACCATGCTCAGGTTCTCCTGGCCCAGTCCGTAGTTGTGTTCGAAATGATAGCCCTGGTTTTTGAGGGTGTTGAAGGTTTCGTTTTCCACCTTCCATCTGGCGCGGCCTGCGCGCATGATGAGGTAGACGTTCTCTCGGGTGAGGGTGAAGTCAGTCACCCAGCAGAAGTGCTGTGCGCCGGCGGGGCTCTCTTCCCAGTATTCGAGGACATTGACCAAGAGATCCGGGTTGGAGGCGTTGAGTGGCGCATGGTTCACAAAGCGAAAGAAATGATGCACCTCGGGCTTTTTCGGATCAGGGACTTCGTATTCAACCGCCTCGTCTTTCTCAACGGCCGCGTCGAGATATGCGGAAAGGCAGGCGTGGTCTCCCTCCTTGAGTCCTAGGATATAGTGGAATCGGTGCTCGATGAGGTCTCGGATGTGAGGGGCGTTGGGACTGAGCCCATCCTCGGTCATGATGGCCTTGAGGCAAGGGTGCTCTTTCCTGAATTTGGCGAGCCATCGCCTGCAGGCATTGCGCTCGCAGTCGTTCTTGTTGTCCCCGTCATGGTTGAAGATGGGCTCGGGAGGCAGGGGGATCACTTCCTTGTGCTCCGGGTGGACGATGACGGCCGCATAGGTCTGAAGGCTATAGCTGGTCTTGCCCGTCTTGGAGGAGGTTTTCTTCAAGCAAGCGGGAGAGGAAAGAGCTTCGGAGACGAAGTAGGTGGTCCCATCCCCCGAGATCAAAACACTCTCTTCCATATAGACCATCTGCTCGAGCAGTTTGCCACGCTGGGCTCTGCGGAAAAGCTCCGTGAATGCAGGGCGCAAAGAGTCCGGATCGATGGGATCGAGTCGTTTGCGCATCTGCGTGTCGCAGGGAGCCCGCTCTATGCCGTAGATTGTCTTGAGGTTGTGGTCTTCGACTGTCCGCCTTCGGTCGAAGGCAAGAAGGCTCGGGTCCTTGAGGGAAAACATGGCATAGCCCGACATGAGGCAATCGACCAGGGGGATT
>CALFXO010000193.1 GCA_937958025.1 uncultured Syntrophobacteraceae bacterium
GAATACTCTGTGGCGAAGCTGAATGATTTTCACAGTCGATGAACAGACTGCCCCCTCCCCGGCGCGCACCCATCGAGCCATCCCCATGCCCCTGCCCCCCTCTCACACTCCCTCACACTCCCCCTTCAGCCGCACCTGCTGCACCGACACGATATGAGGATTCGCCCCCAGCGCGTCGAGCGCCTCCCGAGGGGCCTCGCCATCCAGGCGAACGATCGCGATCGCCCGGTCCCGCCCCGCCGTCCGGCTGAGATGCATATTGGCGATATTCACGTTGTAATCCCCGAGCGTCGTCCCGATAAACCCGATCACCCCCGGCTTATCCAGATTCTGGATCAGCAGGTTCACCCCTTCCAGCTCCGCCTCCAGCCGGTAATCGTTCAGCCGCACCAGCCGCATCTCCCCGCCGGGAAACACCGCCCCCGCCGCCGACGATTCCCCGCACTGCCCTATCGCCTTCACCGTTATCAGCCCGGTGTAGCCCCGCATCTGCGAGGTCGTTCCCGTCAGCAGCTCGATGTTGCGCTCCTTGAGCAGGATCGGCGCGTTCACGAGGTTCACCTTTTCCGCCAGCACGGGGTCGAGAAGCCCCTTGATGATCGTCTGTGTAAGCGGCTGCAAGGGCAGCTCCTGGAATTCCGGCCCGCTGTACTCGATCTCCAGCCTCCGGATGGACGCGCACACCTGCCCCTGGAAGCTCCCGAGCCGCTCGGCGAGCGCAAGGTAGGGCCGCACCTTCTCGAACGCCTTCGGGCTGATCGAAGGAAAATTCACCGCGTTCCGTATGACCCCGTGCAGCAGGTAGTCGATGATCTGCGACGCCACGGCGCTCGCGACCTTCACCTGCGCCTGGTAGCTCGACGCCCCGAGGTGCGGCGTCGCAATAACGTTCGCAAGCCCAAGCAAAGGGCTCCCCGTCGGCGGCTCCTGCTCGAACACGTCGAGCGCCGCGCCCCCGACCCTGCCGCTCGCAAGCCCCTCGAAAAGCGCCGCCTCGTCGATGAGACCCCCACGCGCGCAGTTGACGATCCGCGCCCCCGGCTTCATCTTCCCGATGGCTTCCCGGTCGATGACGTACTTCGTGTCCTTGGTGAGCGGCGTGTGGAGCGTGATGAAATCGGCCCGCGCCAGCAGCTCGTCGAGCGGCGTCCATTCCACCCCCAGTATGGCGGCGGATTCCGGCGTGATGTACGGATCGAACCCTATCACGTCCATCTTCATCCCGATGGCCCGGTCCGCGACGATGCTCCCGATCTTGCCGAGCCCGATGACGCCGAGGGTCTGCTCGTAAAGCTCCGTGCCCATGAAGAGCTTCTTGTCCCAGCGCCCTTCGCGCATCGACTGCGTCGCCTGCGGCACGTGCCGGGCCAGCGACAGCATGAGCGCCAGCGCGTGTTCGGCGGCGGCCACCGAATTGGCCCCCGGCGTGTTCATCACCAGCACGCCCCGAGCGCTCGCCGCCCGCACGTCGATGTTGTCCACGCCGCTCCCCGCCCGGCCGATCACCTTCAGCCGGCTTGCGTCCGCGATGAGGTCCGCCGTGACCTTCGTGCGGCTCCGAACCACCATCGCGTCGTAGTCCCCAAGGCGCTCCTTGATCTCTTCGGCCCCAAGCTGCTCCGGGGCGTCCACTGCGATCCCCTCCGCCGACCGGAAGAGCTCCAAACCGATTTCATCCAAACCATCGCAAATCAAAACCTTCATGAACGCGTCCTTTCAGCAGGCAGCCCAAAACCCTCGCCACGCGGCGCGACCCCGCCGCCGCTCCCGAAATAGAACTCCCGTTACCGCGCATCCATGCGCCAACGCATCGGACGCGCTCCATTTATTGCGCACCGTCTCCGCTTTGTCCAGCGCCATTCCCGCTCGCCGCGCGAGAACCAGCCCCCGCCGCCGCGTGCAGCAGCATGTGGTCCCGGAACACGGCAAACCACGGGGATCGCCCAAACCGCCCGAGCGCCGGGAGCTGCGCCCGATAGAGTTTTTCGACTTCCCCGGAATCCATCCCCCGGTCCGCCTCGTAATCGAATGCCACCGACACGGGATCGGATTCCGCGCGAGCCGTAATGCGGCTAATGCCAAAATCTTCAGGTCGCCGGTGCACCTCCGATCCCGCGAGCAGCAGAAACCGCGACTTCGAAAGGGCGTCCACCGCCCCGGAGCAGCGCTCCAGCAGCGCGAGCGTGTCTCCCCATTCCTCCATCGTCTCCGTCGGGAACCCGAACATAATAAAAGCCAGACTCCATATTCCGGCGGCATGCGCATCCATCAACACCCGCTCCATGTCGGCCGCCCGAGTCCCTTTCCGCATCGCATCGAGCACGCGCTGGCTGCCGGATTCCACTCCCCACATGAGCATCCGCGCCCCCGATCGGTGCATCTCATCGAGCAGTCCCCGGTCGAACGACGCCACGGGTTTCGCATAGGCCGCATACTCGATCTCAAGCCCCCGCTTCAAAATCTCCCGACTCAGCCTCGAAAATCTCCCCGCGTGGACCATCTCGTCCACGAAGCTGAAATGCCGCGCGCCGTAGCGCTCCTTCAACTCCGCGAGCCGCGCCACCGTCCGCTCGACCGATTCTTCCCGATAGGCCAGATATGTCTTCCGGTGAGTGCAGAAGGCGCACCGCCGCCAGAAGCAGCCACGCGCCCCGAGGTAAGGCAGCACAACCTCCGGCGAATGGTAGCGGGGCAAATCTTCGGCGTTGAAATCGGGAAGCGGCGGTTGGTCGAGATCTTCCACCATCCCCGGCGGATTGCTCACCACCGTCCCGCCCTCGACGCGCACAAGCCCCGGCGCATCTTTCCATCCCGCCCCTCTGCCATAATCCATCAGCGCCGCCAATCCCGGCTCTCCCTCCCCCACCAGCAGAAAGTCCACAAGCGGCGCAAGGCGCGCCTCCCTATACCCGCCCTCCACGCGAATCGGGACCGGCCCCTCGAGGAGCTTCTCCGGGTTTGGCATCACGGAGAGCGTCGCCCCACCCAAAACAATGCTCCCCCCGCCCTCCTTCTTCAGCTCTCCCGCCAGCGCCAGGGAAAAATGGAGCTGCTGGCTAAAAAGAATGGAAAACCCTGTAATATCCGGATGATACTCCCTAACAGGCCGCAAAAGCTCGCGAAAAAACTCCTCCGCCAACACCGGGACCGGCAGCCCGCAAAGCATTCGCCGAGCAAAATTCTCGAACAGCCCATTGAGGAGCGCCCCAAAATCGGAATAGATCGAAGCATGCTCATTGTAGGCGCCAATATTGCTAAGGGAGTATTCCCGTCTACCCCGAACAAAATGGAAGCTCTCGATCACCCTCTCGCGGGTCTCCGCATGACTCCATTTTCGCATGCTCATGCGCAGCCTGCCATTTCCCAGCCACTTCAATGCCAGATCGTAATAGGCAAGGTTGAGATCTAGCGCCTTTACGTCCCCCGCCACGCCATTTCGCCGCAAATATGCCGCCAGATTTGCAACGCCGAGAGGTGGTCCCGTAGGATGCATCGCGGGCGGAAAAATCAGAGCCACTTTCGGTCCCGAACGGACCCCATCCGTCATTTTAAGCATCTTTCCATAGTAAAAATAATTAGTTGCATATCTATCGCTTTCATATTGCCTGGCGATTGTAATCGCTTATAATAGCAGAAAACATCTATAGCGGCATTGTTTCCCATCCTCACGCCGCATATCGGCGGGATGGGCAATAACTAGTAAGAATCTCAGGAGAAATTAGCTTGGATACATTTTGGTTGGTTACAGGTTTCGTCGCGCAGGGCGTGTTTGCAGGCAGGTTCGTGGTGCAGTGGGTCGCCAGCGAAAAAGCCAAGAGGAGCGTGATCCCAATTTCCTTTTGGTTTCTTAGCCTTATCGGCGGTGGACTCCTCCTCGCTTATGCAATTTACAAGAAGGATCCCGTCTTTATTATGGGCCAATCGACCGGATTCCTCATCTACGCCAGAAATCTTTATATGATTTATAAAGAAAAATTGCGTGCTTCGCCGGATGCTCTCACGGAAGGATGCACCTCCACCGCTCGATAATGCCCAGGAGCTGGGGGCCTACAGCCCCCAGCGATTTCCTTTCCACCTTACGGCAATGTGCAACACCGGAATAGCCCTGCTACCGAAACAAAAACCGATGATAAAACAAAAACTTGCAGACTCACATCCCACCGGAGGAGGGGCGGGAATCCGCCTTGGCGTCAGCGCCTGTCTGTTGGGCGAAAAAGTAAGATACGACGGCGCGCACAAACTTGACCGCTTCCTTCGCGATACTCTGGGGCAATATGTCGAATACGTCCCGGTCTGTCCAGAGGCTGAATGCGGATTGGGTATTCCTCGAGAACCCATGAGACTCGTTGGCGATCCTGGTTCGCCTAGATTGGTGACGATACGAGGAGGCGTGGACTATACAGCGCGGATGCTCGAATGGGCGTGCAACAGGGTCGCCAAGTTGGAGAATGAAGACCTCTGCGGCTTCATATTTAAGAGCGGTTCGCCCAGCAGCGGAATGGAACGTGTCAAAGTCTACAGTGAGAGGGGCGTCCCGGCGAAAAATGGCGTGGGCCTTTTCGCACGGTTATTTATGGAGCACTTCCCGCTTCTTCCTGTGGAGGACGAGGGGCGACTCCACGACCCAAAGCTAAGGGAAGGATTTATCGAAGCCGTTTTCACCTTGAAGCGATGGAGAGAGTCTCTTGAGGAAGAGAAAAATCTTGCAAACCTAATCAGGTTCCACACCACGCACAAGTACCTGATGCTTTCCCATAGCCCGGAGCATTACCGTGAAATGGGAAAGCTGGTTGCTCACGCAAAAGAAGCTCCGATTGACGAAGCGTTCAACAAATACGCCGAACTCCTGCTCGGAGCCTTGCGACGTAAGACTACGGTCCGAAAGAACGCCAATGTCCTGCAACACCTCATGGGCTATTTCAAGAGGTATCTATCTTCGGACGAAAAGCAAGAACTTTCGGACATTATTGAACGCTACCGTAAAGAGATGCTTCCTCTGATCGTCCCTGTCACTCTTATTGGGCATTACACCAGAAAATATGACGAGCCCTACCTTAAAGAGCAGTATTATCTGAATCCCCACCCGAAGGAACTTTGCCTAAGAAATCACGTCTAGACGGTGAGCGCTAGGTTTTTCCTGCGTCGGATAGGGGGGACCGTCCAACTCTCCAACTTTCAGGCTGCCTTCTGCGCTTCCAAACTCCCGTCTTTCTGGGCTAGACTCTCAATGGCAGTTCTCCTGATGTACTCCTCCAGGATGAGATCAAAGATTTCATAGTGGCAATCCACGCCGTGAAAATCTCCCGCCGTCGCCAATGGCTGCAGCCTGCACCCCCCCATACAAACGGGCAGTAGCGCGCATTCCTTAGTGCATTTTTCAGGGAAGCGACGTGATAATATTTGAGAATGTGCTACAAAGTCGATACCCTTCTTTGCACTTCCATAAGTCATCTCCCCACCTTGCAACGAACTGCACGGTATTATGGAGCCGTCCGTATCGAACGTCATGCAGGACCGGAAATCCGCCAAACACGCATTGGACGGAGGCTCATGAAACTGCGGCCATCCACGTTTCTCCGCTTCGTGCATGAGAAACAGCAGCTTGGCGGGGTCTCCCATCCCGGAGCGAAAGGCAAAGTCTCCTCGCTTCAGCATAATAGGGGTAAAGGTCATGGAGTTTACATCCACTCCCTTGCCAAGGAGATCATCCATCATCTCAGGGATGCGGAGGAAGTCCTCCGATCCGGCATCATAGTTGCATTCTATCCCTATTGGGAGCATCCCCGAAATGGACCTAAGGTTTTCTACTATGCGATCATAAGTCTTTTCGTTAGTTCTGGATGGGCGCAATCGGTCATGGATAGGAGCTGGCCCTGCTAAGCTGACCCGTATTTCCTTTAATCCTACGTTTTGCATGCCCGCAACAATAGACGGCGTGATGAGGACCCCATTACTAATGATGCTGAAACCGTAATCGATGCCACGCCCCAGGCAAAAATAAAATCGTCTCGTTGCGCTCTCGAGAACCACCCTGGAATTCAGCAAGACTTCCCCCCCGGAATACGCATCCTCTACGACCCGAGGATTCCTCTCCTGAATGCATTTTAGGTAGAAGTCATCCACCTCTTTCGCTGTTTCTGAAGACATATCCCTTGCTTCCGCATCCACAATACAGTAGCGGCACCCGTTATTGCATCTACGGGTGGCCAGAATTTTGGACTTCAGGGAGCTTTGGTCCTGCACATATTGTTGGCGCCAAGCTTCAAAAACGCGAGTCTCATCTACATTTGAACGCACGAGGATGCCCTGTTCCAGCAGCATATCCAGAACGCCGGGCTCCGTCTCGCCACGAGCAACCGCCAAACACCAATCTGCCATGGTGAATACAGCCAACCCCCGGCTCATTGTCTGATAAATGGCGAGATACTCCTCTCCATTTATTTCAATGGAAACCTCTTTCAGGAACTTCGATCTTTTCAAATCAGCCATCGCGCTCATCCCATTGATCGCCCCGCCGAAGCAACTCCGGCGGGGCTTGGAGTGATTGACCTACACCATTCAAGAAACTAGGCGCGGGTATACGGTCCAGAGTAGCAGCATATCAGGCCCGAAGTGCGAATCCCGAAAAACCCTTTATTAACCATAACGACTCTCATTGTGTTGTGCTCCTTGCATAATTTTAGGTCAACAACCGAACTATTCTTCCGATTCTAACAGTGCGCGCTCTGTTGATTTAACTAATAATCAATATGCATGCCATATTATATATAGGATCAATATCCATATTTAACTGATCCATTTTACACTTATTATTTTATATTATACTAATTCTAGTGTAGATAACCTATGGTAGTGAGTTTGAACTTTGGAATCAATAATTATCATCCGTGTAAATGTATGTTCAAAAAGTGAAACCTCAGCGATTCCCGGTGAGAGGTTAGCTATTGGAACACTATGGATAAATTGTTATGCGATTTCATAAAAACAGGGTTTTAAAAATCAAGTAGTTGACTTCTTACTTGACGTGCAATACGCGTCCCCGGATCAATTACTTGATTTTACGGTTCTTTATGCGCGAAAGAAGCAATGGTAGCGTCAATAAAATCAATATATTACATTACAGTCGGAAATCACTGAAGCGTGGATGATTTTGTCTTGCTGATCGAGAGATGCTGAAGCAGGCGGGATTGGCAGAGATTGTTGACTGGCATATTCCGCGCCACGGACTTCAGCAGGGGTTGAACTGGGGGTGGGTGACGGTCATATGGCTGTCCCACATTGTTTCTCAGGGGGATCACCGAAAGCTGACGGTTCGCGATTGGGTTGCGCAGGCTCATGAGACGCTGGAGCAGTGTACGGGATTGGACATCCGGGATACGGACTTTACCGACGACCGTCTGAGCATCGTGCTGCGTGAGTTGAGCAAACCGGCGGCATGGCAGGCCATAGAGAAAGATCTCGGGGAGCGCATCATGAGAGTCTACTATCTCGAATCGAAGCGGATCCGCCTGGATGCGACAACGGTGTCGGGCTGTCATGAGGGAGGAGACGGCCGGCTCTTTCAGTTCGGAAACAGCAAGGACGATCCGACGCTGCGGCAAGTGAAAGTCATGATGAGCGTTCTCGATCCCCTGGGGATGCCGCTCACGACAAGCGTGGTTTCGGGGGAGCGCGCCGACGATGGCCTTTACGCTCCCTCGATAGATCGCGTGGACCGCATGGTTGACGCAAAAGGACTGCTGTTCGTGGGGGACTGCAAGACGTCTTCTCTTGCGACGCGAGCGCATGTGCGTCGGTTCGGTCATCACTACCTCGCTCCCCTGGCGCTGGTTGGTGAAACGGGTCGGGAAATGCCTTCGTGGATCGATGAAGCCGTGAGCGGATCGCACGCCCTCGTCCCGGTTTATGCAAGGGTGGATGGACACGAGCCAAAGCTCCTGGGCCGGGGATATGAAAGGACCCGAAGCTGTACGGCGCGGGAAGACGGAGAGACGGTTTGCTGGGTGGAGCGGATTTTCGTATTCAACTCCGAAGATTATGCCAAGGCTCGGGAGCGGGGCCTGGAGCAGCGACTGAGCACGGCCTGCGCAAAGCTAAACGCCCTGACTCCAGCCCCGGGACGGGAAAAGCGTCAGATCCGGGAAGAGGAGCAACTGGTGCGGGCCGCTCAGACAACCCTTTCCGCTCACGGGGTGGAAGAACTTGTCGCCTACTCCTTCAAACGTCGGGAAGAGATCGAAATCCGCTACGTTGGGCGGGGTCGTGGAGGAATCGAGCGGCCCCGGGCGCCGTTAGCAAGGTCCGCTATGAAATCACCTCCGTGGAGCGTCGGGAGGAAGCCATCGCCGCCCTCAAGAAAAAGTTGGGATGGCGCGCATATGCAACGGACTGTGGAGTGGGGGGGCTGTCTCTTGAAGAAGCCGTCCATGCCTACCGCAACGAATGGCTTGTTGAGAGGGGATTCCATCGACTCAAGGGCGCACCGCTTTCCCTGGACCCTGTCTTTGTCAAACGAGACGATCAGATCGCGGGGCTCATCAACCTCCTTGGCATCGCCCTCAGGCTGCTTACCCTCATCGAATTCAAAGTGCGCCGCTGCCTTCAGGATGCAAGAGCCGAGTTCGTGGGACTGCATCCGGAAAATCCCAAAAAAGCTCGGCCAACCCCACGATTGATCATCCTTGGCATAACGGGTTCCAACTAAAAGCTTGGCGCTATCGCCATATGCCGCCTATAGCTTCTCCCAGCCATCCCTGCCAATCCCGACTTGACGCAGGATTCTCAGCAGAAGTTCCATACCGATATCAGCCTGATGAGGATTTGGAACTCTTACAGTGATATTCCGGCGCATCGTCTGTTCTATCGTTGCGTTGGCTTTTCGTCAGGCGCCCACCCATGGTTCCTGTTGGGGTTCGCTATCGTTCACCCCAGCCTACAAAATCAGATCCGGCAAGGCGTTGATTTTGAGGCAGCGGCTCAGTCCGGGAATATCACCACGTGGCGGAAGGGCTCCCGCCCCTTGCTGCGGGAGGTCAGCTGGTAGCGCTCGGCAAGCTGGTGCTGCAAGCGGCGGACGTAGCTGTTCTGCGGGGACAGTTCAATGGGGAGCCCACTGTCGAGCGCCGCGTCGATTGCCGCTTCTGCCTCCTTCATTGCCGCATCCTCTCCCAAGGGCGCGTCCACGGCCGTGGGGAGGTCGAGCACCCCGATCAGAAAATTCTCGATTTGCGGCATCGTGTTGCTCTTGAGGATGTGGAGCGGCGCGCCCTGCTCCCGCGCGGCCAGCAACCGCTTGGGCTGGCGCTTTTCCTGGGACTTGAGGGTGAGGATCATGTTGGCGTGCTCCAAGTCCGTGACGATCCGGGCGGGCGCATGGAGCTTTTGTATGGCGCGTTCGAGACGGCTTCGGCTCACTCCGTAAGTGAAGATGCGAAGCGACTTCGACTTCGGCCTCTTGAGCGGCAGGACGGGCGCGGACGGATAGGCCGAGGCGGCCGGCCGCTCCACGTTCGACCTTTTCGCCTCATCGGGGAACTCCTTCATTGGCTCATCCTCAGGGGCGGCCTCTTTTATTTCGACCCTGCCGTCTCCCGTGCGCGTACGGATTTCGGGCCGGAGGGGCGCCGAGCGTAGAAAAGAGTCCACCACCCTGGCAGTGTCGCGATGGACCGCGAGGGTGTCTTTGTCCTGTATTTCTATGAGGATGCCGAAAGTGGGAGGCGCTTTCCGTTCAAGGACGGTCTTTTGCGTGCGGCGCCGGCGCGCCTCCTCATCGGATAGCGTCACCGCATGGACGCCGCCTAGGAGGTCGGAAAGCGTCGGGTTCTGCAAAATGTTTTCGAGCGTCACGCCATGGGCGGTGGCAATGAGCTGCACGCCCCGTTCCGCGATGGTTCGGGCCGCGAGCGCATCGGCTTCCGTCCCGATTTCGTCTATGACGATGACCTCGGGCATGTGGTTTTCCACCGCTTCGATCATCACGGCGTGCTGGCGGTCAGGGGACGGCACCTGCATCCGCCGGGCCCGACCAATGCCTGGATGCGGGATGTCGCCGTCGCCGCCGATCTCGTTCGAGGTGTCCACGACGATGACCCGCTTGCCGAGGTCGTCGGCAAGCACACGGGCCGCTTCGCGCAGGAGGGTCGTTTTGCCCACCCCGGGGCGGCCCATGAGGAGGATGGAGGCGCCGCTTTCGATGATGTCGCGCAGGATGTCGATCGCGCCAAACACCGCCCGCCCCACCCGGCAGGTGAGGCCGATGACGGAGCCCACCCGGTTGCGGATCGCCGAGATGCGGTGCAGCGTCCGCTCTATGCCCGCGCGGTTGTCGTCCGCGAATTTTCCCACCCGCGCGACCACGTAATGGATATCCTCTTCCGAAAGGTTGACGGGAGAAAGCTCCTCGATCCCGTCCGGAAAGCGCGCTTCCGGCCGCCTCCCCAGGTCCATCACCACTTCCATGAGAAGGTCCAGGCGGTCTTTCGATTCCAGCGCCTCGCGGATATGGGGAGGCGCAACCGCAAGCAGCAGCCCGACGTCGTTCGTGTTGTCCATCCTATCAAGCACCCTTCCCTTGTATTGGGGTCATGGAGAAACAACGTCCACGCACACCCGGATTCCATCCGCCTTCGTCCAGGCGCTTCGCGCCCTTCCCGCCCGCCGTTCGATACATTACAAGTTTAGCATTTCCAGACGCGACCGAAAACAGGTCCCAGACCACCTCGGCTAAAATGGTTTCACAGTTCTCTTTTCGCACATGACCGCAAGCTTAAAAAATTCCCGCGTAATGAATTTTTCTTTCAAGGATTAATCCCCGTAAGCCGATAATTAATATACAAAGGCTCTATCAGAGCTTCATGAGACCTGAAAAGGGCATACCATCCGAAAGGATGGGACGCAAAGCCACCGGCCTAAATCCCTTCGGGATACGGCGGCGGGGCTGCCAGGCGAACCCACCGCGCAAATGCAGTGATTCGCCCCGGACGACCAGCAACAACTGTCGAAAAGGAGGCGCACCATGGTTCATCCTTCGATCCATTCCATAATCCACCGCGAATATCCACCCCAAGATCTCCGAAACCGGCGCGCATTCCTGGAAGGCCTTCGCAAAGCGTTGCGGTCCCTCGAGAACTCGGCCCTGGAGCTATTCCTGGCGACAACCGAAACGCTCCGTTGGAGTGGAAGCAATCTCAGGCTGCAACCCGTTCCGGTGAGGACGCATCGCCGAGACAGATAGCAGAGCCCCACAAGAACTCACGCGACAGACCTCATTTCACCTGCGGCCGGAGGGGGCCAATGCTGAACGTTTTGTGGGACGGGGGGAGCAACTTCCCCGGCATTGCACAATTTGGAAAGGCTTTTATAGAACTGGCGACGAACGGCGACCTATGGCGCCATTCCATCGCCAGTCTCTTCCGGGTGACGCTCGGGTTTTACCTTGCCATACTCCTCGCGGTCCCGCTCGGCCTTTTCCTCGGGCGGCGTCAGGGATGGAGGAAGTGGATGGACCCGGTCGTGCAATTCCTGCGTCCGATTTCCCCGCTCGCATGGACGCCCTTCGCGATGGCATGGTTCGGCATCGGAGACGCTCCGGCGCTCTTCATCATCTTTCTTGCCGCCTTCTTCCCTATCCTGATTTCGACGACGGAGGCAGCCGCAAGCATCCATCCTATGTATTTCCTGGTTGCATCCAACCTTCAGCTGACCTCGTGGGAATCGCTTTGCAAGATCATCGTGCCGGCGACGGCGCCGAACATACTGCTGGCTCTCCGCGTCAGCCTCGGGGTGGCGTGGCTGGTTGTCGTGGCGGCGGAAATGATCGCGGTGAAAAGCGGTCTGGGATACCTCATCATAGACTCCCGGAACGCCCTGCGCCTAGATTACGTGATGGTCGCGATGACCACCATCGGAATGATAGGGCTCGCGCTCGACCATACAATAGCCCGCCTGGGACGACTGGAAGCCGTGAGGTGGAGACTTGAGCGAAAATAAAATTCTGATCGACAACGTGACGGTGGAATACAGAAACGGCGGAAGCCCCCGCAAGCCGTGGAGCCTGTTTGGGAAGGGGCGCAATTGCGGGAGCGCCGGGGACGACGTGCGGACCGTTCTGCACGACATCAACATCGAGATCAAGACAGGTGAGTTCGTTTCGGTGCTGGGGCACTCCGGATGCGGCAAGTCGACGCTCCTCAAGGTGATTGCAGGCTTCGTGCGTCCAACCCGCGGAGCGGTCCTGATCGACGGCAAGGAAGTGACCAAACCGCAACCGGACCACGTGTTCGTTTTCCAGGAAGGTTCGCTGTTCCCCTGGCTCACGATACGGGAGAACATCTCGCTGGCCCTCCGGTCGGTGAAGGACCCCAGGGAAAAGGAAGAAAAAGCAGCTTATTACCTGGAACTGGTGGGGCTCGAAAACAGTCATTCCCAATACCCGTACATGCTCTCCGGAGGAATGCGGCAAAGGGCCGAGATAGCTAGAGCCATCGCCGCGCAGCCGGATATTCTGCTCATGGACGAACCGTTCTCGGCTCTCGACTACCTGACGCGCCTCAACCTGAGGGAAGAAATGCTTTACCTGCACGTGATGCTCCCCAAGACCACCATACTCTTTGTAACTCACGACATCGACGAGGCGCTCCAGCTGTGCAACCGGCTCATCATAATGAGCGATCCGCCGTCGCAGGTGAAGTGCTGCCGGACGATCAAGGCGCCCCATCCCAGGAACCTCACGGACATAGAACTGAGCGACTTGCGCTCCCACATCTACTACCATCTGGGGGTGCATACGGCGGTATGAGAATCGAAATGCTTCAAAACGCTCCCATCATGTTTCGCGTCGGAGCGCTGGCCCTGGGATGGCTGGCGCTTATCAGCGCGCTGCACGTAGCGGTGAATGGCGAAAAACCGCCGGCGCGAAGAATCCTGATGGGCTATATGCCGGTCGTAACAAACCTGGCGGCACCATTGCTCGACGCCGCATCCAAGGACGCACCGCTACGCTTCGAGGCAGTGAAGTTCGCGTCATTCGCCGAGATGGGGGAGGCGTTCAAGTCGGGGCACATCGACGCGGCATTTATCATAGCACCGCTCACGATAGCCATGCATCGGCAGGGAATTCCCCTAAAAGTAGTGTACGTAGGAAATCGTCACGAAAGCACCATGATCGTCAGAAACGACATGAAGGCGGACTCGATGCTCGACCTCATTGGCGCAACCGTCGCCGTTCCGATGCGCTTCTCGGGGCATCTGCTGGCGATACGGCGTTTCCTGAGGACGCACGGGCTCCCGCAGGACGCCATACGCACAGTCGAGATTCCGCCTCCGGATATGGCAGCGGCGCTTTCAACCGGAGGCGTGGATGGCTACTTCGTCGGGGAGCCATTCGCGTGCAAATCGGTGTTGAGCGGAACGGGCAAAAAACTGCTTTATGTGGAAGAACTGTGGCCGAAGTTCATATGCAATTGCGTGGTCGTTAGCGATGAGTTGATCCGATCGCACCCCGATCGGGTGCAAGCGCTTGTGAGCGGCGCGGCGCGTTCGGGGCTATGGGCGCAAACGCACCCGGAGGAGGCCGTCGATGTCGCCTCCCGTTACTGGGGCCAAAGTCCGGATATAGTCCGATGCGGACTCACGAATCCGCCGGGCAGGGTGCGGTTCGACCTCTACACCCCTGTTGAAAAAGAGTTCGAGGAACTCGCCAGCGAAATGGAGCAAAGCGGTCTACTGGAAGGTCCTGTAGACGTTCTAGGACTGGTGGAGGACCGTTTCGCCAAAGCCGTAGCTGAAGAGCCGGCCCATTCCCTGAAGGAGATTCTCGAAAGATGAAAAAGACGTCCATGGTGGAGCTAGCGATGAGGCGAAAAAACGCGCGGGGCGATGGAAAGGAACTGAAACCGGTATGAAGGTGCTGCTGCTCGCCCCCTATAAAGCGCTCAAAGAAAAGAGCGGGGATTTCGAGCGGGCTCTCGAGGCCATCGAAGCCCGGATGACGGAGGGGCCGAAAGTCCCTAGTGAATCGTCAGGAATCGACGTTGTCGTCGGAGGAGGGACCCCGGAGAATCATGCGGAATGGGTTGACGCTCTCCTTGCCTGGCGCACGCATCCCCACACGAGCCTCGTCCCCTGCTGCATTGTGGCGAACGCCGGATTTTTCGCAAAATGCTGCCTGTGGCCGCATCTCTCGAGCGACTTGGTGGAGCCCGAACTTACGCCAAGCCACGCTTGCGACTGGCTCGCCTCCGTCGCGGCATGGCAGCACAATCGCATGGAATTCAGCCGGGCGGGCTCCCTGCGGGAGCGAAGCCCCCTGGAGATTGCCGCATCGCTGGCGCTGCGGAAGGCTACGGGCAGACTATCCATTTTTGACGACGACGGCGAGGAAGGCTTCCTGTTGACAAGCGACGGCCGCCTCTCGGGAGCCAGCGTGAAGAACCTGCGGGGAGCCGAGGCCTTCTTCGACTTCCTCTCCTGGAACCGGGGAAGCTGCCACTGGGAGGAGCGAGACCCTGGCGAGCCTCATTTCAAGCCGATTTCACTCTATGATCTGACGGCCAGCGGCCTCAAGCTGATCCGTGAAGGGAACCTGCTATTCCACTTCATCTCCGACATCGAGCGTCCCATCGCGCGAACCGACTCCGAATCCGCGCTCGATGACGGGGCCATTCCGTTTTTCGCGGAACAGCGGGCCATCTACGGGCTCATTGACGGCAGGACCTCCCCGCTGGGTCTAATGGCGGCGTCGCCGCTCTCGCGGCCGCGCACGATGGGCATCCTTGCCAAGTGGTTTTCGTTGGGAGACATCCGAGCGCCGCATGAAGCAAAGCGGGAAAGGGCGCAAACAGTTCCGCTTCCCGCTGAAGCCGCTCCCACCGCTGACGCGAAGCAGTATAGGGTCCTCATCGTGGACGACTCCATGCTCATGCGCAACGCGCTGAAGCGGATATTTTCCAGCGACGCCCGTTTTGAAGTGGTTGGCTGCGCCCACGACGGCATGGAAGCGCTAGAGCTTATCCAGCAGAGCAATCCGGACGTAATCACCCTCGACATGCAGATGCCCCGCATGGACGGCCTGACAACGCTCAAGCACATCATGGTGCGCGGCCCCAAGCCGGTTGTCGTCCTGAGCGCCTTCACAAAAGAAACGTCTCTTCTGACGTATGAAGCTTTCAAGTACGGGGCCGTCGACGTCCTCACGAAGCCAGTCCAAGGCTCCGGACCGGAAATGGCGATCCAGGAGGAAAACGTTCGGGACCGGGTGGCTCAGGCGTTTCAAGTGCGAATGGAAGCGGCCCAATACATCCGGCGGAAGAAGACAGGTCGTGGAGCAAGATGGAAACAGGGTGAAGATCCTGGAGATCCCACCCCGGAAGGCGACCCGTCCGGTTGCGTCGCCACGGTTTACTGCGGGGCCGGGGGCTTTCCATCCATGTTGAAGCTTCTCTTTGGACTCTCGCAGATGGAGCGTTTCCCCGCCGTCATAGTATGCACGGCGATGCCGCCATACGTGCTGGACGCGCTGCTTCCGAACATCCAGAAAGACTGCGGAGAAAACGGATTAAAAATCGAGCGGCTGAAGCCTGGCTCACCGCCAAACTGCAACTCGTGCGGCGTGTATTCTCATGAAGAGCGCCTCATTCTCGGCGAGGACGGCATGATGGAGCAAGACGCGTTCGAGGGCGACGGGGCCGAAGGCCCGTTCGACCGCCTCCTGTCGAGCGCGGTCCGCGCCTTTGGCGGGAAGGTCGTCGCCATGGTCCTCTCCGGTTCGGAAGAGGATGCCGTCCACGGGATACAGGAAGTGCGCAACGCGGGAGGACGCGCCTATGCACTTTCGCGGGACCTGTGCCTGAGACCGGAGCTTCCCGGCAGGCTCCTGCATGATGGCGCAGCCACGGAAGTCCGGAGCGTCTCGGAACTGCCGCGCATCTTGAAGGAATCGATCACATCATTCCGCTTTTCGACAGTGGCAGGGTAAGCGCCCGTCACGGCGGAGCGGAATGCGAAAATAGCAACCCCATCGTTACAGCCAGGAGGCCGGCAATGGCATTAGCCACCCTACCCACGCGGGCGCAGCGGTTCCAACAGGAAGAATCCGGGCCCGTCGAGCAATTCGTAAGCTTTCGCATAGGCGAGGAGGAATTTGGCATCGACATCCTCCTGCTTCAAGAAATCATCAGGGTTCCCAACATAACCCCGGTTCCCAACGCGCCGCACTTCGTGCTCGGGATGATAAATTTGCGCGGGAGGATCATTCCCGTCATCGACCTGAGGCAACGACTGCTGATCCGGGGCGTCGATCCGAGGCAAAACGACAAGAAAACGCGCATTCTCATTGTGGAGATGCACTCCCACGTGACGGGGTTCATCGTCGATTCCGTTTCCGAAGTCCTGAAGGTCCCGGTGCACGACATCGAGCCCACTCCTCATCTTTTCACGACGAGTATCGACAACGAATACATCAAGGGAGTGGTCAAGCTGCCGAAGCGCCTCATCACGCTCCTCGATTTTGAGCGGATACTGAAACCGCAGGAAAATAAGGAGTTACAAAGACTGGACCAGCCACCGCAGCCAAGCGGCGGGATGGGAGAAGAGCCTGAACCGGATATGCCATTCAACGCGCGTCATAAAGATAAGAAACAGATAATCAAGTAGACAAACAAGAACAGAAAGAAAGGATGCCGTCATGTCGGGAGGGAACATCTTTGCAAGATCATTGAAGGCCAAGCTGCTAAGCGTTTTGCTGCTTATCACGGTCGGTCCTCTCTTGTTGCTGAATTTCATATCCTACGAGGGATTGAAGTCCCAGATGGAATCGGACCAGAACAGGCGCTTGAGCGGTCTGTCTCGACGCATCGCGCGAGCGATCGACATCCAGATTGACGAGCGCATCGGCGACATCGCGGCATGGGCCAAGACGGAATCGACTATGGCGGCGCTCGAAAACCCCGAGAGAACGTTAGCGGCGAACAACTTTTTCGACAACATGGTCAAGGTCAAGAACGACTTTGACCTTCTCATGCTCACAGACCGGAACGGACGCTGCATTGCGTCGAACCTGCCCCAGGCGGTCGGCATGAGCGCATCGGATCAGGAATGGTTTAAGAAGACCACCGGGGGAAGCGAGTACGTCGGGAACTTCGGCAACCAGCCCATCCTGCTGCAACTGGCGCCGGAATCCAAGGGATGGTCCGTTCCCATTGCATCGCCGGTGGTGGTAAATAAGGACGTCAAGGGCTTCCTGGTGGGCTACATCAATTGGGAGATCATCAACCAGATCGTTGACTCGTTTCCTGTCGGCGAGACAGGATACACATATATGATTGAGTGCAACGACTGGACCATCATCAGCCACCGGAGCAGGGACCTCGTGGGCATCAAGTCATCGGACCCCAAAGTGCACGTTCCCGAACTGGTGCCCGCATGGAGCTCCCAGAACCGGGGCTTCCTGATATACAACTTCTTCAACCCGGTGCTGAAGCAGCAATTGAGACGCGCAATCGGCTTCATCCACAACGAAGGCTACGGGAAGGCCCACATGAACTGGCTGGTGGCCACCGGAGCCGACTATGACGAAGTCTTTGAAGCCTTGCCCAAACAGCGCCAAAAGATCGCCATCATCTCCGTGGTGTTCGTCGTCCTCCTTGCGGGAGGGGCGATTTTCCTCGCCACCACCATCGCCCGCCCCATATCGAAGACCTCGCAGACAATGATCGCCATCACGGAAGACCTCGACCTCACGCGGCACGTGGACGTGAAAGGGCAGGACGAAATAGCGAGACTTGGCGAAGCGTTCAACGGACTCATGAAGAAGCTCCGGGATACTTTCGGCACGATTCACTCGGGCAGCCATGAGGTGTCGGGAGGAATCTCGCGCATGAAGCTGATTTCCGCCAAGATCGCCTCGAACGCAACCGAGCAGGCTAAACGCGCTCAGGAATCCCTCAAGCGAATCGAGAGCATGGGCCAGACCGCCGGCGAAGTCCAGCAGAACGCGCGCGAAAGTCAACAGTTCTATGAAGATGCAGCGGTCACCATCACCGAACTGACGGCGAGCATCCAGGAAATCGCCAAGTCCGCCCAGACCCAGTCAAAGATGGTCGAGGAAGCCCGAGACATCGTCAACATGATGGGCGACACCGCAAAAGAGGTTGCGGCGCGCGCCGGACGGCAGAACCAGGTGGCGGAAGAAACGGCCCAGTCGGCGCAATCCATGGCGGCATCGACGATGGAAGCCGCGGGCAAGGCAGACCTCGCGGGCAAGGAGTCTGAGGTGTCCTTCAACACCGCCGTGGAAGGACGGGAAGCGGTCGAGCAGGTCGTGCGAGGCATGCACAGCATCGCGGAAAGCGCGGATCAGATCACCGAAATCATCGAGGTTATTTCAGACATCGCCGATCAGACAAACCTCCTGGCCCTCAATGCCGCAGTCGAGGCTGCACGCGCCGGGGAGCACGGAAGAGGCTTCGCGGTCGTCGCGGAGGAAATCCGGAAACTCGCGGAACGGACGGCGGAATCCACCAAGGAGATTTCGGTGCTGATCCGAAACAGCGCCAAGCGCGTCAAGGAAGGGACCGACCTGGCAACGTCGAGCCAGCAGGCCCTCGCCAACATCGTCGCCACCGTCGAGAAGACGAACGCGCACATCCAGGAAATCGCGTCCAGGACGCATGAACAATCGAAGGGCATCCAACAGATCGCTGAATCCATGACGCAGCTCAGCAGCCTCTCGGCTGAAATCTCAAGCATGACGGTGGAGCAGGGCAAGCGGCGCGAGCGCGCGGCGAACATCACTAACGAGGTGCACCAGCTGTCGCAGAATGTTTCGAGCGCCACCCAGGAGCAGGCCAAGAGCGCGGACCAGGTGTTGCAGCAGGTTTTGGGCGCTAACAAACGCGCTGAGAACATCACGGATATGACCACGCAGCAGACCAGCCGCAGCCAAGCCCTTCAGCAACTTATGAAGCAGATGAGCACGGTCGCCCTCGCGAACGCCTCGGGCGCTAAGAACTCCCAGAAGTTCAGTGAAGACCTCGTCGGCATCATGGGTGATTTCAGCGAACTCATCGAGCAGTTCAAGATAGGAGTGCAGGCGACAGTTTCAGGAAAGGCGAATGGAAACGGAGGCTCCCGGACGCCAAGCATTCAGGAGGCGGCCCCGGAGAATGCAGCAGAAAGCGAAGAAGCCGCTTCCTCCGCCATGGCGGCGACGTGGAGCGACTCGTCGCGGGAATCCGATAGGACGTCGACCGTCTGACGGCCCGGAGCTGGAACAGTGTTAAAGTGGAGATGGATCCAAGACAATGGTTAAACGCGTTCTGGTAGTGGATGATTCAAACCTTATGCGGCACAGCGTCGTGAAGCGTCTGTCCGACGCAGGTCACGAGGTAGTGGGAAAGGCGAAGGACGGGCT
Organism: uncultured Syntrophobacteraceae bacterium; assembly: GCA_937958025.1. Lineage (GTDB taxonomy): Bacteria > Desulfobacterota > Syntrophobacteria > Syntrophobacterales > Syntrophobacteraceae > CALFXO01. The sequence goes on from CALFXO010000193.1 coordinate 19,412, forward strand.
AGAAGCCGTGGAGCTTTACCGTGAGCTTCGACCCGACATCGTCACGATGGATATCACGATGCGGGGGAAGGACGGAATCACCGCCGCAAAGGAAATACTGGCGCTCGATCCCGATGCGAGGATCATCTTCTACACGCTGCTTGACGCCGCGCCGCAGCTGTCGGCGCGGTTGGAGCAGATCGAGAGAAAGAAAATCGTCAGAAAGGGCGACGAAGAAGATCTGCTGCGGGCGGTGGAGTCTCAGGCGTAGAGCAGTATGGGGCGCACGTCGCATCAGCATTCATTCTTCGTCACTCGCAACGTCTGAAAAAGAGGTTCCTATGCCGCCGGAAGGCTTCTTGCAAGAATATATCGAAGAGGTTAAGGAGCACATCCAGGAATTGGAGAAATCGCTTCTGATCCTGGAGCGCGAGGGAAGCAACAAGGAGGAGATCGCGAGCATATTTCGAGCGGCTCACAGCATCAAGGGAATTTCCTCCTACATGGGCTACCATCAACTCGCCGCGCTCACGCACGAGATCGAGAACCTTATAAGCTCAATCCAGGCTGGCTCCCGACCGGTGACAAACGAAGGCGTAAACACCATCCTGCGGTGCATAGACTTTTTGTCGGGCGCGCTAAGGCATTTGCAGGAGACGGGAGAGGAGCCTCCGCTGCCGCCATCTTTGGTGCAAGAGCTGCGCGAAGCGCTTTCGGATGAACTTCCGGAAGCACTGGAGGGCATTGAGAGAGAGGCGTCATTCGATGCGCTTTGGGACGCCGAGTTTTTGGCGGGCGCCGGTCAGGAGACAGCCGCCAGTCCCCCGGACGAAGAACGGGACGCCAGGAGCCCTGACCAGGGCCATGCGCCCACGGCCGCCGGAGAAGAGCGGGCGGAAGACGCGGAAGGACAAGAGTGCGATGACGAAGAAGAGGACCAGGAGCTTCTCGCCATATACATCGATACTTTCAAGGAAGCGTATCGCGAGCTAGAGGCGCTGGCGCTTCAGCCCGACGGCTCGACATCGGTGGAGAGCACCGGCAAACAGGCAAACGAACTGATTCAAAAGCTCCTGGGCTCGTCCCATTACATGGGATACGACCGGATAGCCGACTCGCTGAACGAGCTGGAGCTTGCGGTGATGGACGCGTTGTACGGAAGCGCCGGGGGCGAGAAGGCCTTCCGCGATGCGCTCGCCGTTTTCGCCCGGCGCTTCCAGTCGATGTTGCCGGCGCTCGACCTTCACAGCAGTAGAGACCAGGCGATCGAGTCCATCGATGCATCGTTGGAGGACGAAGCCATAGAGGAAGAGGACGACGAGGAACTCTTCGGCATATACCTGGATTCCGTCCGGCAGAACCTGATAGAGGTCATCAAGCTCACGCCTCCTTCTCCCGCCGCGATGCTCCCCGATAGCGACATGGAGCAAGCCAGGACCTTGCTGCGGACAATGATCGCATCCTCGCAGTACATGGACTACGACCCGGTGGTGAAGATTCTGAGCGACTGGGAAAAACTGCTGGTGGAGCTTCACGAAAACCACCTGCTCGACGGCGAGCGGTACGCCCAATCGGTCGAAACCGGCAGCCGGAAGATGGAATCCCTGTTGCCCGAGCTTGCGCTCACGGTCAGCAGGGATGCATCAGCCCCCGAAGAATTCTGCATTCTGACGTCGCTCGAAGAGGAGATCAATGCATCTCTCGATGCATTGAAAGAAGCGACAGAGGTGCAATCGCCCCCAGCAGGCGGTCTGTCGAGGGAAGACGACGCCCTGGACGCCTGTGATGCATCGCAGCGGCAAGAATGGGAGTGCGACGACCTGACCGGCGGCGGGGCGATGGATGGGACCGTGCACGCAGCAGGGGGGGACAACGCCCCCTCTTCTTCCCACTCCGCCGAGGCGACGGGACAAACGGAGCAAAAGAGCATCGCGAGGAGGCCGCCTATCGCCGCCTTCGCCGAGGACGCGCCCACCGAAACCCCCACCGTGCGCATCGACACCCACAAGGTCGACCAGTTGCTCAACCAGGTGGGGGAGCTTGTCGTAGCTCGTTCGGAGTTTATCCAAACCGCAACTCTCTTCAAAGAAATGCTTCGAGAATTGACCATCCAGGGCAAGCTGTCGAAGCAGGAACTGCGAGGGCTTCGCACCCTCAGCTTCCGGCTCAACGAATCAACGCTCTCTCTTGGAAGAATCGCCGGCGACCTGCAAAACTCCGTAATGCGCGTCAGAATGCTGCCCATATCCAACCTCTTCGGGCGATTTCCCAGAGTCGCCCGAGACCAGGCAATCAAGCTCGGCAGAAAGGTGCGGCTTGTTCTCGAGGGCGGCGAAACGGAAATCGACAAGCGGATACTGGAACAGATGCACGACCCGGTGGTGCAGTTCCTGCGCAACGCCATCGCGCACGGGATCGAGTCGCCCGAGGAGCGGAGAAAGCGCGGAAAGCCCGAAGAGGGACTCATCCGCCTCGCCGCCTACCATGAAGGCGACTACGTCATCCTGGAAGTGGAAGACGACGGGCGCGGCGTGGACATAAAGAAGCTCAGGAGCCTGCTCACCCGGAACGCGACAATCGCCCAGCACGAACTGGACAGGCTTTCGGACAAGGATCTCATGTACGCCATATTCCTCCCAGGAATTTCCACCCACGATGGGGTGGACGAATCCGCGGGAAGAGGCGTCGGATTAGACGTAGTCAAAGAAAACGTCGAGCGCATGAACGGGTCCATCGAGGTGGAATCCGAATGGGAAGTGGGGACCCGGTTCATCATAAGGATTCCCCTGACGGTTGCTATCATACGCGCACTGCTCGTGAAGGCGGGGGACCAAACGCTCACCGTGCCGCTTGGCTCTGTTTCCGAAATCCTCCGCTACAGCGGAGACGATGTTTACTTCATCGAGAACCGGGAAGTCATCACCCTGCGCGGCAGAACCATACCGCTTTTCCCTCTCGGCGAGTTGCTGCATATGCCCATAAGAGAAAACGGCAGAGGGAAAAAATCCATAGTGATCGTGTCGACGAGCTTTCATGAAGTCGGCCTCGTCGTGGACGAACTCGTAGGAGAGCGGGAGGTCGTCATCAAGCCGGTCGAGGATGAATTCTGCGCCTTTGAAGGACTATCCGGCGCGACTATCCTGGGCGATGGAAGCGTCTCGCTGGTGCTCGACGTTTCTTCGCTTGTCAAGATGCTCAAGGATGCAATGCAGGAAGGCCCGAGGAACAGCGACGCCGCCCCCAGGCTCCACTGACCACCCCAGCAGGACTAGCATCCATACGGATCTTCCATCGGACGAGGATGATTTCTTGAAAGCTGAAGAAGACCAGATCAGATCGACCAGCGCTAGTCCGGAGCAGGCTCCCAATCCAGGCTTCACCGGAACCATCAGCCTGCAACTGCCCGATCTCATCCAAATGGTTTGCCTCTGCCGCGCGAACCTTTCCATATATGTGAAATCGTCGTCGGGAAGCGGAAGCATTCATATACGGAACGGGCACATAAGCCATGCGAGGACAGAAGACCTCGTGGGAGATGCGGCATTCTTCGAGATACTGCGATGGGAAGACGGCCGGTTCGAGACCTCTTCGTCCACGGATGCGAAGGAAGAGACGGTCACGAAACCATGGGAGCACCTGCTTTTTGAAGTGGCGAGAAGACGTGACGAGGGTGGCTCGGAAAGCGATCCAATGCGGCCGGAGCTCGACCTCGATCTGGATTTGGACCGGGAGCTGGATGCAGGACTGGCGTTTGAATCCGAAAATCCAATCAGCGGCATAGCAACAGTCTCCGCGCCGCCGTCCCCTGCCCTTACAGCAGAAGCCTCGATTGTCAAGGTGCTGGTTGTGGACGACTCCTCCTTCTTCGCGCGTCGATTGCGGGAAATGCTCGAGAGCGACTCCAGGATCGAAGTCGTCGGCATGGCTGGGAACGGCGAGGAGGCGCTCAGATTTCTCGAACAGCGCCCGGAAGTGGACGTCATCACCCTGGACGTCCAGATGCCCGGCATGCGAGGCGACACGGCGCTCAAACATATCATGGTGCGTTATCCCATCCCGGTGCTTATGATAAGCTCCTTCGACCCCAATTCACTCGCCAGGATATATGAATTCATGCGGCTCGGGGCAGTGGATTTCATCAGCAAGCCAAACGGACGGGAAAGCGCGGAGGAATACGGCCGTCGTTTGTGCGACCTTGTCCGGAGGGCGTCCAAGGCGAACCCCAAAAGATTCAGGCGCGTCCGAAAACCTAAAATCGCTCCGAAGAGCAGCACCAACAGTAGCGCGGAGACGATCGAGGAGGGAAGAGACGCCCCGCCCCGCTCCCCAGGGCATTTAGATCGGTCATCGGAAAAACCCGCTTCGCCCGGCGAGATTCTAGTGATTCTCGGAGCGGAGGGGGCTCACATGGAATGGTTCCGCCTTCCGCTTGCAACCCTTTGCAGGAAGGGACTGATAATAGGACTACAAAAACTGGAAGACCAATTCCTTCCCGTATTTTGCCGCTTGCTGCAGGAAGAAGCTTCTGTGAACGCCGATCCGGTCCCGGACGATGGCGAATGCATTACGCCAGGAAAAGTATTCATGAGCAATGCCAATCGAATAGTGAGGATCACCACGAGTCTTGAATCCATGCAGTTCAAAGTGGAGCGTCAAGCGTCTCCACCCACGGAATGGAGCCAGGGCGCAGCATCATGGCTCCGCGCACTCGCCGCGCAGGTTGGAAGCCGCCTCAACGTATACTTACTCTCAGCCGCCCATTCCCTGGAAAGCGATTTGATAGAGGAATTGATGGAATCCGGAGCCAAACTGATCATTTCCCCAACGGATTCATTGCTGTGCCAGGAATTGGTCGAGAGCGCAGCTGAATACGCTTACCTTTATCCAGAAAAGATCTTTACAGCTCGGTCGGAAGAGCTGAGCAAAATCCTCGGATGGGAGGAAGTCGCATGATAGAAGTGGTGAGAACGGCTCCCGTAAGAACACTTATCGTCGATGATACACCGCTCATGCGAAAGGCAATCCGAAAAATTCTTTCAAAAAGTGGCGATATCGAGGTAGTGGGAACAGCGGCGAATGGGCGGGAATGTTTGGATCAGGTGATGACGCTAAATCCTGACGTGGTCACCCTCGATGTCGATATGCCCGTGATGAACGGCATAACCACCTTAAAGAATATAATGGTGCGCCGTCAGTTGCCGATTGTAATGATAAGCTCGCTTATCCAGGATGGATACTTCGTTTTCGAGGCCCTGAGGCTGGGCGTCGTGGATTTCCTGCCGAAGCCGGAGCGGCTTTCGCAGGAGAAGCTGGAACGGGAGGAGGAGATCATTCGCACGCGCGTGCGCATGGCTTCCAGCATGCAGGTGCAGCATGTGCGCCGAATGCGCCGCCAGAAGAACAAGCGGCCAATGATAGCGCGCGACGAGGGCGAAGCGTCTCCCGTGAGGCTTGTGGTCGTTGGCGCCAATCTGGCGGGCCCCAACACGCTCATGCACATCGTCACACAGCTGCCGCCCGATTTTTCGGGAGCTGTCGTTGCGCTCCAGGAAATACATCCGAGGGTCCTGGCGCCATTTTGCGCACGGTTTGACGCGATAAGCCCTCTCCCCATCATTCCGGTGTCGGAATCCTGCACTTTGCAGGCTGGAAGCATCTATATGGCCTCATCCTTCAGGGGAGTCCACGTGATGAAGACGCCGGGCGAGAACAGCTACACGCTGGAAGTGGTGGACAAGCCGGACAGCCGGCCGATAGACCGTTTGTTTACAACCGCCGCCCAATGCTTCGGCCCCAATCTTTGCAGCGTTCTGCTCACCGGCGTGGGAACGGACGGGGCTGCGGGAATGCTTGAGATCCGGAAGCGCGGAGGGCTTAACCTCGCGCAGAAACAGGCGTGCTGCGTGTATCCGAACCTCGTCGAGAACGCGATCATGAAGGGGAGCGTAGATGCGGTGCTGACGCCGGGGGAGATCGCGGACAGCCTCAAGGCGTGGGCAAAGAGCGAGGACGCGCTCCGATGCGCGCGCCAGTGTTGATGTTACGGGAGTGCGACGGATATGTTTCGGGGGTATTTCATTTTCTGCTTGACGGGGGGAAAAAAAGGCGTATAGTC
>CALFXO010000194.1 GCA_937958025.1 uncultured Syntrophobacteraceae bacterium
TAGGCCGGGTCGCGCCGAAATTCCTTGAGCCGCTCCCTGAGCGCCTCGAATACCTCCTGCACGATTTTCTCCCTGAAGACCATGATGCGCCGCTTCGCCTCGAGTTCCGCCGAATCGACGATGCGCTTGGCTTCCGCGTGGGCCGCGCCCCGGCGGGCGACGATCTTCCCCTCCAGGTCCTTGCCGGCCTTTTCCCGCGCCTCCGCGACGAGGCGGTCCGCATCGGTCCTTGCGCGCGCGAGGACCTGTTCGGCCTCCTTGCGGCCTTCTTCCGACACCGCCCTGCGCAACAACTCTACTTCTCCCCATATGGGCATTTCTTCGACTCCCACCGGCGCTCGCCGTGCTTTGAGATAGCTGCTTGCAATCAATGTTTCAGGAGAGACGCGATCCGCTCCGCCGCCTTGGCCCTTCCCGCCATGGGGCCCGTCGCATCCGGAATTTCGAGGACGAGCGGGCCGTCGGGCTCGAGAAGCATCTTCTCGACGACGCTCCGGTTTGCTTGCGCGAGCGCCTCCGTGATGAGGACGAGGCCCGTCTCTTCGTGATTGATCCCTTCCAGGATGTCCGGGACCTCTTCCGGCGACCCCGCGACCTGCCCCCTTACTCCCGCAAGGGCGAAGGCCAGCACGGTTTGCGCGTCCGCGACGACAAATACCCTCATAGCTTCGCCAGAATCATGAGCGCCACGATCAGGCCGTAAATGGCGATGCCTTCCGCGAGGCCGAGGAAGATCAGGGCGCGGCCCGCAAGCTCCGGCTTCTCGCCGATCGCTCCCATGGCCGCCGAACCGACGACCGCGACCGCGATTCCCGCTCCCAGGGTGGACGCTCCTACCGCGATGGCGGCGGAAAGGTACCCGAGCCCCGCCGAGCCCGAATCAGCGGCTTTTGCCGCGGCCTCCTGGGCCAGGGCGGCGGCGGGCGAGAGCGCCGAGGAAGTTAGCAGTGAAAATAGCAGCAGAAAAACGCGCTTCAAACATTTCATGCAGATATCCTTTCAATGGCATCGGGTTATTCTACTTTTGCGCTCGCCGGGTCTATCGTCGCTGTTGCGTTATTATAACTCTCGTAGCGGCAACGGATCAGGGTCGCGGGGCGCGCGGCCTGTCGCCGGAGTCGATCTCCCTGTCGATCGGCTGGAATCTTTCGCCGCCTCCCCGGAAGAACTTCCCAAAAAATTCATAATACTCCAGGCGAACGGTTTGAATCGAGACGACGAGGCCCTCCAATAGGATGATGACGACGTTCCCTATGGCCACCGTGAGCCAGTAGGAGGCGCCTCCGCCCTGCTGGTGGGAGACGACGTTTGCGATGGAAAAGACCGCTATGAAAAGGGCCGCGTGGGAGAGCGCGAAGGCCGCCACGCGGATGAAGGAGACGGTGTTGGCGATGAACCGGATGAGGTCGTCGAAAAGCTCCACGACGGATTCCATGAGCTCCCCCGCAAGCCCCGGCTGGATGACGCGCGCGGGGCGCTCCCGCTTTACGATCAGGCGGTAAAGGGGGCGGTGCAATACTATGACGATCATGAGAACCGCCGCCGTCCAGCCGAATATGCGCAGTTCGCCGGGGGCGACCGCTCCCGTGAGAAGTCGCTTCATGGCGAGCCCGGCGGCTATCCAGTAGAGGACCGCTCCCGCGAAGCCGCTCGCGCTGAGGAGCTTTTCGTATTCCTTCAGACGTATTGCGTTGATAAGGTTCAAAATCAGCCCCAGGCTGACCATGGCGATCCCGAGGGATAGAGTGACCTTTACGAAATAGGAGATGGACTCCATTGGGCGGAACCAGAGCGCGGGCAGGAGAGTCTCCATTCCGAAGACCGTCCCGTAGAGGAAGCCGAAGAGGGTGGCGCTGACGCCGCACTCCATGAGGATGATCCCATAATCCATGTATTTGTAGAGACGGCGGAAAATATAGTAGCCGAGCAGGAAAAGCACCGCCCCCTGTCCGGCGTCCCCAAACATCATGCCGAAAAGCAGTAGGAAAGTCAGAGCGAAAAAAACTGTGGGTTCGACCTCTTTGTAGGACGGCGTGCCGTAGAGGCCGGTGAGCTTCTCGAAGGGGCTTATGAGGAGCGGATTGTTGAAAAGTATCGGAATCTTGACGACGCCTTCCCGCACTTCCCGCAGGTCCTCCGGGTCTACCTTCTCGAAAAGGGCCTGCCCCTCGGCAACCCGCCCTATCTCCTCGGCGAGCTGGCCGAAAAGACGTTCGGGAATCCAGCCGGTGATGAGGAATCTCTTGTCAATCTTGCCGAAATACCTGCGGGCGGAGAGCATGCGGCGCGCCGTTATGATTTTCTCGCGCAGAAGCTGGAGCTCCTCTCCGAACTTGCCCCGGAAGATGTCCCGTTGTCCGGAGAGGGCCGCGATCTTCGTGTCGATGCCAGCTATCTCGGACTGGAGGGCGGCGACGACGTCTTCCACCTTTCCGGAGACGTCCGGGCGGATTTCAATGGCCTCGAAAAAGGCTCCCTTCAGGGCGCGCTCGAAGATCGTTGCGTCCTTCAGCAATCCGAAGACAAAGACCACGGAGCGCTCCTGGGCGGCGGGGCCGAGCTCGATCAGGGCGTGGTGCACTTCCGAGAGGCTTTCTTCGAGCTTCTCGATGCCTTGAGTCGGCGTCAGGCCGATCTTCCAGTTGACGAAGCGGCGGCCCGAGAGGCGGGAGAAGTCGAGATCGCCGGGAAGGAGAGTGAATTTCTCCAGCCGGATTTTCTTTTCTCTCAGGATTTCCGCGGTGCTTTCGAGGTCGTCGAGCGTCGCCTCCACCTCGCCCCGTATTTCTCCGAGGCGCTCCCGAACCTTGAAAACCTCCTTTTCGGGGATCACCTCATCCCTCAGCACGGCTCCGTCGAGGGGCGCATGGAGGGCTTCGGCGAGGGCGTCGGCCTCGTGCAGGAGGTTTTCAAACTCCGCGAGGAGGCTCCCGTCCGTTTCCGCGCCGTAGCCGAGCCTACCCAGCGGGGTTTCGTCGATGCGGATCAGATGGAGCAGCTTGAACCGCGTCAACACGCCCGTTGTCGCCGAAATGAACGGTTCGGGAACCTGAATGGTGATGCGCGCCAGCTTCTCGGATCTGAACACGAAAAACTCCTTTCACATGAGTAAACCGATGGGCTGCCAGGGCGCTTTGGAAATGGGGCTAACGTCCGACGGCCTTGGTCGGCGGCCTGATCCGGTCCGCGAGGCTTTCCGTGGGCTCTCCGAGCTCGATGGCGGAAAGAAGACTCACCAGCGTTTTCACTTCGATTTCCTTGAGGAAAAGATAGGAAAGCGGGAGGCGGACCTGGAAAGGGTCTCGATAGAAAGCCTTGCAGAGGTTGCGGATGAACCATTCGTCGAGCAGCGAAGGAATGCGCTCCCACTGCCCGGCGGGCTGGAGGGCTTCCCGGTATGGCGACGGCAACGCGGCAAGGAGCGACGGCAGGTCGCCAGCGCGCGCGGCGGCGCCGAGGTCCCGGAGTCCGAGCTTCCAGCCGCCTGGAAGGATGTAGTTGATGACTTCTTCCGGGGACAGGTCGTAAAAGTGGCGGAAGCGCACCATCCAGGAAAGGTTGACCAGGTCGATCCACATGCCGATGAGGACTTCCGCGCTCTTGCGGTCCGCGCCTCCGAGGCGTCGCAGACCGGAGCGGACGTGCGCGACCGCCGCGCTGTCCACCGCGACTTCCAGGGGAAACAGGCTCCCCTGCGCGCGGAAGCGGGGCAGGGCGTGTGAGAGCGCCGTGTGGAACGGCGTTGGCGCGAGGAGCTTGATTGCATTTGGAATATCGCGCGAACCGAGGATCGCATCGACCGGCAGGCGCGAGAGGTTTCCCAGCCGGTAGAGGAGGGCGGCTGTCTCCGGGACGGACTTTCCCTGCCAGAGGCCCCGCAGGAGCGTCTTGAGATTTTCCGCCTCGTAGCGGACGAGGAGGCGCTGGAGGATTGCGGCGCCCTTCGCCGGGGCCGCCTTGAGGAGCTTCCGGTAGTCCCCGAAGAGGTCGTCGTGGAGCGCGAGCGAGACGGTCGACGCGCCAGGGGCCGGGGCTTGGATGCTCGACAGCGCCTCGGCGTAGCGCGTTCCCCCAAGGTGCGTGAGAACCTCCCCGACGCTTTTCATCCTCAAAAGGATGCGCCAGTCTTCCGGGGTGAGGAGCGCTCCCTTCATGGCGCGCGCCTTGGCCTGGACGTACGAGTAGCGGAGCACTCTCGAGATCATCCGCCGGTCGCCTCCGCGAAAAGGACTTCGACAAGCTCCCCGATGGCGGCGCTTTTCCTGTCTTCGAGGCCGGCGGTGTACCGGGCCGCCTCCTTCAGGATTTCTTCGGACCTCGACCGGGCTTCCTCCAGAATGGTTTTCTCTTCGGAATTGATTTCCGCCGCAAGCTCGTTTTGCTTCTCGAGGATTATCTTTTGCGAAAGCTCCCGCGCCTCGGTCCTGATTTGCTCCGCTTCCGCCCCGGCTGCTTCGACCCCTTCCCGCGCGGCGTCATCCGTTCTCAGAATGCTTTCGATTTCGGCTATCATCGGGTGGGCTCCATCGCATCCAAATGCTCATAGACTGAACAAAGAGCGCTTCGGATGTGCAGGCTAACTGCAATGCTGCGAATCGCCCCGAGAGCTCGCGCCCCTTGGCGACCGCGCCGTTGAATATTTATATGGAGAATATCAGCTTGGCATTTCAGATTCAAAGCAATTTTCCCGGTGACTGGCCGGACGAGGCTAACAGCCCACATGTGCAGGCCGTAAATAGGGATGGGGTGGAGGATTGGAGCGCGGCTTGCATGGGGGCTGCAATTGCAATGCATGCTCGGTGGAAGGCGTTGCGACGTCGCCCCTCGGCTGTTGGGGGGGCGCCGCGGCTGACTCTAACCTGTTGCTCACCTGTGAAATGCAGGCTGGCAGCCCGCTAGCCCGCTTCAGCGAGGCCAACCCCCGCCATCGCCGCGCCGCATTGGGTGCACGCGCCCCGGCGGAGTCCGCTGGTGCGCACGGAATATCCGTAGCGCTCTATGAGAGCGCTCCCGCATTCGTGGCAGTAGGTGTTCTCGCCCTTCTCGCCGGGGACGTTGCCGACGTAAACATACCTGAGCCCTGCATCCTTGCCAATTTCACAGGCTTTGCGGACGGATTCGACGGGCGTGGGAGGGCGGTTGGTGAGGCGATATGTGGGATGGAAGCGGCTTACGTGCCACGGAATGTCGGGTCCGACAGAAACGAGGAAGTCGGCTAGGGAGCGGAGTTCCCCCGGGTCGTCGTTGAGGCCGGGGATGAGGAGCGTGGTCACTTCCAACCAGACGCCGAGGCGCTTCATCTTCTCGATGGTTCGCATTACCGGCTTGAGGTGCGCCCCGCATTGGTCTTCATAGAATTTGTCGGTGAAGGCCTTGAGATCGACGTTCGCTGCGTCGAGAAAAGGGGCCGCCGCGTCGAGAGCCTCCCCGGTCATGTAGCCGTTGCTGACGAAAACATTGGCGATCCCTTTTTCCTTCGCCCTCCGCGCGACGTCGAGGGCGTATTCCATGAATATGGTCGGCTCCGTGTAGGTGTAGGAGATGGAGGCGCAGCCGCTCCCGAGGGCTCCCTCGACGACGGCTTCGGGAGGCGTCTCCTGGCCGAGGACTATCCCCTGCTCCCTTGGCGTTTGAGAGATGTCGGAGTTCTGGCAGAAAAGACACCGGAAATTGCAGCCCATCGTCGCGATCGAATAGCTTGTGCTGCCGGGGTGGAAGTGGAAAAGGGGCTTCTTTTCTATCGGGTCGATATTCCGGGCGATGATCCGCCCATAGACAAGGCTTTGAAGGATGCCTCCCTGGTTTTCCCGCACGCCGCACTTTCCCCGATTCCCGGGATCTATACGGCAGTGCTGGGAGCAAAGCTGGCAGTGGACCTTCCCGTCATCCAGCTTCCGATACAGCATCGCTTCTTTCATGACGCATCTCCTTTCACGGACGAGGATTCTGTTCGATGAGGTCCTGCCCGGCCAGGAAGCCTGTCAGAGCGACTGCGGGGTGGTCGACGCCTCCATGCGTGGGCGCGGTGGCAGCGGGGACGGGGGCGCGCCTCGTTCATTGGCGGGCGGCCTCTTCCTTTTTCGCTCTTTAGGGGGCCGGATCATCATGACCTGACAGCGGTCCGGGGCGGCTCTCGTGAGCACCTTGGTCAGCAGGGGTTCCTGGAGAGTTTGCACTGTGTAGCGGAGGTCTATCCGCATTCCGACAAATCGCCCTAGAGGATTACATTGGAAGTAGGCGTTGCGCTCGATAAAGCGGAAATACTTCAGGATGTTGAGGGGTAGGGTGAGGCACGTCTTCCAGCGGAGGGGAACAGGGCCGGAGAGGACCTGCTCGAAAAGGCTCCGGAGGCCCCATATTCCATAAAACCTGGCATGGCGGTAAACGCTCGGCCTCAAAAGGCTTCCCACTCGCTGCGTCCACACCATGGGGGAATACAGGTTGAGCGAACCGACCAGGACGTGACTCCTGGCGACGCGGCACGCTTCCTTCACCGCCCTGTGCGGATTGTCCACGAACTCCAGAGTGGTGATGAGGGCGACGGTGTCGAAGAAATTGTCGGGATAGGGCAGATCTTCGGCAAAGCCTCTGTCGAGTGCGACCTTTTCCGGAAGATTCTCCCGGGCGAAGTTGAGCATGTCCGGAGATGGGTCAAGGCCGGTCGTCTGGTGGCCGAGCCGAGCGAACCAGTCGAGGAAAATCCCCGTCCCGCAGCCCACTTCGAGAACTCTCTGGCTTGCCAGGGGCGACCAGAGCCTCTGGAGAAGCTCCTTCTCGATCTCGATAGCCGATTGTCCTGGCTCCGATCGAGTCCACCTCTGGTAGCGCAGTGCGTCATCCAAGTTGAATACGTATCCCACGGGAGGGCGCCTCTTCTTTTATGATGAATGTTGGACCGCCGTCAAAGGCCCCGAACTTCCGGCGATGGGCGGCGGCGTTTCGGAGCGTCGCCGCCCGTCAGGGTCTCACAAGGGGCCTTCGGCTCCATCGTCTTCAATCTTTAGGATAGCTCCAGTCGCTCCGGAAGTCACCAAGTGGGCGTAACGGGCGAGATACCCTTCGCTCACCCTGGGCTTAGGCGGCGTCCATGCGGTGCGGCGCTTGGCGAGGACTGCGTCGTCGACCAGCAGTTCTATCTTCTTGTTGGGGATGTCGATCCGGATGGAGTCGCCTTCCTCAACCAGGGCGATGGGACCGCCCACGGCGGCTTCGGGCGAGATGTGGCCAATTGCCGCGCCCTGCGTTCCTCCGCTGAAGCGGCCGTCCGTGATGAGAGCGACGTCCTTCCCCAGTCCGCGTCCCATGATGGCGGCGGTCGGCGTCAGCATCTCCTGCATGCCGGGTCCGCCCTTGGGGCCCTCGTAGCGGATTACGACAACGTCCCCAGCCTGAATGGCCCCTTCAAAAATGGCGGTCGCAGCTTCGGACTCGCTCCCGAACACGCGCGCCCGGCCTGTTCGCTGGAGCATCTCGGGGGCGACGGCGGACTGCTTCACGACCGCTCCGAGGGGAGCGATGTTGCCGTAAAGCACCGCGATGCCTCCTTCCTTATGGTAGGGTGCGTCGATCGGCTTGATGATGCTATTATCCGCGACTTTCGCGTGCTCGAGGTTCTCGCCCACCGTCTTGCCCGTAACCGTCGTGATGTCGAGGTGGACAAGCCCCTTCGAGGAAAGCTCCTTCATCACCGCGGGGACGCCGCCCGCCGCGTTCAGGTCTTCGAGAAAATGCGCTCCGCCGGGGCGGAGGCTGCAAAGGTGCGGAGTGCGGGCGCTTACGGTGTTGAAAAGATCCAGACCCAGTTCGATCCCTGCTTCGTGGGCGATGGCCGGGACATGCAGCACCGTATTGGTGGAGCATCCGAGGGCCATGTCGACGGCCATGGCATTTTCAAACGCCTTCCTGCTGGCGATGTCTCTTGGGCGGACGTCGTTACGGACAAGTTCCATGATCTGCATGCCGGTCGTTTTGGCGAGGCGGATGCGCGCCGCCGTGACCGCCGGGATCGTGCCGTTGCCGGGGAGGCCGAGGCCGAGAGCTTCAGTCAGGCAGTTCATCGAATTGGCCGTGAACATGCCCGAGCAGGAGCCGCAGCCGGGACAGGCGCTTTCCTCCATGGCTTCGAGGTCGGATAGCGAGATGCTTCCCGCCTTGTAAGCCCCCACGCCTTCAAATACGGAGATGAGGTCCAGCGGTTTGCTTCCGATGCGTCCGGCCAGCATAGGACCCCCGCTCACGACGATGGCCGGGATGTTGAGGCGCAGCGCCGCCATCAACATGCCTGGGATGATCTTGTCGCAGTTGGGGATGAGCACCAGCCCGTCGAACGGATGCGCCATGCCCATGATTTCCACCGAGTCAGCGATAATTTCCCTGCTAGCGAGTGAATACCGCATGCCCGCATGGTTCATCGCGATGCCGTCGCAAACGCCGATGGTGCTGAATTCGATGGGGGTCCCCCCCGCCATGCGCACCCCAGCCTTTACTGCTTCGCATATGCGGTCCAGGTGGATGTGGCCGGGAATGATTTCGTTGGCGGAATTGGCAATCCCGATGAGGGGGCGCTCTAGCTCCGCCTGGGTGTACCCCATGGCTTTAAAAAGAGAACGATGCGGCGCCTTTTCGACGTCTTTCTTCATGGCATCGCTGCGCATATGACTGGTCTCCTCTGCTGGTGGATCTTCGCCGCAACTGCGGTGGTCTTGAAGTGTAACGTACTTTTTTGTTCCCTTTTTTGCTCCGTTGTGGGATGAATGATCCGCTCCCGCTTCGCGAAGGGGATGTTCGAGGCGTCTTGGAAATGGAATCTCCATTCTCCAACCCGCCCTCGGGTTTCAACCCTTTCTCTCGCGCACGGATGAAGCCGGGGCTCCCGGCAAAGCCGTGCTGCTTTGCCTCCTTGCGTCCCCCACTCGCCCGGAACGATGATCGAGTAATGATTACCGATCCATAACACCCTTGGCAAGGGAAAAGAGTCTCCCCGGTCACAATTGGCAAATCGGTTGACAATAGAAAGTTAAGCTTTTATACTCCGACACTCTAAAAATGACCTTGTGATCTTTTTTTGATAGGAGACCTATAATGCAGGTGGAGAATCGGAAGGCTGTTTATCCGATTGGAATCGTAGCGGAATTGCTCAATATTCATCCCCGGACGCTTCGGATATACGAGCAGGAAGGGCTTATAGAGCCGTCGAGGCGGGGCGGGAAGCGCTATTATTCAAACAATGATCTCCAGTGGCTGAAATGCCTGAGACGACTCCTTGGCGAGGAGGGGTTGAATATCGCTGGGATCAAAAAGCTCCTCACCATTGCTCCTTGTTGGGAAATAAGAGGGTGTGCCGAGGATGTTCGCAACAATTGCCCCGCGATCCTGGATTTTCCGGTTCCCTGCTGGAGCCTCGTGCCCCGCGCGTGCAGGGACCAGGGGAGGATTTGTTCGGAATGTGAAGTCTATATTGAAAAAAAGAATCATGTTATGATGCAAAAATGCTGGAGTGGAGAGGAAAAGGAATCGGAGTCGCAATCGTAGCAGGGAAAGTCCTTACCTCAAAGGAGCCTTGCAGTCGCAGTCTGATTGGCGCGGCCCGCTTGCGCGGCGGGCCGATGCAGCTTGTTTCGCGCCCCGCAACCACATCGGAACACAACGGAAAATGCACCATATTTTTGGCCCCGTTCCGTCTCGCCGTCTTGGGCGCTCCCTTGGCATTGACGTCATTCCCCCGAAAACGTGCAGCTACGATTGCGTCTATTGCGAATCGGGTCGCACGACCAAATGCACCATAGAGCGGGAAACATACGTGGACCCCGGCGAGGTGATGCATGAACTGGAGGATTATTTCCGGGTGAACCCGGACGGAGCGGATGTCCTCACCTTTTCGAGTGCGGGGGAGCCCACCCTTTATGAACCTCTTGGAGATCTGATCGGAGTTGTCAAAAAGCGCTTTCCTCGTCTGCCGCTCATTGTGCTGACAAACGGCTCTCTTCTCTGGCGGCCGGAAACGCGCAGGGGGCTGGCGCTCGCGGACAGAGTCGCTCCCACGCTGACTTCTCTGACCGAGAGCGTCTTCCGCGCGATTCACCGTCCGCACCCTTCCCTTCGGCTCGAAGACATCGTGGAAGGACTGAGGGCGTTCCGGCGCGACTTCCAGGGGGAGTTGCACCTGGAGGTCATGCTGGTCGCGGGGTGCAACGACCGGCCCGGCGAGTGGCGAGCGCTCGCGCGACTCGCTGAGTCGCTTCGGCCGGAGCGGATCGAGCTCAATACGGTGGTGCGTCCGCCCGCGGACCCCGAGACGCGGCCGCTCACGCGTGACGTGATGGAGAATGCGCTGGGGTTCTTCCCCAGGGATAGATCGGAAATTATCGGGTGCTTTGAAGCGCGGCGGGTGGCAGAGGGAGGCGGTGATCTCGCCGGGCGAATTGTTGCCATGGTGGAGCGCCGTCCGTGCACGCCGGAAGAGATGGCCGCGTCGCTTGGGGCGTCCCCGGAGGAGGTTCGCAAGGCGTTGGACGCTCTTCTGGAGGCTCATCGGGTGGAGCGCTCCTCCTTCGGAGCGGGCGAGCACATTCACTTGACAGAGGGCGCAAAGCTTTGCGAAGGAAGCAGCGGAGCCCCCGGTCCGAGATGATGCGCGGGTTCAGGAGGCAAGAGCGGAGAATATGGAAGAAATAAGGGTCCGCAGCTGGAATGAGCTGCAAAGGGAGTTGTACGAAGACTCTTGGAATCCTGCGCTGGGGCGTTTCCGGTCCCGGTACGCCTTCCGGGGGCTCAGCGACGCGTCCTACCAGCTGGAGACCACGCTGATGCGCCTCAAGGGTGAGTACGCGGGGCTGGAGCGGCATCTCTTGAGGAACTTTAAGAAGTACGCGCACCGAAGCGTCGTGAGCGGCAACTCCCTGTGGCACTGGCTCTCGGTGGCGCAGCACTTCGGTCTTCCCACGCGTCTCCTCGACTGGACCTATTCGCCTTTTTTCGCGATGCACTTCGCGACGGCGAACGTTGAAAAATTCGATCTCGACGGCGTCATCTGGGCCGTCAATTACGTAAAAATCCATCAGTTGCTTCCGGTCCGGCTTCAGGACCAACTCGAGCGGGAGGGAGCGAACGTCTTCACGGTCGAGATGCTTTCGGAATCCCTCAAGTCACTGGAAGACCTCCATTCCCTTGCGGAGGAGCCCTTCGTTATCTTTTTTGAGCCGCCCTCCATAGACGACCGGATAGTGAATCAGTTCGCGTTCTTTTCGGTGACGCCGGACCCCCGCCTGAACCTGGATGCGTGGCTCGAAACCCATCCTGGACGCTGGCGCAGGATTGTCATACCGGCGGAACTCAAGTGGGAGATACGGGATAAGCTGGACCAAGCCAACATCACCGAGCGAGTTCTCTTTCCCGGCCTGGACGGTCTCAGCCGCTGGCTCAAGCGGCACTACAGCCCGAGGAGTTGAGAAAGCGGAGGCCGGCGCCTCCGCATCCTCCAGTCAAAACGTTTCCTCCGCTTCGCGTTTATTTTCTTTTCCGTTAGCCTTTCCAAGCTTCTAAAATCGAGTCTTGTGCTTTATAAAGAATCGAGCGTCTGTGCGCATCGTGAGTTCCTATCCAACCCGTTCGGGGGGGGCTGATGCCAGTTCGAGAGAAATCAAAGCTTCGTCTATTGTGCATGATTGCCATGTGGTTCGCCTGCATTGCGGTGGCGGCTCTTTGGGGCGTCGCCTCTGCGGGCGATGAGGGCGTCCGCTACGACGTGGCGGTCAACGGGGCCATAGATGCGGAGCAACGCTCCCTCCTTGAGTCTGTGTCCAAATCGATCGAATTGAAGGATCGACTTCCCGCGACGACAGCCCTGCTGCGGAGACGGGCGTCGGATGACGTGGATCGGTTCGTCGCCGCGTTGCGTTCCCTCGGTTGCTACACACCGGAAGTCTCTTTCGACATTTACGACCAGCAGGAGCCCGTGTGGGTCGTCTTCCATGTGGACGCGGGGCCGCTGTACTGGCTTGAGTCGGTCGATGTCCAGCTCACGGGGGAAGGCGGCGGTAAATTCGCGGGGAAGATCCCCGATGCGGGCGTAATGGGACTTCAACTGGAGAATCCTGCTCGTTCGGCCCCCATTATTGACGCCGAGAGCGCCCTGGTGCGGGACCTGAAAAGGCAGGGCTACGCGTTCGCGAAGGTGGAAGACCGGAGCGTGGTCGCGGACTACGAGACGAAGGGGGTGAAGGTGACGTATTGGGCGGCCCCCGGCCCCAGGGCGCTCTTCGGTCCTGTTTCCGTCGTTGGCCTGCACGATGTGAAGGAGAATTTCATAAAGCCGAAAATTCCCTGGAAGGAGGGCGATGTCTATAACGCAGACCTCCTTCCCGACTTGCAGTCGCGGCTGACCGAAACCCATCTGTTTTCCCTTGTCCGTGTCCTGCCCGCCGAAGCCCTCGACGAAGAGGGGCGCCTTCCGATAACGATCGACCTGTCCGAGAGAAAGCGCAGGACGGTGAGCGCCGGCGCGAACTACTACACCGACACGGGCGTCGGTGTGAAAGTCGCGTGGGAGGACCGGAACGTCTTCGGAAAGGGAGAAGACCTCAGCCTGGAGGCGCTCGCTTCGAGCATCACCTACTCGTGGGACGTTCAGTACACGAAGCCGTCGTTTCTGCGCGAAGACCAGTCGCTCATAGCGCTTGCGAAGGTTGCAAGTGACGACACCGACGCCTACCTCAGCAGGAACACCGAATTTTCCGTTTTGCTCGAGCGCTGGCTGAGCAGGCAGGTGAAGGTGGGGGCTGGACCGGGCTTCCGGTTTGCCCGGATCGGTGAAGTCAACAACGGCGAGGACGACGGCAACTACGACGATCGCAAGAATTACGCGCTGCTCTCCTTCCCGGTTTATTTCAACCTGGACGCCAGCGACGATCTTCTGAACCCGGTGCGCGGAAGCCGCCTCGTGGCGCGCGTGACCCCCTACACCGACACTCTAACCTCCGCAAAGTTCCTCAAGAGCTATGCAAGCTATTCGCACTACTTGAGCTTCAGCAACAAGTGGCTGCCCATTATCGCCAACAGGGCGGCCCTGGGAAGCATCGTGGGCGAAGCGAGGGACGGTGTTCCGGCGGACGTGCGCTTCTATGCTGGAGGCGGCGGGTCCATACGCGGCTACCCGTATCAGAAGGTGGGCCCCATGGACGACGACGACCCGGTCGGAGGGGCGTCTCTAATAGAGCTTAGCACAGAGCTGAGGTTCAAGGTGACCGAGAGCATCGGATTTGTCGTTTTTATGGATGGAGGTTCGGCGTTTGAATCGAATTACCCCGATTTCGGAGAGACGCTCCGTTGGGGGGCGGGGACGGGAGTGCGCTATTATACGCCGATTGGCCCGCTTCGCGTGGACGTCGCCTTTCCGCTCAATCCGGCGGATGGAATGAACGATTCCATGCAGCTCTACTTGAGCATCGGACAGGCATTCTGAACTATGAGCGAAAAATCGAAAAAGTCGAAATTTTGGCGCATCTTGCCGTGGGCGGGGCTCGCGGCGGCGCTTCTCGCGTCCGTCCCGATGCTTCTCCTCGCGTTTTTATCGAAGTCCGAGACGGGGCGGGAGATAGTTGCATCACGGCTGACAGCGGCTCTCAGCGCGTCTCCGGACCGGCGGATCGTCGTTGGCAGGCTGGAGAGGCTGGACCTCTCGGACGTTCGAGTCGCCTCGGTCGTGATGGAAGACGCGGCGGGGCCCTGGCTTACGGTGGAAAACGCGGTGTTTCGCTGGTCTCCCCTGTCGCTTCTGCGGGGGCGGCTGCACGTGAAGGAGATGAGCGCCTCACTGGTTTCGGTGGAGCGTGCGCCGAGCGGCGGGGAGCCTCAGCCTCCTCCCGAAAAGGGGCCTCCGGGGCTTATCGCGCTGCCAGAGGGCGTCCCTCCCGCACTGCTCGATAAGTTGTTGGTGGAGCGGCTTCTCTTGGGGGCTCCATTGACGGGGCGGGAAGCGGATTTTTGCGTGGAGGGCCGCATTGTGGAGACCGCTCCGGGGGAGGGGCTTCGTGCTTCCCTGCAACTCATGAGTGGAGGGGGCGGCTCCCTTTCGAGAGTGGACGCGGCGGTCTCGCTCCATGGGGCGCCTCTCCAGCTGGAGGTGAGGGCGGAAGTCCACGAAGACGCCGGGGGCTGGATTGCGTCGCTCCTTGGCGTTAAGAATGCGGGCGCGCTTGACGCGATGTTCGGAGGAGACGGGATTCTCGCGGACTGGAAGGGCGTGTTCCAGGGAGGTGTCGGCGGATACGGGTCGCTTCACTCGGATATTGCCCTACAGGCGGGGCGCGCCTTGCCTCAGGATTTTTCGCTGGGGGTGAGTGGGACGTGTTGGCTCTCCAAGTCGCTGGCGCCGCTGGAAACGGGGCAACTTATCGGCGGGGAGGCGGCTTTCAATGTGGCCGCTCGCTTCGGACCGGGGCGCTTCGTTGCGGTGGACAGGGCGGAGGCGTCGGGCGCGGGCTTCTCTCTGCGGCTTGCGGGGGCATTCGATATGGCGTCGGAGGCGGTTAACGGCAACTGCTCCTTGACGATGGACGATCTTGGAGTTTTGGAGCCTGTCGTGCAGAAGCCGATCGAAGGCGCGATGATGCTTCGGGTGGAAGCGAAGGGGGCTTTGCGGGAACCCCACGCGGAGGCCGTCCTCGAGGTCGATAAGGCAAGGCTTGCGGACGCGCGGGCGGATTTCCTGCGGGTGGATTTGCGGATGGAGCCCGTGGAGGGTGGCGGGGCCTCGTCGGGCTTCCGGCTGAAAGGCGGCGGAGAGATTTCCGGGCTGGAGGCGTTGAAGGGAAACCCGCTGCCCGAGAGTTCGCTCAAGTGGTCGATCGACGTTCTTGCTCCCTCCAAAGACAATGTTTCCATCGAACTCTGCCGGATCGACGGGAAGGCGCATCATATAGAGGTGAAGGGGCATGGGAGCCTGACCGATCCCTCGGCTCTTTCGGGCGCTCTCGACGCTGTGGTCGATGTGGACGATCTGAAGCCTCTGACGACGTTTCTTGGAAATGCGATGGGTGGTTCGGCCCACGTGGAAGCCCGCCTGGAGCGCGACGGAGCGGCGCGAACGGCTTCGGGAGACCTGGAGGGCATGGTGCGAGGGGCCGATGGGGCTTCCGCGCTCTATGCGATCCTTGGGAAAAATACGGATTTTTCGGGGAGAGTCGATTACCGGGATGGCGTCGAGTTGCGGGTTGCGACGCTCGAAGCTACGGCGCAGGCGTTTCGCCTCAAGGGCGGGGCCGCATTCGATATCGCGGGAAATACGGCGAAGGGGGAGATCCTTCTCTCCGTGCCAGACCTCGCGCCGTTCGGGGCGCTGGCGAAGAAGAATCTGGGGGGAAGCCTGGACGCGCGCGTGGCGGCGAACGGCGCCCTGGACGCTCCGGAATGCACGGTTTCGATCGATGGGCGGAGCGTCTCCATCGATGGGACGAAATTTGATTCCATCCATTCCGGCCTCAACACGCGGGGCCGCCTGAAATCTCCCGAAGGGGAGTTGCAGGCGTGGCTGATTCGGGGAAAGCAGAAGCTCGCGGCGAATGTGGGCTTCCTCTACAAGGGGCGGGAGGCGGCGCTTCCCCGCATCGAACTGGATGCGCCCGGAGGGAAAGTGAGAGGGAGCCTGAACGCCGATCTGGAGAAAAAGCTGATCGAGGGGACCGTGAACGGAAAATTCAGCGACCTTGCGGCGCTCGGGAATTTCCTGGGGATGAAGATGCGGGGCGGCCTGGAACTGGACGCGGTTTTCAACCGGGATGCGGGCGCGCAGAACGTGAAGGCGTCGCTCAAGGCCGGCGGGTTGCACGTGGGAGCGGGCGGCGTGAGCATCGGGAAGGCGGACGCCTCGGCGGACCTGCGGGATGTTCTGAAGGCGCCTCAGGGGTCGCTCAGCGTGGAGGTGCAAGACCTCAAAACGCCGCAAGCGGACCTTACTGCGCTCCACCTCCGGGCCGATGGCGGCGCGCGGGCAGCCCGCTTCGATGCAAGCGCGAAAGGACGCCATGGGCAGGATTTTTCGCTGGCCGCGAAGGGGGAGGTCCAACGGTCGGATGCGTCGGAAACGCTACGGCTGACCGCGCTTGAAGGCGCATATGGGAAATATCCGTTGCACCTCGCGCAGCCCGTTGCGCTCCAGCGTTTCGACGGGTCCTTCTCGCTCGCGGGCCTCGATCTTCATTTCGGCCCGGCGCGGCTGCGCGCGGACGGGAGCCTGAAACGGGGCTCCTTCCAGGCATCCGCGGCCCTCGATGGCTTGCCGCTCGATATGGCGGCGCTCTTCGGTGGGCCGCAGATTCCAGGAGTGGCGACGGCCAGGGTGGAAGCGAGCGGGAGTCCGGTGAGTCCCACCGTGGATGCTAAACTCGGGGTGACGGGGCTGAAGCCTCCGGGACCCGAAGCCGCCCACGCCCCGGCAACCGACGTGGATGCAGCGGCTACGCTTGGCGGGGGAAAAATGCATGTCCGGGCTGGCATATCCGGTCCTTTTGAAACGCCCGCGCTGGTGGAGCTTGCGGCTCCCCTCCGGTTTTCGCTGGAGCCTTTCGCATTTGATCTTCCGCGCAATGGAAACATGGAAGGCAAGGTCCAGGGGACGGCCGATCTCGCGACCCTCGCGGCATTCGCTCCGCGGGAGGACCATAAGGTGGCGGGACGGCTCGCCATAGATCTCAGGATTGATGGCTCCATGGCGGATCCCCGCGCGTCGGGGACGGTTGGCGTTGAAAATGGATCGTACCAGAACCTCGCGACGGGGACCGTGCTGAAAGACCTGACGATCGCTCTCTCGGGCGACCAGCGCCGTCTTGTCGTCGATCGCCTGAGTGCGACGGACGGCGGCGGAGGGTCCATTTCCGGGCGGGGAAAGGTGGAAATAGACCCCGCCGGGAGCTTTCCGCTCGATGTGGACATCCATCTTTCCAACGCGACGCTGGTGCGCATGGATGAAGCGACGGCGACGGTCGATGGAAACCTGTCCCTATCGGGGAACGCCTCGAAGGCCGCGCTGGAAGGCAACGTCCTCATCCGCAAGGCGGAGATCAGCATTCCGGAGAAGCTCCCGCCTTCCATCACCGACCTGGACGTCGTCGTAATCAATAGGCCGGGAGACGAAGCCGCCAGGGGAGTGAAAGAAAAGGGCGACAAGGGAGTGGAAGGGCAGGGTGGGCGCGATGCCCAGACCCAGACGGCGACAACCGCCGCGCCTCCGCCTTTCACGCTGGGGCTCGATGTCGCCGTCGCGTTTCCAAACCAGGTCTTTGTCCGGGGCAGAGGGCTCGACTCCGAATGGAAAGGTGACCTTTACATTATGGGAACAGCGGCCAATCCGTCCATTAAGGGCGTTGTTTCTATTGTGCGGGGCAACCTCGATTTCCTCGACAATAGATTTTCCCTGGAAGAGGGCGTGATCCGCTTCGCCGGGGAGTCGCCTCCCGCGCCGACCATCGACGTCAAGGCCGAAGTCGAAAAGAAGGACGTTACGGCCCTTCTGCTTATCAGCGGACCAGCTTCCAACCCGAAGCTCGAATTGCAGTCCGACCCCGTGCTTCCGAAAGATGAAATACTTGCGCGCGTTCTCTTCAATCGTCAACTCCACAACATCACTCCTTTTCAGGCGCTGAGGCTTGCCAATGCCCTGCGGACCCTTTCCGGGAAAGGGCAGGGGAGCGTTCTCGACGTGGTTTCCAACGCGCGCAAGTTCCTGGGCGTGGAGCAGTTGGAGCTGCGGGATTCGGGCGGCGGCGAGGGCGACGTCGCCGTCGGCGTTGGCAAATATCTGACGGAGGACGTGTACGTGGATTTGCAGCAGGGGGTGGGGAAAGAAACCGGCAAGGCGCGGGTGGAGGTTGAGGTGCACCCCAATGTCTCGGTGGAAAGCGAAGTGGGCGTGGAGGGAAGCACGGGCATGGGGGTGAACTGGAAGTTGGATTATTGACGCATCTCCCCGAGCACTTTCCTGGACCCGGTCTCGCGGCCCACGCTGTTGGCGATTCTGCTCCGCCCGATCGCCGCCGCCCGACTGGCACGTTATTTGATAGCCTTGGGTGTGTGCTTTGCGCCGAGGAAGCTCCTTTTGTCGTCGGGTGATGAATTCCAAGTCGAGGTGTGAGAGAAAGCCATGCTGGAAGGGAAGCGGTTGGGAGTTGTCATCCCGGCATACAATGAGGAAAAGCTCATTGGCCGGGTCATCGAAACGATGCCGGATTTTGTGGACCGGATGTACGTGGTGGACGATTGCAGCAAGGATTCCACCTGCGAACAGGTCTGCTCTTTCACGGAAGAGGGCTGCCCATGGGTGGACAAGATGGACAAGGTGGAGCTCATACAGCACCCCGTCAACAGGGGAGTGGGCGCCGCCATCGTGACAGGCTACAAGAAGGCCATGGAAGACGGGATGGACGTTATAGCGGTCATGGCGGGGGACGCCCAGATGGACCCCTCGGAGTTGCATGTCGTCGCGGGGCCGATCGCGCGCGGTGAAGCCGATTACGTGAAGGGGAACCGGCTTTTTACAGGCGAGGCGTGGCAAATGATCCCCAAACACCGCTACCTTGGAAACGCCTTCCTGTCTCTGCTGACCAAAGTGGCTTCGGGCTACTGGCATGTGGCGGACTCACAGACGGGATACACCGCCGTTTCGGCGGAAACGCTGCGCCTCCTGCCGCTCGACAGCCTCTACCCCCGGTATGGATATCCCAACCACCTGCTTGTCATGATGAACGCCTTCGACCGGCGCGTGAAGGACGTTCCCGTGCGCCCCGTCTACAACATCGGCGAGCGCTCTGGCATCCGCCTGCAAAAGGTTATTCCCCGCCTTTCCTGGCTGCTCTTTAAGTGCTTTCTGTGGCGCATGAAGGTGAAGTACGTGATACACGACTTCCATCCCCTCGTGTTCTTCTATCTCCTCGGAATGACCCTCCTGCCCGCCGGGGCGTTTTCAGGATTTTACCTGCTCTGCCATCGACTCTTCGTGGGGCCGGTCGCCGCGACTAGCGCCCTTTTCTCGGTTTTTCTCTTCGTTTCGGGGCTGCAGACGCTCTTTTTCGGCATGTGGTTCGACATGGAGTACAACAAAGACCTGAAGGTCAGGTAAGGAACGCTCCGGCAGCCGATGCGCATTCTGGTAGATATTTCCCATCCCGCCCACGTCCATTTTTTCAGGAACGCCATTGGCGTATGGCAGAGTCACGGCCACGCCGTGCATATCGTTTCGCGCAGGAAGGATATTGCGCTCGAGCTCCTCGCCGCCTACGGGCTGCCGAACGAATGCCTGAGCAGCGCGGGGAAGGGGGCTGTGCGGCTGATGGGAGAGCTTTTCCTCCATGAAGGACGGCTCTTGCGCGAGACGCTGAAGGCGCGCCCCGACGTCATGCTCCAGATAAGCGGCCTTTTCATCAGCCACGTGGGGTTTGCGCGCTCCATCCCCACGCTCGCTTTCACCGACACCGAAATGGCGACGCTCTCCAACGCGCTGACATTTCCCTTCACCAGCGCGGTCCTGACGCCTTCCTGTTATCGGGGGAGTGCACCGCGGTCGAAGCATTATGTGTATGACGGCTACCACGAGCTTGCCTATCTGCACCCGAACCGCTTCACCCCGAACCCGGACGTGCTGCGCGGAATGGGCGTAAGGGAAGGCGAACCGTTCTTTATCGTGCGATTCGTATCCTGGGGCGCGGCGCACGACGTGGGGGAGTCGGGCTTCAAGCTCCCGGTCAAGATCGCGATGGTGCGGGAGCTTTCGCGACACGGGCGGGTTTTCATCACGAGCGAGGGGAAGCTCCCGCCGGAGCTGGAGCCTTTTCGCTACCGCCTGCCTCCCGACCTGATCCACCACGCCCTGGCCTTCGCGTCGCTTTGCATCGGCGAGAGCGCAACCATGGCGTCTGAAGCGGCCATACTGGGGACCCCGGCCATCTTTGTGTCCACCAGTCCGCGAGGGTACACGACGGAGCAGGAGGAAGCCTACGACATGGTGTACACCTTCAGTCACAGGCAGCAGGATGCGGCGCTCGCCAGGATGCGGGAGCTTCTCGCCATGCGGGACATTGAAGAGGTGTGGGCGCAAAAGCGAAAGCGGCTTCTCGCGGACAAGATCGACGTGACGGACTGGCTCGTGAAACTGGTGGAGGGGTATCCAATGTCGCTGGATGCATTGTGCAGGCGTCCGCGCGGCAACGCTTGAGGCTTGGCGGGAAAGGCGGGGCGTCATGTGCGGGGTGGCGGGATTTTTTTATTTCGGGGGAGAAGCCCCCGAGGGGGCGGGGGAGCCGCTGCGGAGGATGTCCGCCCTCATGGCGCACAGGGGGCCGGACGGCGAAGGCTTCTTCATGGGGGACGGCGTCGGGCTGGCCCACCGGAGGCTTGCCATCATCGACCTCCAGACCGGCGCGCAGCCGATGGCGTCGCCCGACAACCGCCTGCATGTCGTCTACAACGGCGAAATTTACAACTTCCGGGAATTGCGCGCTCAACTCACCGAATATCCCTACCAGACGCAAAGCGACACCGAAGTGCTGCTGGCGGCGTATGACCGCTGGGGCGAGGATTTCCCTTCGAGGCTGAACGGGATCTTTGCGTTCGCTCTCTGGGATGCGGCGCGTCGGCGGCTCCTCCTTGCCCGGGACCCTTTCGGCGTCAAGCCGCTCCACCTGCACGTGAACGACCGACGCATCGCGTTTGCGTCGGAAATCAAGTCGCTGCTGGCCCTCCCCGATGTCTCGAGGGAGGTCAACCGGCAGGTGCTCCACGATTTTATGAACGTGAGGTACGCACCGGGGCCGGAAACACTGTTTGCGGGCGTGACGCGGTTGGAGCCGGGGTGCGTCCTTATGGCGGACGCTCGCGGCGTGCACAGGAAAAAATATTTCGATTTCACTCCCCAGGTGGAAGAGGGCGTTTCGGAGGCGGAGTGGCGCGAGCGCATCGTAGATGCCGTCAAGACCGCCGTCGGGCGGCAGCTCATGTCGGACGTTCCGCTTGGGGTGCATCTATCGGGCGGGCTCGATTCCGGGACGATCGTCGCGATGATGCACGAGCTGGGCGTTTCCGGCGTCAAGACGTTTTCGCTCGGATTCAACGAGCCGACCGACGAACTGGAGGACGCCGCTATCGTCGCCCGGCGCTTCGGGACCGCGCATTTTCCAGTGTCCATCGACCCGGAGCCGCTCCGGCTCATGGAGGAAGTCATCTGGCACGTCGAGGAGCCCCAGGTCAACATGATCCAGGGCTACTATATAGCTCGTCACACGGCGCGGCATGTCAAGGTGGTGCTGGGCGGTCTCGGTGGGGACGAGCTTTTCGCGGGCTACATCAACAACGTGTTCCTCAAGATGTTCGCATGGGGGCATCGCCTGACGCCCCGAGCGGTGCAGGACGCGCTGCTCGCGCCTCTTTCGCGGCTGGCGTTCGCCCTGGGCGGGCGCTTCGACATGCGGTGGGACGAGCACCGGAGGGGCGTGCAGCTCCTTTGCGCCGCCGGGGCGCCGGAGCGCTTCTACGCGATACTGCGCAACGTATGGGACCATGACCCCGGGATGCTCCGCGTTCTTTACGGAGAACGGATGCTGGAGGGGGGTGGAGACCGACTTCGGGGATATCTCCCGACCGTGCGCCACTTCGCTCCCTACTTCCGGAGCGGCTCGCGCTCGGACGTCCTTTCGGATTCCCTCTGGCTCGAATGCAACACCAAGCTGATCGACGACTTTCTCCTATCGGAAGACCGCGTGTCCATGGCCCATGGCCTGGAGGCGCGCGTTCCTTTCCTCGATCTGGACCTGGTCCGGCTCGCTTTCAGCATTCCCGCCAGACTCAAGATGCGGGGAACGGAAACCAAGAGCTTGTTTCGCAATGCCATGCGGGGACGGCTGCCCGAAAGCATCCTCAATAAGAAAAAATGGGGCTTCGCTTTCAGCCCCTATCATCAGTTTCAGAAAGACCTGAAGCGCGCCGTAGCCGACCAGTTGACGGAACGGGCCGTAAAGGAGCTTGGGTTTTTCAACTACGACTTCATCCGCGGGGTGCTGGAGCACCCGCCTCACCCCCGCCTCCGCTGGCACTATTTCATGATCTGGGTGATGCTTGGGTTCCACCAGTGGCATGACCTGTTTATCAAGGGAGATGGTTTCGGAGGATGTCGCGATTGGAACCGCGCTGGCGGGATTGAGTGATTGTGGCGGGATCTTGCACCGCTTGGCGGGATTATGGCTTGAGTGGCTCGATTCTGGCGGGAATGCTGTTGGCGGCGCAATGAGTCGATGGACGTCCCGTTGTTTGCATAGTGCGGCTTTTTTGTTTTTGTGGCATCTTGGCACGCGCCTTGCTTCTATAAAAGGGCAACAAGAAAATAACTCTTTCCTCCTCGAAAAGCCAATCGGTCCGCCCCACCGATTGGCTTTTTACTTTTTGGTTCGCGCCATTTCGCGGTCCATGTCACCCCGGTTGATTTCTCTCCGCGTCTTTCCATTGCCACCATTTGAGGAGTTCCGGGTTGTGGACTTCATTGGAGGCGTAGTACACGGCGCAGCGGAGCACGTAGAGCATGCAGCGGTCCACATGCTTCCCTTGAATCTCGCAGAGGCGTCGATACATTTCCTCCGGGTCCCGGTCTTTGAGATCCCGTACAGAACGGCATCCCAGGTCCCAGAGGTCCTCCGCGATCCTGGGGCCGACGCCTGGAATTCGCTGCAACTCGCGCAAAACGGACTTGTCCATATTTTGAAGACCTCCATTGTGTGCATCGTTTTTTCTTGAGTGCAAAAGGGGAGGGGATGGCCGATTTCGTCCGAATTTCGACGCCCGCTCTATTATTGCCGCAGCCATTCCAGGGCGTCGTCGGTTTGGCCGCGCTCGAAATGCTCCACTTCCTGCGGCGTGATCAATCCGCCCAGTTTCACCCATGACTTGATCCAGGTGCGTCCGCTGACGATGGCCATCTTCTCGATGTCTCCAGCGTGGGCCGTGGCGAACTTGAGCTTCGCCAAGAGTGCGTGGGGCTCCATATGGCGAAATCCCTCAATTTCCATTAATAGCCGCATCTTGCCCGATGCCTTGATTGCGCCGGTCATAATGGCTTCCATGGCGGCGACGTCCTCTGCCGTAGCGTTGTCGCCGATTCTGAAAGCCACAATATTTGCCGCATCGGTTTCGATCTGTTGGAACATGAAATGCGCCTCCTTTTTTCCCGCACGGCGGTCTTGATGTTGGCGGGTTTTTCGCCCCGGTGGACCGTTGCGGGCGATGATAAGGGTGATTGAAAAAACAAAGCGCTTGCTATGCTTGCGCTGGCATGGTAATAAAAGGTTTGCCTTTGCGTCGCGAATACGAAGCGTGCAAAAAACAGCATTGCATCGGTGAACCGCTTGGTAATATTTGAGATCGTGGCACAGACCCTGGAAAGCAGGAAAGGACCCAACCCAATGAGCAGGAAATGTGAGTTTTGCGGAAAGACGCCTCAAGTAGGCAACAACGTGAGCCATGCCAATAACAAGACGAAGCGCGTCTGGCTGCCTAATTTGCAGAACGTCCGTCACGTCGGACCCGATGGCTCCGTGCGGCGCATTCGCGTCTGCACCCGCTGCATCAGGACCGGCTTGGTGAAGAAACCCGCCTGAGCGGGTGCGCCTAGCGTTGCATTCCCGAAAGGTTTTGCGGGCGGAGGCATGCGCCGCGACCGCGGGCGAACCCCCTCTGGCGATCCCGCCGCGCCATGGTATGCTGCTCCTTATGCAACTCCGCTTGGGGCCCCCCTTGCATCGAGGGGGGCTTCCGTCATTCTGGCCCCAAACCCTCCGGAACGCCTCCTCCGCGCCTTCCAATGTCCGGTTTTCCCGGTTTCTTCCTGCTTGCCTTGCCCTTCATCCTTCTCCTTGGGTCACTCGACTCCTCGTCGTTGCACGCTGCACACGCTTTTTTCGCTCCTGAGCGCAGCGACCACCTTCCTGAGGTGCTCGCCGTCCTTCACCTCTATGCGCAGCCGGCAGACGGACAGCCCGTCCGCTCCCGCGTCCAGGTGGAGTCCCACGATGTTCGCGTCCATCTGGCTGACGAGGGCGCTCATGGTCGTCAGGTTCTCCCGGCCGCTCACGCAGACCACCTGGAGGTCCGCCGCGTGGAGTCCTCCATCCGTCGCGTCCCACTGTACGTCGATCTGCCTTTCGGCGCTTCCCTTTTCCAAGTTGTGGCAGGAAACGTGGTGGACCGTAACGCCTCGCCCACGGGTGATGTATCCGACTATGGGCTCCCCGTGCACGGGGTTGCAGCACCGGGCGATGCGAACCAGCATGTCGTCCGCGCCCCGCACGCGTATCCCCGATGATCCGCTTCCGGACTGCTTGCGCTTTTCGAGCAGCGGGGCGATCTTTTTGGGCTCCTCCGGTTCCGGCGCGGGTGAAAGCTTCCCGATCACGTGGGAGGGGGAGGTCTTTCTGTACCCGATGCTCGCCAGTAGGTCGTCCACGGAGCGGAGCGAGAGGCTTTCCGCCGCTTCCTGCAATTCCGGCGAGTTGATGTAGTGGTTGAAGTTGAGACCCTTCTTGCGGAACTCACGCTCGCAGATTTCCTTGCCGAGCGCGATGGATCGCTCGCGTTCCTCCAGCTTCACCCATCTGCGGATGCGCTCGCGGGCCTTCACGGTTTTGACGAATTTCATCCAGTCCTTGCTGGGCCGCTGGTTGGCGGAAGTTACGATTTCAATGACGTCGCCGTTCTGGAGCTCCTGGCGCAGGGGAACGAGTTTCCCGTTCACCTTCGCGCCCGCGCAATGGCGTCCCACTTCCGTGTGGATCTCGAAGGCAAAGTCGACCGGCGTGGCGCCCTTCGGGAGCATCCGTATGTCTCCCTGCGGGGTGAAGACGTAGACTTCGTCGGGGTAGAGGTCCACCTTGAGGGCGTCGAGGAACTCCTTTGGATCGGAAAAGTCCTTGGGCAGCCCGAGAATCTCCCGCAGCCACGAGAAACGCTCGGACTCCCCTTCGTCCGATGCACCGAGGTATTTTCCTTCCTTGTAGAGCCAGTGGGAGGCGATGCCCTCGCTTGCCGCCAGGTCCATCATATCGGTGCGGATCTGGATTTCCATGCGCTCCTGGTTGGGGCCGATCACGGTGGTGTGGAGCGATTTGTAACCGTTGGCCTTGGGCTTTGAGATGTAGTCCTTGAAACGCCCGGCGACAGGCTCCCAAAGCGCGTGCGCGAGGGCGAGAGCTTCGTAGCAGTCCTTGTCGTTTTTCAGGATCACCCGGAATGCCGTGAGGTCGTGGATATGCTCGAGCCCCTGCCTCTGGGCCGTCATTTTCTTGTAGATGCTGTAAGGGCGTTTGGAGCGTCCGGTGATGTCGAGGACCTCCAGGCCGTGCTCCTCGAGCTTTTCCCTGAGCAAGGCGACGACCTCGGTGATATAACGGCGGCGCTCTTCCTCCGTCTTAGCGAGCCCCTGGACGATCTCCTCGTAGGTCTTCGTGTGGAGGCAGCGGAAGGCGTTATCCTCGAGTTCCATGCGCATCCACTCGATGCCGAGCCGGTCCGCAAGGGGTGCGTAGATTTCGAGGATTTCCTCCGCGATGGGGTTGGCCTCTTCTCCAGAGCAGCTTCCGAGCTCCCTCGCCCGGCGCAGCCTCTCCGCCAGCTTCACCAGGACGACCCTCACGTCCTGCGAAACGGCGAAAAGCATCTTGCGCACGTATTCGGCCTGCCGCTCCTTGTGGCTGCTGAAACGGAGGCGTCCCAGTTTGAGCGTCTCCTGGACGACAGTCGCCACTTCGTTGCCGAAATCCTCCGCGAGCGCTTCAGGCGTCACGCCGCTTTCCTCTATCACGTCGTGGAGCAACCCGGCCGCGATGCTCTTTTCGTCGAGTCGCATGTGCGCGAGAATCCCGGCTATCCCGAGCGGGCGGTCGAGGTAGGCTTCACCTTCCGTAGCCAGCTTCGCCCTGTGGACTTTCGCGGCGAAGACGTACGCCTTCTCGAGCAGGTGAATATCCGCGTTCGGGTGGTAGTTCAGGATGTTGTCTACAATTTCAAAAAACCTCACCGTTGGACCTCGCCGCTATTCTCCGACTCTCCGGTTGAAACACCCGCCGCTCCAATTTTCAGCGGCTCCAGCAGACGAACCCCTGTCATGGCTTCCACCTCTCGCAGCAACCGTTCGAGTAGTTCCGCCTCCGGGACCTTCTCGACCCGCTCACCCTTTTTGAAAAGAATGCCCTGACCGCGTCCGCCCGCTATGCCGACGTCCGCCTCCCGCGCCTCGCCCGGCCCGTTGACCACGCATCCCATTATGGCGACTTTGAGTGGGACGGCGACTTTCCGCAGCATCTTTTCAGCCTTCTCCGCGAGCGGGATCATGTCGATTTCCGTGCGCCCGCAGGTCGGGCAGCTGATGATTTCTACCCCCCGGTTGCGCAGGCCGAGAGAACGGAGGATGCCGTAGGCTACGGGGATTTCTTCCTCCGGATCGCGGGTGAGCGATACGCGGATGGTGTCCCCTATGCCTTCAAAGAGCAGAATCCCTATGCCGAGGGCTGACTTGATCGCCCCGTCGACCAGCCCTCCCGCCTCCGTCACGCCGAGATGCAGCGGGCAGTCCGTCTTCGAGGAAAGCAGCCGGTATGCGGCGATGGTGTCGAGGACATTGGAGGACTTCAGGGAGACCTTGTACAAATGAAAATCCAGCTCCTCGAGGAGCCCTATATGCCCCATGGCGCTTTCCACCATGGCTTCCGGGCAGGGATGGCCATATTTTTTGAGAAGGTCTTTTTCCAGCGAGCCGCCGTTGACCCCTATGCGGATCGGGATGCCGCGCTCCTTTGCGGCGCCCACGACCTTGCGGACATTGTCCATGCCGCCGATATTGCCGGGGTTGAGGCGCAGGGCGGCCACGCCCGCCTCGATCGCCCCGAGCGCGAGGCGGTGGTCGAAATGTATATCGGCTATAAGCGGGATGTTGATCGCCTTCTTGATTCCCGTCAGCCGGTCGACGGCTTCCTGGTCGGGAACGGCGACCCTCGCCATTTCGCAGCCCACCTCTTCGAGCCGCTTGATCTGCGCCACGGTCGCCTGGAGGTCCCTGGTGTCCGTGTTCGTCATCGACTGCACCACAACGGGGGCGCCTCCCCCGATGGGGGTGGAGCCAACGTATATACGCCGCGTCTTGCGCCTTTCCTGCGGAGCGCTCACCGATTCCTCCTTACTGTTTAGCAAAAACCGCATCACTGAGTAGGCCGTGCAACCTTAAAATTGTAATCGAAGCGAAAAATATCGAGCAAGCCCTTTTTGTCTTTTCCTTTCTTCTCTTCTTGCGAACGATGCGTAAAACTCGACCGGAAATCAGGTCAAGATCCACAGAAGCCCCAGATAGGTAAGGGCGGAAAGCGGCGTCAGCACCGAAACGCAGTTCGCCGCAAGCTCCGGGTCGCCGCCGAGTTCCATCGCCATCACGTAGGAAACCGTCGCGGTCGGAGCGGCGAGCAGGATGATCCCGGAAATCTTGAGGCTTTCCGGGGTCCCGATGGCGCTCATAAGCGTCCATCCGATGAGAGGAAGGCAGATCAGCTTGAGCAGGGCGACGAGCAGCACCTCTCGCCCCATGGAGCGCAGGGAGCGGAAGGAGAGGCTTGCCCCGATGAGAAGCAACGCCGTGGGCAAGGCCATCGCGGAAAGCATGTCGAGCGTCCGGCCGAGGGGGCCGGGGAGTGGAACGCCCGCCGAAGAATAGGCGATGCTGGCCAGGACCGACAGTATTATCGGGTTTTGGACTACGTGGAGGATGATTTCACCGGCCATTCGCCAGCGCTCCTTTTTCTCGGGCTTGCGGCCTTCCTTCATGATGGTGAGCATCCAGACCGAGAGGACATTCTGTCCCACGACCAGGAAACTGCTGAGAATCGCCGTCGTTGCGAAACGGCCTTCTCCCAGGACGTAATAGGCGATGGCGAAGGCGAGGTAGCCCAAATTGCCGTGGAAGCTGCTCTGCGCGAACGTGGCGCGCCGCCGTGGCGGCATGTCGAAGGACCGGCTGACGGCGATGCTCAGGATGGCCGCCATGGCTGCGGCGAAGAAGAGGCAGAGTGCCGCGCCGAGATGAAAATTCGCCCCGAAGGGCGCCTTGGTCATTTCGGTGAACATCATGGCCGGAATGGCAATGTAGAAAACGATGCGGTTGGCTGTCGCAAGGTAAGGCGCATCGATGATGGAGCGCATTCGAAGGACCCATCCGAGGAGTATGATGCTGAAGATCGAGCAAATGGCCCCTAGCACTTCCGCCATGCGCGCCTGTCCGAAAGAGAGTATGAGGTTTTCAGGTCTGTTGAGATTATTTCCGCATCATGCGGAGAGCCCCGGTGACGTCGTCTTGCGCCGGAGGGTGCATTATGCGTTTTTTCAAAGACTGACGCAAGCATGCGTTTCCGCCGCGTTTGATTCGCCACCGCTGGCGGACCGTCTTGGGGGGAGAGGCTTTGTCACTCATGATCTCCTCAGTTGAGGCATGCGCCCCAAGGCGGTTCTCGATGCTCTCGAATCATGCTCTTTCCCATGACGCGCCCTTGTCAGAGGGAAATAAAGCTGATAGGATTCCCGCCTGTAAATCCGCATGCTAAAAGGTTGTAGGGGATTTATGCGCGCGTTTTTTGAGTGTGCCGCGCCAATCTCCTGCGTGTGTTCGTGGAATGTCTGGAATCGGATGCGTACAGCAATAGAAAAGCATAAAGAATGCTCTCCGGATGCGTCGAGGCCCAAGCCGTTGATGATTGGCAACGTCGTGGTGGACCCTCCGCTGATCATCGCGCCAATGGCTGGCGTCACCGATGCTCCATTCCGCCGCGTCATGCTGAAGCACGGCGCGGGGATGGCGACTACGGAGATGATAAGCACCGAGGGAATCCGGCGGAGTCAGCCCGCAACGTGGTCGATGTGCGAGATTGATCGTGACCTCCGGGAGCCCGTTGCGGTGCAGCTTTTTGGGCGCGATCCCGTTGCCATGGCCGAAGCTGCGCGGATGCTGGAGCAGCGTGGAGCGCCCCTCCTGGACGTCAACGCCGGGTGCCCCGTCAAGAAGGTGGTGCGGCAGGGCGCGGGGGCGGCCCTTCTCCGGAAGCCGGAGCTGTTGGCTGCGCTCGTTGAAGCGATCAAGAAGGCGGTCTCGATTCCCGTAACGGTGAAGATCCGGCTCGGGTGGGATTCTCGCTCGATCCAGGTGATTGACGTAGTGAAGCGGCTCGAGTCGGCGGGGGCGGATGCGGTGACGATCCACGCGCGCACCGCCGCGCAGCACTACACCGGGCGGGCCGACTGGAAATGGCTTCGGCGGGTGAAGGCGGAGGCGAGAATTCCTATCATAGGAAACGGCGATGTGTTCAGCCCCTGCCTCGCCGACCGGATGCTGCGGGAGACGGGGTGTGACGGCGTAATGGTTGGCCGTGCTTCCATGGGAAACCCGTGGTTTATCGGCGCGCTTGCCTCAAGGTGGGGTGGTGGCGGGAGCGCTCCGGTTGACACGGGTTGGGAGGGCTACCTCGACGCGGCGCTCGCGCACGCGGACGCTTTCCTGGAGCGGAAGCCCGCCTGCATAGGGCATTTTCGCATGGTGCTGGTGTGGTACTCCAAAGGCTGCCCCGACGCTGGCCGTTTTCGATCTTTTGTGATGCGCATGAACCGCCCCGATGAGATTCGCGCGTTTTTCCGGGAGTGGGTGGAAGGTGTTGCGGCGAAGGGCGTTCCTTTTCTGACGGCGAAGGTCGTGGAGGGGGCGGGATCGGATCGGTGCTCGATCCTGGAAGATGGGTGTGGGTGGGATGGCGGCGTTGCGGTGGGTTGACCGTGTTGACGCCCGTTCGTTCAACTCACGGCTGGCTGATCGCAACGTGGATGATGGGAATCAATGGGAACGCGCCTGCTCCGATTTCATTTTCGGAGAGCAATGCCTTCAGTGCGGCGGTGGGGCTTTGCGCTTTGCGTCACCCATGAGCGGTGCGGCAATGACGTGGATTCGAGTTGACCAGGAGATGCAATGGAATGAAAGTCATCGTGGCTGAAACGGCGGGGTTCTGCAACGGGGTGAAGAGCGCGCTCGAAGTGACGCTCGAGGCCATCCAGAAACGAGGGGATGGGGAGACGATCTGCACTTTCGGCCCGTTGATCCATAATGGCCATGTCCTCGACATGCTGGAAAAAAGGGGTGTGAAGGCCGAAAATTCCATAGAAGGCTGCGCCGGGAAGAAAGTCGTTGTCCGGGCCCACGGGATTCCCCCGGAGCAGCGCCGGAAGCTGCGTCAGGTTGGAGCTGACGTCATCAATGCGACCTGCAAGAGAGTTGGGCGGGTGCAGGCGGTGATAAAGCGGCATGCGGCGAAGGGCTTTCATACGGTGATCGTGGGTGACGGAGAGCATGCCGAAGTTATCGGACTCATGGGCTACGCCGATGGCCGCGTCGCCGTCATTAATACGCCGGAGCAGGTGGAGGGCCTTCCGGCGGAGTGGGGCGACAAGGTGCTCCTGGTGGCCCAGACGACGCAAAACGAGGAGATCTTCCACGAGATCGAGAAACGGTTTTTGCAGCGCTATCCCAACGGGGTGGTGAAGAACACGATATGCGGCTCCACCCAGGAGCGGCAGGCCGAGGTGAGAGACCTTTGCCGGAGGGAGGACGCCATGGTCATCGTGGGAGG
Source organism: uncultured Syntrophobacteraceae bacterium (assembly GCA_937958025.1). Classification (GTDB taxonomy): domain Bacteria; phylum Desulfobacterota; class Syntrophobacteria; order Syntrophobacterales; family Syntrophobacteraceae; genus CALFXO01. The sequence goes on from CALFXO010000194.1 coordinate 30,675, forward strand.
GCGCCACAGCGGAAACACCATCCGGCTGGCGGAGATAGCGGCGGAGAGCGGTGCGCCGGTCTATCACGTCGAAACGGAGGCGGAGCTCGATCCGGCGGTAATTGGACGCTATTCGCGCATCGGTGTTTCCGCCGGGGCTTCGACGCCGAACTGGATGATCCGCAATATGGTGCGGTTCCTCGAGTCCATCCAGCCGGAGCTTCCGGTGGGGAGGGCGAGATGGCTGGAGGTCCTGGCTTTCCTCGCCTACAGCAATATCTTCGTCGCCGTCGGCGCGGCCATGCTGACCGCCGCCGTGGCCGCGCTCACGGGGCTGCCGGGTTCGCTTTCCATGAGCGTCATGGCGGCCTCGTACGCGTTCGGCATGCACACCCTCAACCGCTACCTCGACCGTCACGCGCTGCAACTGAACGACCCCGCGCGAGCCGAGTTTTACCGGCGCTGGCAGGCGCCGCTCACCGGCCTCGGCGCCGCCTCCATCCTGGCCGCGCTTTTGATCGCCGCACGCGCGAGTCTGTTGATCTTCGCGGCGATGGTAGTCCTCGCGCTCCTCGGAGTGCTCTACGGCGCACCGCTCATGCGGGCCACCTGGAAGCAGGGGCTGTCAACTCTTAAGCTAAAGGACATTCCAGCTTCCAAGACCTTCATGGTGCCCGTCGCCTGGGCGAGCGTCACCGCGGTGTTGCCACATCTGCCAGTCTTTTTTCACCATTTCGGCGCCATCACTTTTGCGTTCTGGATCATTTTCCTGCTGGTGCTGGTTAGGACGGCGCTTCTGGATCTTCTTGACGTTCAGGGCGACTATCTGGTGGGAAGAGAGACCATCGTCGTGCTGCTGGGGGAGAACAAGACGAACGCCTTCATAAGGCTGGTCCTGGCCGTCCTTGGAGCATCACTGGTTCTCGGGCCGCTCCTTGGGCTTTCGAGCGCATTTACGCTCGTGATCCTTCCGGTGCTGCTCGTCCATCTTTGGTGCGTCAATATGTGCCGTAAAAACCTGCTGAAGGGCGGGGTGCTCATGGAGACATACATTGAGCTGGTCCCGATAGGCGTGGGCGTTCTAGGATTGCTGTGGACGTTGGTGCATTGACGGCGAATTTGTGAGAGGACGTTTTCATGCTGGTGAGCGTCGTCATTCCGACTTATAACCGCGCCGAGCTTGTCGTGGAGGCCGTTGCATCTGTGCTGGAGCAGCGTGGGGCGCCACGGATGGAAGTGATCGTGGTGGACGACGGTTCATCCGATGGCTCGGGGCGCATGGTGGAGGAACGATTCGGTCCCGGCGTCCTCTGCATACGGAGGGCGGAGCGGGGGGGCGTGAGCGCGGCGAGAAACACGGGCATCCGTGCGGCGCAAGGAGAATGGCTCGCTTTCCTGGATTCGGACGACTTGTGGCGGCCTGAAAAAATTGCCGCGCAGTGCAGGTGCTTCGTAGCCCATCCCGGGATGCTCATCTGTCAGACGGAAGAAATCTGGATGCGGGGCGGTCGGCGCCTGAATCCAAGGAACTATCACGAAAAGCCTGAGGGGCGCTGCTTTCCCCTCCTTCTGGAGCGTTGCCTCGTGAGCCCTTCGGCGGTGATGCTGCATCGCGACCTGCTGGACGACGTGGGGCTCTTCGACGAGACCCTTCCGGCGTGCGAGGATTATGATTTGTGGCTCAGGATAGGCTGCCGCTATCCGATAGGGATTGTGCGTAAGGCGCTGGTCGTGAAGCGGGGAGGGCGCCCGGACCAGCTCTCCTCGAGCATCCCGGCCCTCGATCAATACAGGATAAGAGCCATTGCGAGACTGCTGCGCTCCGGCGTCCTGGGCGGGGATGATCGCCGGGTTGCCTTAGACGCGCTGGAGCGCAAATGCCGAATATACGGCGAGGGTTGCAGAAAGCGGGGGCGCGACGAAGAAGCCGATGCCGTGCTGCGTCTGCTGCTGGAAGCGCGGGGAGAAGACCTCGGGGCGGTTGAAGGCGCTCAGGCTTCCATGACCCCCGAGCCCCCGAGATAGGCGTTCTGGACGTCGGGGTTGGCGAGGAGGGCCTCGGCGCGGTCGTGCAGCACGATCTTCCCGAGTTCCATCACGTAGCCCCGGTGGGCCAGTTTGAGGGCGGCCTTTGCGTTTTGCTCCACGATCACGACGGTCACGCCCGCCTCGTTCACTTCCCGGATGGTCTGGAAGATGGCCCGGACAATGAGCGGCGCGAGGCCGAGGCTCGGTTCGTCGAGAAGGAGCAGCCTCGGACGGCTCATGAGAGCGCGGGCGATGGCGAGCATCTGCTGCTCTCCGCCGCTGAGCGTCCCGGCCAGTTGATGGCGGCGCTCCGCGAGGATGGGGAAGAGGCTGTAGGCCTGGTCGAGGGACTCCTTGATCTCGCGTTTATTGCTGCGGGTGTATGCTCCGAGCCCGAGGTTCTCCTCCGTCGTGAGCGCCCCAAAGACGCGACGACCCTCGGGAGACTGGGCGATCCCGAGCTTCACGATTTCGTGCGCTCCGAGCTTATGCACCGCGGCGCCGTCGAATCCTACGGAGCCTTGGGA
>CALFXO010000195.1 GCA_937958025.1 uncultured Syntrophobacteraceae bacterium
CTGAGGTGGATGGTCTGCGTTCCTGAGTAGATGAGCGCGAAGCCAAAGAGCATGATCGCCGACGCGAAAGAGCCGATAAAGAAATATTTTAGACCCGCCTCAATGCCAAAACGCTCCTCCCGCCGCAGCGCCACAAGGATATAGAGCGAATAGCTCGACAGTTCCAGCGAAACGTACAAGGCTAGCAGATGGTCGGCGCTCACCAGCAGCATCATGGCAAGCGTGCACAGAAAAAGGAGTGCGTAGAAATCCCGGCGGCTCCCTTCGCGCACGTCCGGAGCGTCCCCGCAGATGAAAGTCACGAGCAGCAGTCCCGCCGAGAGCAGCACCTTGAACACCTGCGTGAACAAGTCGGCCCGAAACGCCTTGATGAAAAGATGCCCGTCGGACCACACCGAGGCCAGGCACACCGCCGTCCCCAAGGCAGCCAGACCTATCGCCGCCCGCTTCTCACGGCCGCCCTCGGCGTCACCGGAGCGCCCCCCCGCCAGCGACCACGCCAGGAAGCAGAAAGACCCAAACAGATAAAATATCTCGGGAGCAGCTATGAGCCATTTCATCGTAGCAATCCATTCATGAAGGGAATCGTTGCGGTTTGGATCATGTCAAAAAGGATCGACGGGAAAAATCCCAAAACGATGAGCACCGAGGCAAGTATCATTCGAGGCAGGCCGAGCGAAAACGGGATGTCCGGCAGATGCGACCACCTGGGATTCTCCGGGCCGTAGAACGTCCGCTGCACCACCCGCAGCATGAAAAGCGCCGTTATCACCAGCGCGAGGACGACCGCAACGCCCCGCAGGGGATAGACCTTCAGCGCCGCGATGAAAACCATAAACTCTCCCCAGAAATTCGCAAGGCCTGGGACTCCGATGCCGCCCAATGCTGCCAATATGAAATACCCCGACGCGACAGGCATGACGCGGCTGAGTCCCCCTAATTCCGGGATTGCCTTGGTGTGCGTCCGGTCGTAAATATAGCCGACCGAGGAGAAGAGGAGGGCGGTCATTACGCCGTGGGCGAACATCTGAAACACCGCGCCGTTCAGCCCTTCGGGCGTCACGGTGGAAAGCCCGAGGCCCACAAGTCCCATGTGCGACACGCTGGAGTAGCCGATAACGTACTTGAGGTCGGTCTGCCGCAGTCCGACGAGCGCCCCGTACACGATGCCAATGGTCGCCAGCGCCGCCATGAGTTGCGCCCAGTACTGCCAACCCTGCGGGCAGATCATGATGGCCACGCGGAGAACCCCGAAAGCCCCGATTTTCATCAGCACGCCCGCGTGCACCATGCTCACGGCATGCGGCGCCGCCACGTGGCCGACGGGCGACCACGTATGGAACGGCCATACGCCCGCCAGGATGCCGAAGCCGATAAAAAGCATTATGAACGCAAGCTTTTGCTGCGCAAGGGTGAAAGTGCCGGGATGCATGAGCGCCGCCACGTCGAACGTGCCGAGTCCGGATTTCGCGAAGAGGTAAATAATCGCGGGAAGTATCAGCGCGCTTCCGGCGAGCAGGTAGAGCGTCAGCTTCATGGCCCCATATTCCTTGCGGGTCGTTCCCCAGATCGCTATCAGGAGATACATCGGGAAGAGGGAAACGTCGTACCACACAAAGATGAAGAAAAGGTCCATGCTCATGAAGAGCCCGAACACCCCTGCGACCATCAGGAAGTAGAGCGCGAAGAACTCCTTCACCCTGTTTTCTAGCTCCCACATGGTGAGCACGCCGGTGAAAAACACGATGCCCGTGAGGAGCAGGTTCGGCAAGCTAAAGCCGTCCACGGCGTTGAAATACTGGATGCCGAAGCGTGGAATCCACTGGACGCGCTCCGCGAATTGAAGCCCGCCCACGCCCTTGTCGTAGGCGAAGAAAAGATAGGCGGAAAGCGCCAGCGTCGCACCCGAAAAGACAACGCTCACCTTTTTTATCAGCGTCTTGCGCTCTTCCGGGATGAAGACGATCGCCAGCATCCCCGCCACGCAGCAGAACAGTATGGCGGAAAGCCAGGGGAATTTTGCATATTCAATCTGCATCGGCAAGCACCTGGTTCAAGGTCCGGACGGGCCGGAATTTCGGAAACAGCGGCTACAGAAAAAAGTACAGCGCAAGGAATGCCACGACGGCGAAGGTCGTGAGCAGTCGGCGCTGTATCGCCCCCAAGTGCCAGAGGGCGGTCCTGCGGCCCGCGTCGATCGTCCTCCGGCCCGCTCCGTCGATGGTCCCATCGATCACCCTCCGGTCGTTCCAGTGGGCCAGGGACGCGAACCCCTTGTCGATGACGCTCTCCATGAACGCGCGGTAGAAATGGTCGAGAAACCAGCGTTCGGCGAAAAGGTTGGCAAGCGCGGGCGACCAGCGCTCGACGAGTCCCACCCGCTTCGCGCGGCTCCAGCCGAATTCCACCCACGCGGCGGCGACGCCAAGAAGCCCGAGCCCTATCGCCGCATAATGCACCATGAGCGCATAGACGCTTTCATGCGCTTCGGGCGCCGTCGCCCCGCCGAACAGGAAGCCGCGCAGCGGGGCCTCGAAAAAGCCGAGGATGAGCGTTACGCCCGCAAGAACAAGGAGCGGCCACGCCATGGCGCGGTAGGTTTCCGCGTGGCCGCCTTCATGCCCCTCCCCCGCCGCGTGCGAGTGGACGGAACTCTCGGCGACGCCGCTCCCCGGAAAAAAAATGACGAAGACCACCCGGAACGAATAGTAGGCTGTCAGCAGCACTCCGACGAGCGCGGCGAGCGCCCAGATAGGGTTGGTCAGCCCCGAAAGCGCTCCCATGACGGCGCCCTTGCTGAAATACCCCGAAAACGGAGGCAGGCCTGAAAGCGCGGCGGCCCCCACCGCGAGCGTCAAGGCGGGGATTTTCAGGTTCCGCCCGCCCCGCGCGCTCAGCTCGAAGATATCCCCCGTCTCATACGTGTGGAGGAACACGCCAGAGCAAAGGAAAAGCAGCGCTTTAAACCCTGCGTGCGTCGTCAGGTGGAATACACCGGCGAACCACCCGCCCGCCGCGAGCGCCATAATCATGAGCCCGAGTTGGCTGATGGTCGAGTAGGCCCAGACCCGCTTGATGTCGCGGCTCACCATCGCCATCGTGGAAGCGAGCAGCATGCTGATCGTCCCGACCGCCAGGATGACGGTCATCGCCGTGGAGGAGAGGCTGAAGAAGGGAAAGAGCCGCGCGAAGAGGTAGACGCCCGCCGCCACCATCGTGGCCGAATGAAGCAGCGCGCTCACAGGCGTGGGGCCCTCCATGGCGTCTGGCAGCCACGTGAGCAGCGGAAACTGGGCGCTTTTCCCCACGATGCCCCCGAACACGAGGAGCGCCGCGAGGGTGATGAACCCGGGCGACATGCTCTCCGTCGCCTTCGGCCCGCCCAGCTCCAGGATGTCGAGATTCCCCATGTGGAGCAGGACCAGCAGGAGGCCGATGTAGAACGACGCATCGCCTACGCGGGTCATGACGAAAGCCTTCTTGCCCGCCTGCGTCGCGCTGAACTTCTCGAACCAGAACCCGATGAGAAGATACGAGGACAGGCCCACCAGCTCCCAGAAAATAAAAAGCTGCAAGACGGTCGATGCGACGGTCAGGCTCATCATCGCCCAGGCGAAAAGCGACATGAACGCATAGTAGCGCGAGAACCCGGGGTCCCCCGCCATGTACCCGAGCGAATACATCTGCACGAGGAAGCTTATAGCCGCGACAATCGTCAGCATCAGCAGGCTGAGCGGATCGACCAGAAAACCGAACGGAATGGAAAATGACCCTGACGCGATCCACTGCGCCGTGTATTCGAGCGGCTGCTCCATCCGCCAGTGGACGCAAGGGAGATACAGGGCGCAGGCGAGTGAAACGGAGATAGCCCCGATCGACAACCGGGCGGAGAGCCGCGGACGGCCCCTCGTGAAAAGCATGATCGCAAAAAACGCGGCGAAGGGCGCAAACGTCGCCAGCACGATTGCCGGAAGGGTTGCGTGGTCGCTCCAGAAGGCGGTCATATACCTCCTCTCATCCCGTTACTTCAACGAATTGTAGGCGTCCGGGTCAAACGATCCAGCGCGCCGGAATGCATAAACGATGATGGCAAGCCCTACGGAGACTTCCGTCGCGGCGACCGCGAGGATAAAAAGAACGAACGACTGCCCCTCCAGGCTTCCCCATCGGAGAGACGCTCCCACCAAGGCGATGCACGCGGCGTTGATCATGATTTCGACGCCGAGCACCATCATGATGAGGTTGCGGCGCGCGACGGCGCAGTAAGCGCCAAGCGTAAAGACCACCGCCGCCAGCGCGAGGACGTGGCTGAATGGCGCTATCATGCGCTTTTCTCCTTTCCGGCCTCATCCGCCTTCATCCGCCCCAGGTTCAAGACGCCCATCAGGGCCGCGAGCAGCAGCAGCGAGACGAGCTCGATCGTAAACCAGTGCTCGCCGAAAACGTACAGAGCCAGTTCCTTGGGACTCGCCGTGAGGAGCGGAAGCGATGCCCCGGCGCCGGGCGTCCCGCGCGCCATGAGGAGCGCGCAACCGAGATATAGACCACCCAGGAGCATAGCGGGAAGCCGCTGCCTGAATGGCGGGATCACTTCCTCCAGGCTGTCCACCCGTATCATCATAATGACGAAAAGGAAGAGGACCATGATGGCTCCCGCGTAGATGATCACCTCGAGGACCGCCAGCATCGGGGCGCCCAGGAGATAGAAGAGCATGGCGGTCCCGAAAAAGGAGAGAACCAGATAGATCACCACGTGCACCAGATTCCGCCGCGTGACCGCCATGGCCGTCGAGCCGATGATGATCGCGGCGACGATATAAAAGAGAAACCCGTACAGTGTCATGGCATACTCTCGATCGATGGGTCGCCCCCCGCGCGGGCGGCGGCCCTATGGCAGGTTGCTCCGGATGTTCACCGGCTCGCTCTCTCCGATATGCTCGCCCTTGCCGCCGACTCCCGTAACTATCCCCGCATGCCTGTAGTAGTTGTATTCGGGGTCCTTCCCCTGGTGGTCCACGAGGAGGTCCTCCTTCTCATAGACAAAATCCAGGATGTCCCGCTTGGCGAATTCGTATTCGGGCGTGAGCTGGATGGCGGACGTCGGGCACGCCTCCTCGCAGAGGCCGCAGTAGATGCACCGGGCGAAGTTGATGCGGAACCACCGTGCGTAGCGGCGTCCGTCTTCCTCCCGCTCCCCGGCTTCCATCGAAATGCAGCTCACCGGGCAGACCGCCGAGCACAGGGAGCAGGCGACGCAGCGCTCCCCGCCGTCGGGGTCCCGCGTCAGGATGATCCGGGCCCGCGCCCGCACCGGCATCATGCGCTTGTATTCCGGGTATTGCTCGGTTATCGGCTTGCGGAAAAGATGCATGAACGTCGTGGCGAACCCTGTCCCCACCGCCTTCACCGCTTCCCAGACGTCTCCCATGCCCGCCATTCCTCCTGAAAGAACCCTGCCGGTTAAGGTTTGAGTGTTTTGAGCCGGAGGGTTTGTTCTGTTGTAGGAGCGTAATTTTCAATCCTCAACGAGTATGCATGCGACTCGACCGACGACTCATGGGCTCATAATCAGCCCGAGCGCCCCCGTCACTATGACGTTAAGCAGCGCCAGGGGCAGCAGCGCCTTCCACCCGATAGTCATCAACTGGTCCCACCGCACGCGCGGCAGCGTCCCCCGCACCCAGATCATGAAAACCGCCACGAGCAATATCTTGATAACGAGCCACACGAAGGGCGGCAGCCACGGGCCGCGCCATCCGCCGAGGAAAAGCACCGCGACGAGCCCCCCGAACACCATCATGGTGACGTATTCCCCGAGGAAGAAAAGCCCGAAGCGCATCCCGCTGTATTCCGTGTGGTACCCGGCGTTCAGCTCGTTTTCCGCTTCCGGGAGGTCGAACGGTATGCGCTTGGTCTCGGCCATGGCGCTAATGACGAAAATGACGAACGCGAGCGGCTGGACGAAGATGAAGGGCAACCCCTTCTGTGCATTGACGATGTCCACCATGCTAAAGGAGCCCGCGAGCATGACGATGGGGACGATGGAGAGCCCGAGCGAAAGTTCGTAGCTAATCATCTGCGCCGCGCCGCGGATGCTTCCAAGGAGCGCATACTTTGAATTGGAAGCCCATCCCCCCAGCGCAATGCCGTACACGCCGAGCGAGGACATCGCGAACGCGAAGAGAAGCCCCACGTTCAGGTCGGTCACCACCAACGGGACGCTCCGTCCGAAGAGGGTGAGATCCCTCCCGAGCGGGACTACGGCGAACATCAGAAACGCCGTCCCGGCCACCACCGCCGGCGCCAGCCGGAAAATAACGCGGTCCGCGCCGTCCGGGACGACGTCTTCCTTGGTGAGCATCTTGACGACGTCCGCGAGCGGTTGGAGCAGGCCGAATTTCCCCGCCCGGTTGGGGCCGTAGCGCAGTTGCAGGCGCGCCAGGAATTTGCGCTCCACCCAAACGAGGTAGGCCGCCGCCATCAGCAAGAAAAACAGGATGGCCACGAGCTTTACGACCAATACGATAAATCCCGCGATCCAGGTCAGCATAGTCCTCCACCCTCTACTTCACGTCCTTGCGCGCCTGCTGGCCTTATTGCCCCAATCCAACGCCCCTTCATCGGTCGATATCCGGCAGTATCAGGTCTATCGAACCAATAATCGCTATGAGGTCGGCAATGCTCTCCCCCTCCGCCATGAGCGGCAGCGCCTGCACGTTGGCGAAACCCGGCGCCCGTATCCTCAGCCGGTAGGGATGCCCCAGGCCGTCGCTCACGACGTAATACCCGTGCTCGCCCCGTGGAATTTCGCAGGTTGCATACGCCTCTCCCTTCGGGATGGCTTGTCCCCGCGTCACGGTGACAAAGTGGTGAATGAGCGTCTCGATGTCCCGCAGCATCTCCTTGCGCTTCGGGACGACGTAGCGGTAGTCGTCGCTTATCCACGAGCCGGGCGGCATGTTGGCCGCCGCCTGCTCGATGATCCGGATGCTCTGGCGCATCTCCTCGACCCGCACCAGATACCGCGCGTAGCAGTCCCCTTCCGTGGCAGTCGGAACCTCAAAATCGAAATTCTCGTAGCCGGAATAGGGCGTTTTCTTCCGAAGGTCCCACTCCAGGCCGCAGGCCCGGAGGTTCGGGCCGCTGATTCCCCAATCCATGGCGTCTTCCAGGGTGATGCGCCCAACGCCCATCGACCGAGCCCGGACGATTGGGTTCTTGGTGATGAGCGCCTCGTACTCCCTGATGCGCTTGGGAAAAATCGCGACCAGCGCGTCCACCGCCTCCTTCCACCCTTCCGGAAGATCCATGGCGACGCCCCCGATGCGAAACCACGCCGGGTGGAGCCTGCCGCCTGTTATGAGTTCCACGATGTCTAGAATCATCTCCCGCTCCGCGAAGCAGTAGAAGTTCGGCGTCATGGCCCCAAGATCATGGGCGAAGGTGGAAAACCACACCAGATGGTTGCTCAACCGGAAGAGTTCGCTCAGGAGCACCCGGATGGTCTGCGCCCGCTCGGGCACCTTCACCCCCGCCAGCTTCTCGACCGCGAGGCAGTAGGGCAGTTCGACGGAGCTTCCCGCCAGATAGTCGGTCCGGTCGGTGTAGGGGATGAACTGATGCCACGTCTGACGCTCGGCGATTTTTTCCGCCCCCCGGTGATGGTGCCCGATGTCCATGTCGATCGCTTCGATCTCCTCGCCCCGCAGCGCGGTGACGATGCGCAGCAGGCCGTGGGTGCTCACGTGGTGAGGACCCAGGTTGATGAGGAATTCATGCTTCCCGACCCCGCGCATGCGGTCTTCGAGCATTACCAATCCGGCGTCGAGGGGCTGATGCTTTACGGCGTCTTCCCTCGTGTACGGAGGCATGTCCGTCGCCCGTCCGGGATAGCTTTTCCTGAGGGGATGCCCCTCCCAGTCGTGGGGCATGAGCAGCCTGCGGAGGTTGGGGTGCCCCTCGAAGCGAACCCCCATAAGGTCATACGCCTCGCGCTCGTACCAGCTGGCGGACGGCCAAATGCCGGTTATAGACGGAATAGATGGGGTTTCCCCATTGATTCCTACCTTCAGCCGCACCTTGCTCGCGGAATCGAACGAAAGCAGGTGGTAAACCACGGTGAAATCCGGATGCGCCTCGAACGCCCCACTGCCTTTCACCTCGCTTCCGCTCCTCCTCGCAGATTCGTCCACGGCGGTCAGGTCGTCCAGCCGCTGATAGCGGGGCCGAGCCTCATACTTGAGGTAGCGCAGCACGTCCTTCAGGCGGTCTTCGCGCACATGGAAAGACGCCATGTCGGACGCGCGGAGCTCGCGCCGCACCGCGTCCCCGAAATGCTCCTCCAAGGCGGCCGCAAGCGATAAATCCCGTTCGACCAACTCTACCCGCGCGGCGGGCGGGGTCCACATCACGTCCGAGCGGTTTCCTGGAAACCAGGGGGGATTCTCCGGCGTCCCCCGCAAAAGGGTCCCCTCCACCCCCGGCCCGCGAGCGTCCCGGAACTTCGTCTTTCCGTCCACCAGGATGGGGGCCGCAGTCCCTTGCGTCCCGCCCGCCATGTGGAAAATCTTTCGGCTCGGGCGCTCGGTGGACATGATCTTGTCTTGCAGGATGACGAGCCCTTCCATAAGTTGCTCGGGGCGAGGCGGGCAGCCCGGCACGTAAACGTCCACCGGCAGGATCTGGTTCACCCCCTGCACCACGCTGTAGACGTCGTACATCCCTCCGCTGTTGGAACAGGACCCCATCGATATGACCCACCGGGGCTCCGCCATCTGCTCGTAAAGGCGCAGCACGACGGGAGCGATTTTCTTGAACACGGTCCCGGAAATTATCAGGAGGTCGGCCTGACGCGGAGACGGGCGAAGCACTTCCGCTCCGAAGCGAGCCAGGTCGTAGCGCGCGGTGAACACCGCCGCCTCTTCCACGAAGCAGCAGGAGAGGCCGAAGAACATGGGCCAGAGGCTGTTCTTCCGGGACCAGTTGATGATGATGTCCGAAAGGTTCAGCAGGCTGTCGCCTATTTCGCTCTTGCTTCCCTCCAATCGAGTCCTCCCTTTTTCCACAGGTAAAGAAGGCCGACGAGCAACAAAACGATAAAGAAAGTCATCTGGACCCACCCTGGCCAGCCGAGTTCTTTGTAAGCGACCGCCCAGGTGAAAATGTAGGCGCCTTCGACGTCGAATATCAGGAAAAAGATGGCCGCGAGGTAAAAGGGGACTGGGTAGCGGAAGCGGGCGCTCCCGGTCGGGATCACGCCGGACTCATAGGGACGAAGCTTTTCCCGTGTCGGGGTCCCTGCCCCCAGCCATGAAGCGAGGAACAGCATGGCCGCAAGAAATGCGATAACCATGGATGCGTAGACAAACAGAGTGAAAGCGCCCGGCGCCCAGGGCGACAGGGCTCCTTCCGGGGTGATTGGCTGCATGGCTCCTCCACAAGGCATCAAGCAAACAGTTTTATGGACGATGCGCGTCCCGCGCCGCCCCATCCGGTCAACTTTGGGTCCCCGGCTCCATGGGCGGCGTTGCCGGAAGCATTCGGGCGCTTCTTTCCCGTAAAGCGCGCGAGACCGCATCCACCATCCGCCTGCACTTTGAGCAGTCTAATACCGTTCGCCGCCCTAGTAAACCATTTTATTCAGTTTTCGACGTCCTTTCGTCGTAAGGCGGGGGCAGGGCGCCCGCCCCATCTGGAGAGGCGGCCTCATTTTCGGCTGTGTCGGAAGCCCTGGCGGGTTCCTCGCATCCCTCCCGGCATGGAGGCGCCATCAGATTGACATATTTTCTCAAGATTCTCATGCGGCATGCCGATCATTCCAGCAATAAAGTTCAGCAAACAAGTATGCCTTGCACAAATATTGCATAAATAGTATTAACTAGCATGAATGCTTGGACGCCGTGGCGCGGTGATATCCACCGACAGGGGGAAGCCCGCTTCCCGCGAACGCGGCCCGAAGGGAGACATCGCAACAAGCAGGACGAGAATCGCAGATAGGCGGCGATCGAACGCCCGTAGGGTTCATCCACATTTCCAAATCCTTTGCCGATTCATATCTTCGCACTAAGGCTCGAGATGCTTTGAAGAGAGTGCTGGAGTTGGCTGATCGCCTGCGGTTGCCAAAGGGGGAGTTGCACCGTTGCGGGCTCGGGCGTCATGTTTGATGTCCCGTGTCCGTTCCGGTCCTCCAATATGCTTAAAATACTTTAATATTTGGAGGACGCATCATGACAGGGCGAACCGCGGACGTCGTATTTTTCGTCACCGTCGTCATATTTTTGTTGCCCCCGTTCTCTGTTGTGAGAGTCTCCTCAAAGGGGATTCGCGCGGGTCTCCGCTCCATATGGCTTAGCCTGCTTATTGCGCTTGCCGTTGCAACGATGGGAGGATGTTCCAATAATTCACATCAAGACAGCGTGAGCAGACCCGTCCGCATAGGGGCGATCTACCCTTTCTCGGGACCGGATGCCGCCACGGGTGAAGAACTTAAGGCGGGGATAGAACTGGGCGTTGAAATCGCGAATAATAATCACGCAATCCAACCCTCTCCACTGCCTGCTATGAGCAGGTCATCCGAAGCGGAGCGCCCCATCGAGGTCCTTTATTGCGACAGCAAGGGGGATTCCGCTACCGCCGCAAAATGCGTGGAGGACCTCGTACTGCGCCAGGGGGCCATTGCGCTCATGGGGTGCTACCGAAGCAGCGCCACGGCTCTCGCGAGCGAACAGGCTGAAATATTGAAGACGCCCTTTCTCAATGCGGAATCCACCTCGCCGCTTCTTGTGCAAAGGGGATTGCGATGGTTCTTTCGCTCCACGCCGGACGACGAAATGTTTTCCCGCAACTTTTTCGATTTTCTGGACGCCATGCGGGAAAGGCATCCCGGCTCGGGTGAAAAGCGCATCGCCCTCGTCTATGAGAATGGCCTGTGGGGCACGAGCGTTGCGCAGGCGCAGCAGAAGCTGGCTTGGGAAAGAGGGTGGCAGATCGTCGCAAATGTTCCCTACGATGCGGGAGCACAGAATTTTGACGGGGAAGTGGAAAGCGTCCGGGCGGCCATGCCCGCCGTCATCCTGCAAGCATCCTACGACCATGACGCACTGGCGATCGTGAGGGGATATTTGTCCAGCGGGGTCCGGCCGCCGGGGATTATCGGAATGAATGCGGGGTTCATCGGCTCGGAGTTCATCACCAGCTTGGGGACGGGAGCCGAAAACATCCTCAGCCGGGAAGTCTGGGCGCTCGACCTTGCGGCCAGAAAACCAGCCATCTCCACCATAAACGATCTCTACCGCGCGCGCCGGGGCCGTGACATGAGCGGCAGTTCAGCAAGGTCGTTCACCGGGATCATGGTGTTGGCCGCTGCGGCCAGGAGTGCAAGAAAGGCTGCGCCCGAGGCAATGCGGCAGGCGATTCGCGCGATCGACGTCGATGGAAGCAACCTCATCATGCCCTGGGACGGCATCCGGTTTGATCCGGAAACGGGGCAGAACACCCTCGGCAGAGGCGTCATCGTACAGGTCCAGCACGGGAAATACACGACGGTGTGGCCGGAATCCCTTGCCGACCATGAAGCAATCTGGCCCATTAATATCTACACGGAGGGGCGCCCCCAATGAAGGCGCGATTCTCACTACGCTCATCGGAGAGCGTCGCCGGGCAAATCGTCCTGCTTCTGCTTTGTTTCTCCGTTATTCCCATGTTGGTCCTGACGGGGTCCTTCTTTGTCCTGGGATTTTCGACCTACCGGCAGAAAATGATGGCGGACCAGCACAAGGCGATGGAAAGGATCAGCCAGGAAATAGACTCTCAGTTGAAGGCCGCCACCATCGGCATCAGGCGTCTTGCGGACGGGATCGCTCCTCACGAAAGGGAGACGCGGGAGGCGGAGCGCATCATGTTGCAATTCCTCTTCAGGGAAAACCAATTTGAGGAAGTGGCGCTCCTGACCCCGGAGGGCAAGACAGCCTGCCGGGCGTCCCGCCACCACACCAACATCCTGGGCGAACAGAATGCTATCCGGCTGGACGCCGCTTTCCAGCAAGCCATCGATGGAAACGTCGCGTTCGGACCTGTCGGGATATCGCCCTATAGCCGGTTTCCGCTGCTGAGGATCTATGCGCCGATCGCCGGTCCGTTGCACGGAGTGCAGGCCGTCCTCTCGGCGGACATAAACGTCTCCATGATGTGGCGCCTGATCGGAAGTGATTTTACCAGCGAAGACCTGGATGCGTATATGGTGGACAGCGAAGGCTGCCTCATCGCATCCCAGGACCTTTCGGCGGTCCTCGAACACAGGAGCATGCGGTCCATTGAGTCGGTGAAGCGATTCCTTGCCAAAGACTTTGAACCCCACGACTACGTAGGCGTCCTGGGAGGAAAGGTGGTCGGAATGGCCTCCGCCATTCCGCTGACGGGATGGGGCCTCATAGTGGAAACGCCGCACAGCATCGCCTATGCCCCGTTCCGCCTCATGTGGAAGATATTCGGAGCGGTTTCACTCGCCATCATCGTCATTGCAACGGCCTTCGGCCTCCGCTACAGCTCCGTCAAACTCATCCGCCCCATCCGTGCGCTGCGGGAGGACGTACAGATTCTCGCCACGGGCGACCTGAATCACCATATTGCGATAGGACGAACCGATGAACTGGGCCAACTGGCCGCAGACCTCACTATCATGGCGGAAAACCTTCGGGGCGCCACCGTCGCGAAGGAAGCCCTGCTCCGTGAGAATGCGGAGCGGATGAAGACCGAAGCGGCCCTCCGCGAGAACGAGAGAAAACTAAAAGACATCATAGATTTTCTGCCCGACGCGACCCTCGCCATCAACGCGGATAAGAAGGTCATCATCTGGAACAGAGCGATAGAGCAGATGACCGGGACCCCGGCCGAAGAAATGCTGGGAAAAGGAGAGCATCTTTACACAAAACCGTTCTACGGGAAAGCGCGGGGGCAGCTCATGGACCTCATATGGGAGGACAGCGAACGCGTGAAGGCCTGCTATCCATTTGTGAAATGCGAAGGGAGCGCCCTGATAACGGAGACATTCTGCCCGGCGCTTTATGGAGGCCGGGGAGCGCACGTTTACGCGAAGGCGTCGCCCCTGCACGACGAGGCGGGAAATATCGTCGGGGCCATCGAGTCGATACGGGACGTCACGGCGCAGAAGGAAGCCGATAGCCGGCTGCATATGCTCGCGGCCATCGTGGAGCAATCCGCGGAAGGGGTGCTGGTCACCGACCCGAACGGGACAATCGTATTTGTCAACCCAGCCTATGAGCGCATTACCGGATACCAGGGCTCCGAATTGCTTGAGAAAAACCCAAGGATGCTAAAAAGCGGGGAGCACGGCGACGATTATTATACAGACCTCTGGCAAACGATAAGATCCGGGCGCGTGTGGCGCAATCGAATGACAAACCGCAGAAAAAATGGCGCCTCCTACATAGAGGAATGCATCATCTCGCCCATTCGGGACAGTGCGGGCGCCATCCGCTTTTTCGTCGCGGTGAAGCGCGACGTAACAGAACTTCTGAAAGTGGAAGAGAAGTTGAGGCAGGGACAGAAGCTTGAGGCGGTTGGGGCCATGGCCGGAGGCATAGCCCATGACTTTAACAACATCCTGACCCCCATAATCGGGGGCGTCGAACTGGCGTTGAAGAACGGGTCTCTCCCGGACATCCTGCAGGAGAACCTGCGGCAGGCGCTCAACGCGGCATTCCGGGCGCGGGACCTCATTCGCCAGATCGTGGCCTTCAGCCGGCAGGGGCAGGAGCAGCCCCGCTCCCTGATCGAGATGGGCGACGTCGTAAATGAGGCGTTGAAACTCCTGCGGGGCTTCCTGCCGAGCACCATAGAAATTCGCGCGAAGATCGAGAACGGCTCCGCCCTCGCCGATGCAACCCATATCCATCAGGTGCTGATCAACCTCTGCACCAACGCCGTCCACGCAATGAACAACAAGGGGGTTCTCGACGTGTCCCTGACGCGCGTCGCCTTGTCCGAATCCGAATTGGACAATTTATCACTGTACGAAATGAAGCCGGGGGAATTCCTCAAACTGAGCGTTTCTGATACGGGGTGCGGCATGGACGACAAGACATTGCAGCGCATCTTCGACCCGTATTTTACCACCAAGGAAGTGGGACAGGGAAGCGGACTGGGGCTCGCCGTCGTGCACGGAATCATCAAACGGTGCGAAGGCGCCGTCTCGGTGCTCAGTGAAATCGGGAAGGGCTCGACATTCGATGTATACTTCCCGAAAATCGAAACGGAAATCCAAAAGCCGGAACAGCCCCTTTTGGACCTCCCAACGGGCTCGGAAAGGGTGTTGGTCGTAGACGACGAAAGGGTGCTGGTCGATCTGAACACACAGATCCTGGAGGAGCTCGGCTATCATGTCGTGGGGAAGACGAACGCGGTGGAAGCGCTCGAAGCGTTCCGGGCAAACCCGGACGCCTTCGACCTGGTCATCACGGATTACACCATGCCACTCCTGACCGGCGTCGAACTCGCCTCGGAAATCCTTCATATTCGCCCGGAGACGCCCGTTATCCTCTGCACAGGTTACAGTGCGAAGCTTACGGAAGAAGAGGCAGGGAAAATAGGGGTGACGGCGATCGTCATGAAGCCGCTCGACATGGTTCAAATGGCGGAGCTGGTGCGGAAGACGCTCGACGCGGCCAAGCGGCAAGCGCGCGGCGGCGAGGCCAGCAGCTAGCTGATTGGCAAGCGATTTACGCGCAGGCGACAGCGTCCCGCGTCGTCCCCTTAACCTTATACATGGCCCCATCCGCAAGACTCAAGAGTCCCTTCTTATCTTTGGCGTCGCACGGATAGGAGGCGACGCCGTAAGACGCGGTTATATGGAGATTGAGATTCTCCTCCGCAAGGAAGACGTGGGACCGCACCCGTTCGCGCAGGTGCTTGGCAAACCGGAGGGCTTCTTCTTTCCCTGAGCCCGGCATGAGCACAAGGAATTCGTCGCCCCCGTATCGCACGGCGATGTCTGACGCGCGGACCGTTTCCTTGATGAGCAGGCCGACTTCCCGCAGCATCTTGCTTCCGCACAGGTGGCCGTGCACGTCGTTCACGTCCTTGAAGTGGTCGAGGTCCAGGAAAATGATCGACACCGCCCCTCCCCGTTCGTTTGCTTCGGCAAGCCTGCGGTCCAACTCCCCGTACAGGAAACGTACATTATAAAGCGAGGTGTGGTCGTCGGTGATGGACAGCTGATGGACCTTCCTGTATTGCTTCGCATTCTGGATGGCGATCGCGGCGAATTCGGCTATGGTTTGCAGAGCGCGCATGTCGAGATCGGTGAATGCAGTGTCCTCTATTCTGTTGACAAGCTCTATCACGCCCAGCACCTTGCCCCGGTACACCATGGGCACGCAGATGATGGAGTGCGTCGTGAAATCGCTCATGGCGTCGAAACGGTTGCAGAATCGCGGGTCCTCCTGCGCGTCCGGGACCAGGACGGACTCCCCGGTTGCAGCCACCCATCCCGCGATTCCCTCTCCGACTTTGAGGCGGTTGCCCTTGATTGCATGAGCCCCCTCCCCCACCGCGATTTCAAATGACAAGTGCTCCTTATCGTCCTCCACCAGCAGCAGAGACCAGTTTTCCGGGTTCAGCAGCTCCCCGACTTTTTTCATGATTATGTTGAGTATTTCCGAAAGATCGAGGGTGGCCGTCAAGGTGGATGCAAGATCGGCGTAAATGTTGTGCTCGACCCTTAGCCGCTCCAGGTCTTCTAACCGGCTGTTCATCGACGTCCCTCCATATTTTTCCAGTCCCCGCGCTCTTCAACCGGGATGCGCAAACGCCCGGACGCCTCGAAAGATGAATGGCGTCGGGGTCCATTATAAGGGTGGGAAAGGCTTTTCGATAAGGATTTTTGTCCCCCGCGCATCGGGTGGCCCGTCGGCGTTGCGCGTCCTGGATGAAAGCTCTCAAGATTTATCGCAATGTAGCCGACTAGACGAATATAACCCAGCCACCACCACAGACAAGAGGGGAGAACAATGAAAATTGCGGCATCTGAAATCGAGATGGCTTCAAGCCATACGGCTATGGAACTGGACCAGAAGAGCGAGCAATTGACTGTCTGGTCCGGCAACGGACGGACGACCAAGCGGAGCGTGGAAGACCCGCGAGCCCATGGAAGCTCGCAGGACAAGCTGACGCTCTCCGATGCGGCCTCCATGCGTCTCCGGGCGTTGCGACAGTCGACGACGGCGACATTGACCTCGGAAACGGCGGTTTCCTCTGGGGGGGTGCAAAGCGCGGCTGGAAGCGATGATGGCGAAGCCGCCCCTATGGACGGCAGGACCTACCTGCTCAAGGAAATCGTGGAAGCCATGACGGGTAGAGAAATCCGGGTGGGATCGATCCATCTCAAGGCGTCTGGTCAATCCTCCGGGAGCGCGTCATCCGGGGGGCAAACCGGCGCTTCCGCGGGCTCCTCCGGACAGGCGTCCCAGGGGTGGGGGCTCGCCTACGACAGCAGCACTGTGCACTATGAATCGGAAAGCACGTCCTTTAGCGCCAAGGGGGTGATCCAGACCGCCGATGGCCGTCAGATAGGTTTTTCCATCGACCTGCAAATGAGCAGGGAATACCTGGAAGAGACTTCCACATCGATCAGAGCCGGCGACGCCGTGGCCGTCGATCCGCTCGTCATCAACTTCAACGGTTCGTCGGCTGATCTCACCGACGAGAAATATTCCTTTGACCTCAATTCGGACGGAACGGAAGAGCAGATGTCCTTCGTCGGCCAGGGTAGCGGCCTCCTCGCGCTGGACCTCAACCAGGACGGCGTAATCAACGACGGCTCCGAGCTTTTCGGCACGGCCTCCGGCGACGGGTTCGCCGACCTCTCCGCTTACGACGAAGACGGCAACGGCTGGATCGACGAGAACGATTCCATCTACAACAAGCTTTCCGTATGGACCAAGGACGAAGAGGGAAACGATGAGCTGAGCGGCCTCGCGGACAAGGACGTCGGGGCCATATACCTGGGGTCCATCTCGACGCTTTTCAGCGTCAAGGACGCGGAGAACAACCTCGACGGCCAGCTCGTCAGCACGGGAGTCTACCTCCATGAAGACGGGCAGGCGGGAACGGTCCAGCAGGTGAACATGGTGGTGTGATCCGTGGTGTAATTCGGGCGGCGCATCCCAGATAGAGTATCCAGGTGCGGGGAAGAAGCCCGAATTAGAAGTCGAGCCTTCGGTTGATTCCGATCGGCCCCATCCCCGTGAACTTGCCAACGAGCCGGGAGAAGCAGCACCGCTACGCCTGGCTCCTCCTCTTGGGGAAGTGCGCAGTCACGGAGGAACTTACCGGAGTTTTGGAAGCGGCGCCCGAATTGGACGTCGAGGAACTTGCATCTTCTTTCTACTGCTTGAAAGTCGATATAGGTGAGCGAATGCGAACCCCAACAAAAGCCTGACCCCCTTTGCTGGGGTTCTCCACAGCTCACCTCAGCCTGCGGCCAACATTCATGCGTTCTCCCCCAACCCATCAGAGACGCCCGCCGTCGCCTCCTGACGGCGGACGACGCGGTCTGGCCCGTTTTCTTTTATGCAATCTCCCGTCTTCTCCGCCCCCTTTGCTGAATTGTCTGCTATAATTGCAGCGCACGCTGGAAAGATGGGCAGCTCACGAGCCATCTCCACAAGCGTGAAGTGAAAGAAGACAAGGGCAGGCAGTCATAACCTCCATTGAAAAGGGCGCGCCGCAATGACCGGCAAGCGTCGCACGGTGTCATTACGTCCAGATCTGGCATTGGCCTCGGAACTTCTCGACAGGCTCGTCCGGCCCTTGCTCCTGGTCGCCGTCACCTGCTTCCTGGGAACGTTCGGATATTACTTCATCGGTCATGGGCGTTGGTCCCTGCTGGATTGCGCGTACATGACGAGCATCACGCTAACGACCGTCGGGTACGGCGAAATTCTCGACCAGATGGGGCCCGACGCCCGCACTTTCAGTATGGGGCTGATGTGGGTCGGCATGGGAGTCACCCTGTACGCCGTCTCGACGGTGACGGCCTTTGTCGTCGAAAAGAACTTCACCCATCTTCTGAAGGAGCGGCGCATGGAAAAGCGCATTGCCGCGATGAAGGGACACGTCATCGTCTGCGGCGCGGGGCGGATAGGCTCCAATGTCATCAGGGAATTGTACGTTACGAAGCACCCCTGCGTCGTCATCGAAGGAGACCCGGACCGGATCGCATGGGCGCAGGAGCATTTCAAGGACCTTTGCATCCTGCGCGGCGACGCGACGGAGGAGGAGGCGCTGAAGCGCGCCGGAATCGCGCGGGCGGTTGGCGTCGTCGCCACGCTCAACGACGACAGCCACAATCTTCTGATAACGGTCCAGGCGCGGTATGCCAACCCCAAGATCAAGATCGTGGCCCGTTGTGACGAAAACAACCGTGTGGACAAATTCTACTACGCGGGCGCGAACTACGTGGTCAATCCCACTTTTATCGGCGGCATGCGCATGGCGAGCGAAATGCTGCGTCCTAATGTCGTCGCTTTCCTTGACCGCATGCTCCGGGGGCTCGATCCCTCCACCCGCGTGGAGGAGGCGGTGGTCGCCGAAAACTCCAAATGGGCGGGCCTCGCCTTGCAGGAGGCGGATATATACGGCAATACAGG